>NZ_JBSGCD010000034.1:0-80398 GCF_053601675.1 Micromonospora sp. NPDC004704 | reverse complement strand
CCGCCGCGATCTGGCACAACCGGACCACCGGCCAGCCCGTGACCAGGTCACTCATCGCCTACGACCACTAACTCAGTTAGGACTTACTCGTCTAGATCGGTTCTAGCGTGTGTCGCGTCGAACCCGGATGCTACAGCGGAACGTGCAGGGCGTGGAGTTCTTCCCCGGTAGCTGACTTCGGTCTGTACGACGCCGGCACGGAAGGGTTGGCTGCTGTGAGCGCTCACAGTATGGTTTCCCCATGATGGAGCGCGCCTGGTACGAATCCCTCAACCCTCCGCCGTCCGCCCGACCCGCCCGCGCCTGGTACGCCAGCGACGCCAGCCGGCTGTCGCTGGACGGGCCCTGGCGGTTCCGCTTCGCCGACCGGGCGGACGGGCCCCTGGAGTTCACCGACCCGGCGTTCGCCGACACGGGCTGGGCCGACCTGCCGGTCCCGTCGCACTGGCAGCTCCACGGGTACGGCGCGCCCGTGTACACGAACATCAGCTACCCGTTCCCGCTCGACCCGCCGAGGGTGCCCGACGAGAACCCGACCGGCGACTACCGGCGTACGTTCCGGCTGCCCGGCGACTGGCCGGTAGGGCGTACGGTGCTGCGGCTGGGCGGGGTGGACTCCGGTGCCCGGCTCTGGCTCAACGGGGTCGAGATCGGCTACACCACCGGCAGTCGGCTGCCCACCGAGTTCGACGTCACCGACACGATCCATTCCGACGCCGACAACGTGCTCGCGATACGAGTGGTGCAGTGGAGTTCCGGCAGTTACCTCGAAGACCAGGACATGTGGTGGCTGTCCGGCATCTTCCGGGGCGTCGAACTGCTGTCCCGCCCCGCCGGGGGCGCCATCGACGACGTGACCGTACGGGCCGACTACGACCACCGTACCGGCGCCGGCACGTTGCACGTGAGCGCCGACGTACCGGCGCTGGTCCGGCTGCCCGAACTCGGTATCGACGCTCGGGCCGGCGACACCGTACGGCTCCCGCACGTCGAACCCTGGTCGGCCGAACACCCCCGGCTCTACAACCTGACCGTGAGCACGGATGCCGAAACGGTGACCCTGCGGGTCGGCTTCCGCAGCGTCGCGATCGTCGACGGGGTGCTCACCGTCAACGGGCACCGGGTGCTCTTCCGAGGGGTGAACCGGCACGAGTTCCATCCGGACCGGGGTCGGGCGGTCACCGAGGAGGACATGCTCGCCGACGTACTGCTGATGAAGCAGCACAACGTCAACGCCGTACGCACCAGCCACTACCCCCCGCACCCCCGCTTCCTCGAACTCTGCGACGAGTACGGCCTGTGGGTGATCGACGAGTGCGACCTGGAGACCCACGGCTACTGGGAGGCGGACTGGCGGGGCAACCCGGCCGACGACCCGCGCTTCGCCGACCTGCTGGTCGACCGGATGCGACGGATGGTCGAGCGGGACAAGAACCACCCGAGCATCGTGCTCTGGTCGCTGGGCAACGAGAGCGGCAGCGGACGCAACCTGGCCGCGATGGCCCGGTGGACCCGGCACCGCGACCCGAGCCGGCCGCTGCTCTACGAGCGCGACTGGTCCTGCCGCGACGTCGACGTCTACAGCCGGATGTACCTGACGGTGGACGAGGTCGACGCGATCGGGCGGGGCGCGGAACCGCCGCTGGACGACCCCGCGCTGGACGCCCGGCGCCGCGCCATGCCGTTCATCCACGTCGAGTACGCGCACGCCATGGGCAACGGGCCGGGCGGGCTCGCCGAATACCAGGACCTGTACGAGAAATACCCGCGCTGCCAGGGCGGCTTCGTCTGGGAGTGGATCGACCACGGTCTGCGCGCCCGGACCGAGCAGGGGCGGGAGTTCTTCGCCTACGGCGGGGACTACGGCGAGGTGCTGCACGACGGGAACTTCGTCGCCGACGGTCTGCTGTTCCCCGACCGTACGCCGTCGCCGGGGCTGCTCGACCTCAAGAAGGTGGTGGAGCCGGTACGGATCTCGGCCGAGGACGGCTCGCTGCGAATCACCAACGGATACGACTTCACCGACCTGGCGCACCTGGACTTCCGGTGGTCGTTGGACGAGGCGGGGGAGGAGGTGGCGCGGGGGAGCCTCGACATGGCCGGACTGGCACCCGGCCACCGTCTCCTGGTCGACCTGCCCGAGTTGCCGGCGACGGGGGCGGAGGCGTACCTGACCGTGCGGGCGGTGCTGGCCACCGACACCGCCTGGGCCAAGGCGGGACACGAGGTCGCCTGGGCCCAGCTTCCGATCGGGACCGCCGACGCCGGTACGGCACCGGTCACCGAACCGCCCCGGACGAGGCTCACCCCCAGCCGGGAGCGGGGACAGGTGCGGCTCGGGCCGGGTCTGTTCGACGACCGGACCGGGCGGCTGCTGCGGCTCGGCGCGCTGGACGTCGACGGGCCGTTGTTGCAGGTGTGGCGGGCGCCGACCGACAACGACCGGGCCCCGCACGGCGAGGCGATGGAACCGGTGTGGCGAGGGCTGGGCCTGGACCGGATGTTCCACCGGGTCGATGCGGTCCGGGTGGGACACGACGATCTCGTCGTACGGACCAGGGCGGCGCCGGCCGCGACCGACCTCGGGCTGCTGGTCACGTACACCTGGAGCGGTCTTGGAACCGACCGGCTGGGGCTGGTCGTGGACATCGACCCGGACGGACCGTGGCCGGGTCCGCTGCCGATGCTCGGTGTGGTGCTGGCGCTGCCCGGCGGACTCGACGGGGTCGAGTGGTTCGGTCGCGGACCGGGCGAGGCGTACCCGGACACCGGACTGGCGAACCGGGTCGGCCGGTTCTACCGGACCCTGCCCGAGATGCAGACCCCGTACGTCTTCCCGCAGGAGAACGGGCGACGCGCGGACGTCCGCTGGGCGACGCTCGTCGACGGTCGCGGCGCGGGACTGCGGGTACGGGGCAGCACGCCCTTCGGCCTGACCGTGCGCCCGTGGACAACCGGGGCACTGGAGCGGGCCACCCACCCCACCGACCTCGTGCCCGACGGGCGGACCTGGCTCACCGTCGACGCCGGTCACCACGGCATCGGTTCGGCCTCCTGCGGACCGGGTGTCCTGCCCGCATACCTGCTCCCGGCCTCGGCGGCGCGGCTGGACCTCGAACTCCAGGTGCTGTAACGGATCGCCGGGTCGGGGCGGCACATGCCACCCCGACCCGGCCGAACCGCACGAAGACCGGATCAGGCAGCCGAGGTGGCCCCGGCGGAGTACGCGACGTCGAGCGCCGGCAGCGCCCGTCCGGTCCAGTCGAACGGGGTGAGGTTGTCGTTCGGGTTGCCCGCCCCCGGCTCCCAACCCACGCCCGGCAGCCAGCCCGGCTCCCAGGCGAAGAATCCGGCGCCCAGACCGCGCGGCACCCCGGCCAGCACCCGCCGCAGCGCCGTGAAGTACGCCGCCTGCCCGGTCGGGTTCGGCGGATAGGCGCCACCGTCGGGCAGCGCGGAGGGGTCGGTGAGCAGGTTGGCCAGCCCGTCGCCGTTGCCCATCGTCCACGGGTAGGAGGTTTCCGCGACCACGAGCGGTTTGCCGTACCGCCCGGCGAGGTCGTTCAGGTTCGCGGTGAGAGCAGCCAGCGACCCGTGCCAGAACGGGTAGTACGACTGGCCGATCACGTCGAACTGCACACCCTGGGCGAGTACGTGGTCGAAGAACCAGCGGGAGCCGCCGTTGTCGCCGCCCCGGTCGATGTGCAGCATGGTGCGGAGCTGGTGACCACGGGGGTTCGCCGCACGGGCGCCGGCCAGCCCCGCCTTGACCAACGTGGTGAACTCCGGCCACCGTTCGGTGCTGCCGGTGTAGACCTGCCCGACCGGCCAGAGCATCCCGGCGGTCACCTCGTTGCCGATCTGCACCATGTCGACCGGGCTGCCCTGGCGGGCGAACGCGGTGATCGCGTCGGCGGTGTACGTCCGTACCGTCGCGGCCAGGGTGGCGAGGTTCTGACCCAGCCACGACGCCGGGATGTCCTGGTGGCCGGGGTCGGCCCAGAAGTCGGAGTAGTGCAGGTCGAGCAGCACCTTCAGCCCGGCGCGCCGGGCCCGGTCGGCGAGGCGCAGGGCGCTGGACAGGTTGCTGTATCCGGGCGGTGGGTTGACCCAGACGCGCAGGCGTACCCAGTTGGCGCCGGCCCCGGCGAGAACGGTTTCGAGTGGACCGGTCCGGCCGTTGCGTTGGTAGCGGATGCCGGCCGCCTCGGCCTGGAGGGTGAACGAGATGTCCGCGCCACGGATGGCGGGTGCGGCGGCGCGGGCGGTCGTCGGTGCGGCACCGGCGGCCGATGCGGTGACGGGTGCGGCGGTGGCGGATGTGCCGGTGGCCAGCAGTGGGACGAGGCCGGCGCCGGCTCCGGTGGCGGCGAGCAGCGTGCGTCGGGTCAGCCGGGGCGGGTCGTCGGGGTGGACGGTGGTCTCGGGTGGCATGGCGGTTCCTTTCGCGGTTGGCCGGTCCGCTGCCACGCTGGTGGTTGGCGGTGGCGGGCCGGCGGGGACGGGTTCCGCGGCGGCCGGGGGCCGCACCGGTCGCGTCGGGCGGCGCGACCGCGAAGCCGAGGGGTCTTTCAGCCGTACGCGAGGGACAGCGGTATGCCGCTCAGCGCGGCACAGCGGTCCACCAGCGCGTCCTGGATCCGGTGGTCGTACGCCTGGGCGTTGAGCCGGACCTGCTGTCGGTCGTGGAAGAACGCGCCGGTGACCGTCGCGGCGGGATCGGTGGAGGTGGCCAGCCAGACGGGGGTGTCGGCACCGGCGGCGACGTCCAACGGAGCTTCGTCACCGCTCATCCTCGTACGGACCCAACCGGGATGTACGGCGTTGCACAGCACGGTCGGGTGGTGGCGGGCGATGGCGAACGTGAGGGCGGTGAGGGCGAGTTTGCTGTCGGCGTACGCGGCGTCCGGGGTCCACCGCGTCTCGTGCTGGAGGTCGTCGAGGTCGATGGTGGCGCGGGTGATGGAGTCGGAGCTGACGTAGACCAGCCGCTTCGGCACCGGCATCAGCGCCGTGAGCAGGTACGCCGAGAGGGCGTTGACCTGGAAGGTCTGTTCCAGCCCGTCCGGGGTCACCGGGCGGTGGGTGTCCCGGCTGGCCCAGCCGGCGTTGTGCACGACCACGTCGAACGGGCCCAGGTCGTGCAGGGCGGCAGCCATCCCACGGGTGGATTCGAGCGAGGCGAGGTCGCCGACGACGACCTCGCCGCCGCTGGCCTCGCGTACGCGGGCCGCACCCTCGTGGTTACGCGCGTGCCGGACGACCCGGTGGCCCCGCCGGGCCAGCTCCGCCGCGATCTCGGCGCCGATGCCGGCGGTGGAGCCGGTGACCAGTACCCGGCTCATCGGGCACCGCCGACCAGCAACCGTACGCCGTCCGGGTCGACCAGGGCGATCTCGGGACCGTCCGCGCGTATCCCGAGTCCCTGGATACCCGGCGACCCGACCGGTGCCGGGTGCGGTGCGGTGGGCACGTCGAAGCTGAACAGCTCCAGCACGGCCGGGCCGGCCTGCAGGTAGGTCATGAGGAATCCTCGTGGGTCGTCGTGGTGGCGGATCTCGCCGATCACCTCGAAGCCGAACCGGTCGCGCCAGAACCGCAGGGCGGCCGGAAGGTCGGCGACGGTGATGGCGGCGTGGTCGAAGCGCGGGCCGTCCTGCGCGTCGAGCCGGATGGCCGCCTCGGCGGCGGCCAGGCCGGGGGAGTGGATGTGCTGGTAGGCCAGGTTGCCCTGGATGAACTCCCAGCGGGCGCCGTCGGGGTCGAGGAAGAAGGCGATCCGTACGTCGCCGAGGACGTCGCGGGGCGGCGACAGTACGGTCACGCCGGCCGCCTCCAGCCGCCGTACCTGCGCGTCGACGTCGCCGACCTTCATCCCGAAGTGCCGGATGCCGCCCTGCAGGTCGTTGTCGACCCAGGTGCCGTGATCACCGTCGGCGTCCACCTCGGTCACCCGGACCAGCACCGACCCGCTGGCGAAGCCCCGTACCGGGCGGGGTCCGGAGGGTTCTACGGGCACTTCGGTGAAGCCGAGCAGGTCCCGGTAGAAGGCCGCCGAGCGGTCGAAATCCCGTGCGCCCACCAGCACCCGGTGCAGCCCGGTACCCGTCGGTCGTCCCGGTGGCGCTGGGTGATGGTCGGTGTCCCTACTGGTAGTCACGGCTGGTCCCTTCTGGGTAATGAGCTGCCGGCCACCCTGCCGTGTAGCGGGACGTTACGTGACCGCTCACAGAATCACCAGGGGTGCAGTGCGCCAATCCCCGTACGCCCTCGGATCCGCCGTTGGACCTGGTGGGCGGCACCTGGTGCGGTACCTGCGGCGCTTTCCGTTTGGTCCACCACAGCAGGCGGCGGTGTACCGCCCGGAAACAAATTTGGAACAGAGCCTTGACACGGCCTCGGTCAGACGCCGAATCTGTGATCGCTCACAGAGAACGGCTATTTCCCCCTCGGCGGACCCCAGGAGGGCACATGTCCCGCCTCACGACCGGCTCCGGCCGCTCACCGATGAACTCCCTGCCCACCGGCTCCGTCGGACGGCGCACCTTCCTCCGGGGCATCGCCGGTGTCGGCGCGGCCACCGCCCTTCCCGCCCTGCTCGCCGCCTGCGACAGCGGCTCCGAGGACGGCACGGCGCCGCCGAAGGGCAACCCGGACGACCCGGCGAATTTGACCTTCTGGACCTGGACCACGAACGTCGAGAAGGTCGTCGACATCTGGAACGCCAAGAACCCGCAGCAGAAGGTCACGGTGAGCCGGCAGGCCCAGGGTGAGGAGCTGATCACGAAGATCGTGACGGCGCACCGGGCCGGCAACGCCCCCGACCTCGTCCATGCCGAGTACCAGGCCCTGCCGGTGCTGATCACGAACGGGGCGATCGCCGACCTCTCCTCCCTCGCGGCGGAGGTGAGGTCGGAGTTCACCGACGGGACCTGGAACCTGACCTCGTTCGGCGGCAAGACGTACGCGATCCCGCAGGACGTCGGGCCGATGATGCTCTACTACCGCGAGGACCTCTTCCAGCAGTACGGCCTCACCGTGCCGAAGACCTGGGACGAGTTCGCCGCCACCGCCCGACAGGTCCGGCAGCGGGACCCCAACCGCTACCTCGCCACGTTCTCCTCCGGCGACCCGGGCTGGTTCGCCGGCCTCGCCGAACAGGCCGGCGCGAACTGGTGGGTGAACGACAACGGCACCTGGACGGTGTCCATCAACGACGAACCGACCCGGCGGATGGCCGCCTTCTGGGGCAACCTCGTCAACGACGGCACCCTCTCGGGCAAGCCGATGTACACCCCGGAGTGGAACAAGGCCATGAGCGACGGCACCCTGCTGGCCTGGCCGAGCGCGGTCTGGGGCGCGGGTGTCCTCGAAGGCGTGGCACCGAGCACCAAGGGCAAATGGCGGATGGCCCCGATGCCGCAGTGGGACGCGGCCAGTCCGGTCACCGGCTACTGGGGCGGTTCCGCCACCGCGATCTCCGCCAAGTCCTCCCAGCGGGCCCAGGCGGAGAAGTTCGTGAGGTGGCTGAACACCGACCCGGAGGCGGTCGACGCCCTGGTCGGGCAGGGCGGCATCTATCCCGCCGTCACCACCGGGCAGTCCACCCCGGCGCTGAGCAAGGCGCCGCTGATGATGCCCAACCAGCCGACGTTCTTCACCGACGCCGCCGCCATCGCCAAGACCGCCCGCGGCTTCTCCTGGGCGCCGAACGTCAACGTGACCTACAGCCAGTACAGCGACATCCTGGCCAAGGCCATCCAGGACAAATCTGACTTCGCCGCCGCCGTCGACCGCCTCCAGGAGGCATCCGTCGCCGACCTCAAGAAGCAGGGCTTCCAGGTCAAGACGGCCTAGCCAGCGGAAAGGAGGACCGAAGATGCGCGGTGCCACACCCACCACCGTCGCCCGCCGGCCCCGCCGTCGCGGCGGTCCCACGCCGTACGTGCTGGTGGCGCCGGCGGTCGTACTGCTCGTCCTGTTCCTGCTCGTCCCCATCGGGTACACGGTGTGGCTGAGCCTGCGCGCCTCCCGGGTCACCGGTGGCGGGCTCGGCCTGCGGGTCGAGCAGTTCGTCGGACTGGAGAACTACCTCGGCGTACTCGGCGACGACGGTTACGTGCAGGGCGTCCTGCGGATGCTCGGGTACGGCGCCATCGTCGTACCGACCTGCTCGGGCTCGCGCTGCTGTTCGCCCTGCTGCTCGACACACCCCGGGTCCGGCTCGCGACCGCCTCCCGGATCGGCATCTTCCTGCCATACGCCGTACCGGGGGTCATCGCGTCCCTGCTCTGGGGCTTCCTCTACCTGCCGAACGTCAGCCCGATCCGGGACGCGTTCGCCTCGGTCGGCCTGCCCGAGCCCGATTTCCTCGCCCCCGGCTCGGTGCTGTTCTCGGTGGCGAACATCGGGGTCTGGGGCGGGGTCGGGTTCAACATGATCGTCCTCTACACCGCCCTGCGGGGCATACCCCGCGAGATGTACGACGCCGCCCGCATCGACGGCGCGTCGGAGGTGCAGATCGCGCTGCGGGTGAAGATCCCGCTGATCGCGCCCGCGCTCGTCATGACCGGCGTCTTCAGCATCATCGCCACCCTCCAGGTGTTCAGCGAACCGGCGACGTTGCAACCGCTCACCGACTCCATCCCCTCCTCCTGGGTGCCGCTGATGACCATCTACCGCGACGCGTTCGTCAACAACGACATCCACACCGCCGCCGCGGCCTCCGTCGTCCTGGCGCTCGGCACCCTGGTCGTTTCCCTCGGGGTGCTCAGCTTCCTGCAGAAACGAGCCTTCGGGAGGGACCTGTGAGCCGGGCCAGGATCATCCCCACCGCCCTGCTCCTGCTCGGCGCGGCCTACTGCGTCGCGCCGGTGGTCTGGGTCGCGATCGCCGCCACCAAGGGGCCGGACGAACTGTTCACCACGTTCTCGTTCCGGCCCAGCTTCAACGGCGGGTTCTCGTACAACCTCTCGCACCTGTTCGCCTTCGGCGACGGGGTGTTCCTGCGCTGGGCGCTCAACAGCCTGCTCTACGCCGGTGTCGGGGCGGTGCTCTCCGTCCTGGTCTCCACGCTCGCCGGGTACGCCCTGGCCAAGTACCGGTTCCCCGGTCGGGAGGCGTTGTTCCTGACCATCCTGGCCGGCGTCCTCGTACCGCAGATCACCCTGGCGGTGCCGCAGTACCTGCTGATCTCGAAGCTGGGACTGGTCAACTCGTACTGGTCGGTGCTGTTGCCCAGCATCATCAGCCCGTACGGCATCTACCTGTCCCGGATCTACGCCGCCGCCGTGGTGCAGGACGAGATGCTCGAAGCCGGTCGGATCGATGGGGCCGGTGAGTACCGGCTGGCCTGGTCCGTCGGGCTGCCGCCGATGGTTCCCGGCATGGTGACCGTACTGCTGCTGCAGTTCATCGCCATTTGGAACAACTTCCTGCTGCCGTACATCATGATCTCCGACGACAACCGCTTCCCGATGACCGTTGGGCTGTTCTCGATGCTCAACCAGGGCGCCAGCCAGCCCGCGCTCTACTCGCTGGTGATCATGGGGGTCCTGCTTTCCATCCTGCCGCTGATCGCCCTCTTCCTGTTCCTCCAGCGGTACTGGCGGCTGGACCTGGTCAGCGGCGGAGTGAAGGGGTGACGGGCGTGAGCGGAACACCACTGTCGTTTCCCGACGGCTTCGTCTGGGGCTCGGCCACTGCCGCGTACCAGGTCGAGGGGGCGGTGGACGTCGACGGCCGGGGGCGGTCCATCTGGGACACGTTCTGCCGGGTTCCCGGCGCCGTCAACAACGGCGACACCGGCGACGTGGCCTGCGACCACTACCACCGCTATCCCGAGGACATCGCCCTGATGGCCGCTCTCGGGCTGGCCGCGTACCGGTTCTCGGTCGCCTGGCCCCGTATCCAGCCCGACGGGCGCGGGCCGGCGAACCAACGCGGACTCGACCACTACCGCCGGGTCGTCGACCGGCTCCTGGAACATGGGATCGTCCCGTACGTCACCCTCTACCACTGGGACCTGCCCCAGGCGCTCCAGGACACCGGCGGCTGGCCGAACCGGGACACCGCCCACCGCTTCGCCGAGTATGCCGCCATCGTGCAGACCGCCCTCGGCGACCGGGTCCGGCACTGGATCACGCTCAACGAGCCGAAGGTGTCCAGCCACGCCGGCTACGGCAGCGGGATCCACGCCCCCGGAATCCGCGACCTCGACCAGCGCAACCTTGCCGCGCATCATCTGCTGCTCGCCCACGGCCTCGGCCTCGCCGCCCTGCGCGCCGGCAGCCGGAACGCGGACGAGCAGGTGGGCATCACTCTCGACCTCAGTCCGGTGTCACCCGAGACCGGGTCGGCGCACGACGTCGAGGCCAGCCGGCGCGTCGACGCCGACAGTCACCGGCTCTTCCTGGATCCGGTCCTCCACGGTGTCTACCCGCCGGACGTGGTGGCCGTGCTCGGCGGTACGAACGCCCTCGGGCACGTCCGGCCGGGCGACCTCGAACTCGTCGGCGCCCCGATCGACTTCCTCGGCGTCAACTACTACCGCAAGATGCTCGTCCGGGCCGTACCAGGCGGACACCTGGGCGCCGAGGTCGTGTTGCCGGCAGGCGTACCGGTCACCGACGTCGGCTGGCCGGTCCAGCCCGACGGCCTGCGCGAGTTGCTGGTCGGGCTCCGGGCCGACCATCCGGGACTGCCGCCGGTCTACCTGACCGAGAACGGTGCCGCCTACCCGGACGAGGTCGCCGCCGACGGTACGGTGCACGACCCGCTGCGGGTGTCGTACCTGCACCAACACCTGCTCGCCCTGCGCGAGGCGATCACCGCCGGGGTCGACGTACGCGGTTACTTCGTCTGGACCCTGATGGACAACTTCGAATGGGCCGAGGGCTACGCCAAGCGCTTCGGTGTCGTCCACGTCGACTACACCGACCAGCGGCGGGTGCCCAAGACCAGTGCACGCTGGCTTGGCCGGGTGGCCCGGAACAACGCGGTGCCGCCCGGCTGAGCCCCGCGTACGGTCGCCGGCCGGCGGGACATGGAAGACTGGCGCCACGACGAGGAGCCGGACCGGACCGGCACTCGTCTCACCGAGCACAGCATGAGGGGTCGTTGTGGCCGACGCTACGAACACCGGTACCACCGAACCCACCCCCCACCCGAAGTCCCGGGGCGCCGCCCGCCGGGCGATGCGCCGTGGCCCCACCATCGACGACGTCGCGGAGCTTGCCGGCGTGTCCCGGGGAACCGTCTCCCGGGTCCTCAACGGCGCCCGCTACGTCAGCCCGGCCGCCCTGAAGGCGGTCGAGCGGGCCATGCGGACCACCGGTTACACCGTCAACCAGAGTGCCCGCAGCCTGGTCACCAAGCAGTCGAACGCGGTTGCGTTCGTCCTGTCCGAGCCGCAGGAGCGGCTGTTCGAGGATCCGAACTTCAGCGTGCTGCTGCGGGCCTGTACCCAGGCGTTGGCCGAGCACGACGTCAGCCTGATCCTGATGCTCGAATCGAGCCAGGACGAGCGGGACCGGGTGCTGCGGTACGTCCGGGGCGGGCACGTCGACGGCGTACTCCTGATCTCCGCGCACTCCGGTGACCCGCTCATCGCCGACCTCGCCCGGGGCGTCGTACCCGCCGTCGCCTGCGGTAAGCCCGGCGGCATCGGCGCGAACATCCCGTACGTCGCCGCCGAGGACCGTGAGGGTGCCCGGCAGATGACCCGCTACCTGGTCGAACAGGGCCGCAAGCGGATCGGGATGATTGCCTGCCCGGAGATCGTCGGCGGCCCGGAACGGCTCCAGGGCTATCGCGAGGTGCTGGGCCGCAAGGCCCTCAAACGCCTGGTGGTCGACGCCGCCAACTACAGCCACGCGGCCGGCGCGGCGGCGATGCGCGAGCTGCTCGCCGCCAGTCCCGACATCGACGCGGTCTTCGCCGCTTCCGACATGCTCGCCGCCGGTGCCATCGCGGAGCTGCGCCGGGCCGGTCGCCGGGTGCCGCAGGACGTGGCCGTGGGCGGATTCGACGACTCCCGGATCGCCCGCGAGACCGATCCCGCGCTCACCACGATCCGCCAACCGCTGGAACGGGTGTCCCGGGACATGGTGGACGTCCTGCTGCGCCTGATCCGCCGCGAACCGGCATCCTCCCGGGTCCTGCCGACCGAGCTGGTCGTACGCGAGTCCGCCTGAACGTCCGGGCCACAGGGACGATCTCTTATGTGGATGGCGACCGCAAGTTACCGGTAATGTCCTGAAAACACGGCCGGGTTTGCGGTGCTGCTTTCGCGCTCCGGTCCGTCGTCGCCGATGGTGTCGTGCCTGCTCACGTTCAGTCGCCGCGAGCACGCCACGACGGGCCGGATGGGCGCCGGCCGGACGGCAGGCGCCGAGCGACCATTGATAGTTTCTGAAACTTTCCGCTAACATCGACCCACGCAACTGTTTCTGCAAGATCCAGAAGATGACGTGCCGGGCATGTTGGCGCTGCCTGCCCACGTCGACTGATGGATGGTCAGAAGACGCCAGGTCGATGCTGTAGCGGTATGCCCCTCCGGGCGGTGGGCGCCGTTATGAGCCGGGCGAGGCCGACGACTTCGCATCCGTGCACTCCGACCTGCGGGCTGGTCCTCCATGCCTGTCGGGTCCATCCCTTCCCGAACCGTCCGGAGGCAACAGAGATGAGCGACAAAAAGGATCGTCGTGGCCGACAGGTCGGACTGAGGTCGGGGCCGCGGCTGGCCCTGGTGCTCGGCACGGCGGCAACCCTCGCCGTCGGCGCGACCATGGTCTTCGCCCCGACCGCCAGCGCCGGCACCACCCTCGGCGCCTCGGCCGCCGAGAAGGGCCGCTACTTCGGCACCGCGGTCGCGGCCAACAAGCTCTCCGACTCCACCTACGTCGGAATCCTGAACCGCGAGTTCAACAGCGTCACCGCCGAGAACGAGATGAAGTGGGACGCGACCGAGCCGTCGCAGGGCAACTTCAGCTACGCCAACGCGGACCGCATCGTCAACCACGCCCGGTCCAACGGCCAGCAGGTACGCGGCCACGCGCTGGCCTGGCACTCGCAGCAGCCGGGCTGGGCCCAGAACATGTCCGGCACCGCCCTGCGCAACGCGATGCTCAACCACGTCACCCAGGTGGCCACCTACTACCGGGGCAAGATTGTCGCCTGGGACGTGGTGAACGAGGCGTTCGCCGACGGTGGTGGCGGTAACCGGCGCGACTCCAACCTCCAGCGCACCGGCAACGACTGGATCGAGGCCGCGTTCCGCGCCGCGCGGGCCGCCGACCCCGGCGCGAAGCTCTGCTACAACGACTACAACACCGACGGGCAGAACGCGAAGTCCAACGCCGTGTACGCCATGGTGCAGGACTTCAAGGCGCGCGGCGTACCGATCGACTGCGTCGGTTTCCAGTCCCACTTCAATGCCCAGAGCCCGGTGCCCAGCGACTACCAGGCCAACCTCCAGCGCTTCGCCAACCTCGGTGTCGACGTGCAGATCACCGAGCTGGACATCGAGGGTTCCGGCACCACCCAGGCCAACAACTTCGCCCGGGTGGTCCAGGCGTGCCTGGCGATCACCCGGTGCACCGGGATCACGGTCTGGGGCATCCGCGACACCGACTCGTGGCGGGCCAGCGGCACCCCGTTGCTCTTCGACGGCAGCGGCAACAAGAAGGCCGCGTACACCTCCACGCTGAACGCGCTCAACAGCGGCGGCAACCCGATCACCACTCCGCCGACGCCGCCGACCACCAACCCGCCCACCACTCCGCCGACCACGACCCCGCCGCCGACGACCACCCCGCCGCCCGGTGGTGCCGGCTGCTCGGCCACGCTGTCGAACAACGCCTGGAACGGCGGTTACGTGACCACGATCCGGGTCACGGCCGGGTCCTCGGGGACGAACGGCTGGACGATCGGCGTGACCCTCCCGTCCGGCTCCACGATCACCAACGCGTGGAACACGAACCGGAGCGGCAACACCGGCAGCGTCCAGTTCAGCAACGTCGCATACAACGGCCGGCTGACCGCCGGTCAGGTGACCGAGTTCGGCTTCCAGGGCACCGGTAACGCCCCGAGCGGCACACCCACCTGCGCCGCGAGCTAACCACGAGCCGGTTCCGGTGCGCGGGGGCGGCGCCCTGCGCACCGGGACCCATCTCGACAACGGCCGGAGCCCGACGGCTGCGGTGAGAGGGTGGCTGCATGGACCGGCGATCGTCGGTTACGGGACCGTGCGGGTCCGACAACCGCGCCGCCACCGGCCGCTGGGTGCACACCTGGGTATCGATGCCGCAGCTCACCGAGCCCGACAACCTGCCGCCGCCACCGTTCACCCGCGACAACCTGGTGTTCGCCGATGCCACCCTGCGGCAGACCGTCCAGGTGTCGGTCGGGACCCGGCAGGTGCGGCTGCGCTTCTCCAACGCCTTCGGGGGCGCCGCACTGCCGATCACGGCCGTCACGGTCGCGCAGCCGGTCGACGGGCGGGCGGGTGTCAGCGGCATCCGATCCGGGACCTCCCGTACGGTGACCTTCTCCGGGCGGCGGTCGGTGTGCGTACCGGTCGGGGCGCAGGTCGTCTCCGATCCGCTGGACTTCGAGATCGCGCCCCGGTCGAACCTCACCGTCTCCGTCTACCTGGCGCAGGGACAGGCGTCGGACCACGTCACCTCGCATCCCGGCTCCCGGACCACCTCGTACCTGGTGGCCGGCAACCAGGTTGTGGCGGCCGACCTGCCGACGGCGACGCCGACCGAGCACTGGTACCTGCTGAGCGGGGTCGAGGCGTGGTGCGATCGCAGCGCGGCGGCGGTGGTGATGCTGGGCGACTCGCTCACCGACGGCCGGGGTTCCACCACGAACTCGAACAACCGCTGGCCGGACCGGCTGCTCGACCGTCTCCAGTCCGACCCGGCCACGGCGCGGGTCGCCATCCTCAACCAGGCGGCCGGCGGCAACCGGGTCCTGAACGACGGGCTCGGCCCGAGCGCACTGGCCCGGCTCGACCGTGACGTGCTGTCCCAGAGCGGTGTCGAGTGGCTGGTCGTGTTCGAGGGTGTGAACGACATCGGCACCGCCGAGCCCACCGAAGCCGCACAGAGGCGGATCGCCGCGGACCTGATTTTCGCGTACGAGCAGATCGTCACCCGGTCGCACGCGCACGGCATCCGGGTGTACGGCGCGACACTGCCGCCGATCGGCGGCCACACCGGGTACGACGACCCGAGCGGCTTGCGTGCCGCGGCCTGCGGGCGGGTCAACGACTGGATCCGTACCGGCAACGGGTTCGACGGTGTGCTCGACTTCGACCGGGCGGTGCGTGACCCGGCCGACCCGCGGCGACTCCTGCCGGCGTACGACAGCGGGGATCACCTGCACCTGAGCCCGACCGGTTACCGGGCACTGGCCGATGCCGTACCGCTCCGGCTGTTCCACCGGGAACCACTCCCGCCCGGTTCGGGTTCCGCCCGGTGGCACGCGGACGACGCGCGGGATCGTCTGCCCGGGCGGCGGAGGCGATAGGGTCGTGGCGTGAGCGACCTCGAAGTGGACCGTGCCCAGCAGGTCTTTGCTCAGGCCTCGCGGTGGCTGTTCAGCGAACCGATGGCCGCGTTGCTCGCGGCGTTCGGCGAGCGGATGCCGGCCGACGGCTCGGCCTGGCGGGACAGCGCCGGCGACACCGCCGAATGGCTGCATCTCAACGAGGCACTGCCGACCGCGTTCGAACGCGGCGTGGACCCGGCCCGTCTCGACGTGCTGCACCGGGTGTTGCTGGTGGAGCGGATGGCCGCACGGCACTTCAACTTCCGGGACGACCCGGCGGGCAAGTACCGGGAGCGGTCGCAGGCGACGAGGGGCGACTTCACCCCCGAGTTCCGGGAACGGGTGCTCGCACTCGCCGGTCAACTCGACCTGGTCGAGTCACGTCCACCGAGGTACCCGCGCTACGACCACACGCTGGTGCTCGGTGGCGGCTACCGTTCGCCGCTGCTGCGGGCCCGGTTCGCCGCGCAGGTTCGTGCGTCCGGAGTGGACCTCGGGCAGATCGCCCTGCTCGGCAGCCCACGGTTCCTGATCACGGAAGATCCGCCGGAACGGCCGGTCGTGGAGAGCTACGCGCCCGGTGCCACCGACGAGTTCGACCTGCTGATCGCCGCCGCCCAGCAGGAGTTCGGGGTGTCGCCGACGGTCGCCGAGTTCGTCTGCGGCTGTGCGTCGGCCGAGCGGCAGTGCCCACGTTGGCAGTCGGGGGACGTGCAGGGGACGCCTTCGGCGTACACGCACGAGCGCCGGACCAGCCTGGCCGATCCGGCGGGGCACCCGGTCGCGTCGGCGCTGTCGGCGAGTACGGGTCGGCCACCGTACCGGCCCCAGACCTCGGACACGTTCGCGCTGTGGGCGCGGCTGCACGATCCGCGGCCGGACCAGCGGCTGCTCGTCGTCACCACGCAGGTGTTCGTGCCGTTCCAGTCGTTCGACGCGATGCGGCTGCTCTACCTGCCCTATGGCCTGGACATCGACACCGTCGGCCTGCCCACCCAGTGGGGTGACCGGCCACTGAGCGCCGAGTACCTGTTGCAGGAGACGCTGTCCGGGATCCGGTCCGCGCGCCGGTTGCTGGTCGACGCCGCCGAGGCCTTCGTCCGGGCGGACGAGCCCCTGCTGACACCCGACCGCTAGGCGACGAGCATCGGGCGGGCACCCGGGTCTGTCCTGACCCGAGTGCCCGCCCGCGGTGTGCTCCCGACGTCCTACCAGGCGGACGGTGCCGGCGGTACGACGACCGGCGGGCGGTCGTCGCAGGTGATGGTGTTCGGCAGCTCCCAGGCGGCGAGCCAGGGGCCGGTGGTGCCACCCCCGTCGTTGCCACCGAGGTCGGTCACGGAGAACTCCGAGCCGGTGGGCGGGAAGTTGAACGACCCGCAGTTGTTGATGCCGACCGCACCGACGTTGCGGGCGTCGACGTTCTCGAACGAGGCGGATCCGGAGACGCGGGCGCTGAGTACGGAGGTGCCCGTGCCGTCGACCCTGATGTCCCTGAAGTGGACGTTCCTGATGGAGTAGAGGTCCTTCACCGACCACTCGCTGACCATCATGATCGCGTTGTAGGTGCTGTCGAGGTAGTGGTCCCCGACGACCTGGATGTCCGCGTCGATGGTCTTCTCGAGGGCGTAGATCCAGATGGCGCCCAGGCCGATGTTCCAGTTCAGCTCGAAGGTGCCGGCCCGGACCACGGTGTTGTTCGTGATCCACAGGTGCCCGGCGAACGGCTGTGCGCCGAACCGGGAACCGATCTGGATGCCGCTGCCCTCCCGGATCGGGTCGGCGACGAGGTTGTTCGAGACGGTGTTGTCCGTGCCGCCGTAGATCGCGATCCCGTTGGCGAGCGTCGGGGTCTGCACGGTGTTGTGGTCGAAGGTGTTGTTGGCGTTCGCGGTCGTCTCGGACCACATGGCCAGGCCGTCGTCACCGGTGTTGCGGATGAAGTTGTTCGCCACGACCGAGTCCGTCACACCGATGTGGAAGTTGAGCGCGTCGGCGATCTGGTCGACGATGACGTTGTTGGTGACCCGTACGTTGGTCATCGGGCCGTCGAACCAGAGGCCGACCTTGGTGTGCCGGATGTGCAGGCCGTCGATGGTCGAGTTGCTCATCGCGCCGCCGATGCCGTTCACCTGGTCGGTGTCGATGCGCTCGCGTACGTCGCCCTCGATCGCGAACCCGGACAGGTGGACGTTGTTGCTCCCGCCGACCGCGGCGTCCTTGCCGTAGAAGCCCACCCCGGTGTGCACGGAGCCGTCCGGGGCCGGGGGATCGAGCGCGACCTCGCGGCCCTTGATGATCGTGTACCAGCTTCCGGCGCCCTCGATCGTCACGTCGTCCACGATGATGTGCCGGTTCACCTGGTACGTGCCCGGCGGCACGTAGACCTTGAGGCGGGTGAGCTTGGCGAAGGCGATCGCCCGGTCGAACGCGCCGGCGGAGTCGCGCCGGCCGGTCGGGTCCGCGCCGAAGGCCAGCACGTTCGCCGCGATCAGCCGGACCTGCGGCGGGGCGACGAGCTGCGAGTCGAGCAGGTCGATGACCGTCCAGGCGGCGTTGCTGCCGGCTGGCGCCGTGAGTCGTACCTTGTCACCGGCGCGGTAGGTCTGGCCGAGCAGCAGGCGCTGCTCGTCGTAGAAGTGCATCGGGCGGAACGGCTTGGTGATCGTCGGGGTCGGGGTGGTGGCCGCCGGTACGCAGGCGCACTCGGTGATCCACCAGTCCGGGTGCAGCAGGTCGGCGTTCGGGTCGTTGGTGAACGAGTACTGGTTGTAGAGCCAGGCGTACTGCGAGGTGAGCGTCATGGTCTTTTTCGACCCGCCGTTCACCGTGACGTTGAGCGGCGCGGTGATCCCGCCGCCGTTGGGCGCGTCCGGGAGGCTGTAGCGCACCGTGATGGCGTTCGCGGCCTTCGGCAGGGTGAACTCGACGTACTGACCGGGGGTCAGCTTGACCGCCCTGCGCCCGGACGCCTCCGACGGCAGCGTGTAGGGCGTGCGGTCGGGACCGATCACCGCGCCGTTGGTCCGGCCGTTTTCCGCCTCCTGTTCGAGGAAGTCGACGTTGGCGCCCCGGCCGGCGACGAGTGACGGGTCGAGTCCCGCGCGCGTCACCACCGGGGCCGGGCCGGACGGGGCCTTTCCACCGGCGTACGCCGTGCCGGCGCCGCCCCCGACGACCAGGCTGAGACCAATGACAGCCGCCGCCGCTACCCAGCGCGGTGGCCGGGTGGACCGCCTCGCCGTAACTCCGATGATGCTCCGTGACATCGAATGACTCGTTTCTCTCGGGACGGTGACGGTGAGCCGACGCTCAACGGCGGAGCGTCCTCCGTGGTGGCCGCAGGGTCGTCACGCTACGTTCACAGACTTGAAACAGAGCTGGAGCCGTCATGTTATTGCAGAAATCTGTCAATATTCAAGCGCAACTTTGTCGTATATTTTGGGCCCATTGTCGACATTCAAAGCGGATGTCGGCGACGAGCGGGCCATGGGGGAGCGGACCACCGGCACCGCCCGAGTCGAGCCGAACGGGCGGTAGCCCTGCCGGTGACCGTACGGAATGATCTCCGCGCGTGATCATGAGTACGACCGCCGCCGCTCCCACCGACCTCTCCCGCTGCGCCAGGTGCGCGACGGCGACCGTGACCGTGAACGGGGCGACCCCCTGGTGTCCCGCCTGCGAGTGGAACCTCGACCTCTTCGAACCGGCCCGACGGACCCCCGAGCTCGGTTGGCGCTGGGCCGACCGACGGATACACCGGATCGCGTACCGGCTGACCGGGCGGCAGTTCGCCGAGCTGGTCGGGCGCAGCCTCGACCGCCCCCGGATCTCGGCGGCGCGGATCGTCACCGTCACCGCGTCGGTGCTCCTGCTCGTCGGCATCGTCGCGCTGGCGGTCCTCGGGGTCTGGCTGGTGACGTACAGCTTCCCGGCACCGGCGATCGTGCCCGGCGTCGCCGCACTCGGGCTGGCCGTCGCACTGCGCCCCCGCTTCGGCCGGCCCGACCCGCACGCCGACATCCTGACCCCGGAGCAGGCGCCCGCACTGCACCGGCTGATCGAACAGGTGGCGGCGGCGGTCGGTGCGCCGGCTCCGCACATCGTGCAGGTCGAGGACACGTTCAACGCGTACGCGACCTCGGTGGGACTGCGGCACCGTCGGGTGCTCTGCCTGGGTCTGCCGTTGTGGGGCGTCCTGCGCCCACAGGAGCGGGTGGCGTTGCTCGGCCACGAGCTGGGTCACTTCGTCAACGGCGACGTACGACGCAGCCTGCTCACCCAACCCGCCTTCACCACGCTCGCCTCCGCCGCCGACCTCGTCCGACCCCACCACGGATCGACCGACGGTGTGAGCCCATTCGTCATGATGGCCGTCCGGGTCGTCCAGGCGATGGCGGTGCGGGTCCTGCTCGCCGCCCATGTCCTGCTGGTCTGGGTCGGCCTGCGGGACACCCAACGCGCCGAATACCTGGCCGACGAACTGGCGGCGACCGCTGCCGGCTCGACCGCGGCGGTGGACCTGCACGAGGTGATCCTGCTGACCGACAGCATCGAGCTCGTCGTACGCAGGGAGGCCCGTGCCGGGCGCGGCGTCGCCCACTGGCGCGCGGCGGCCGACGAGGCGCGGACCGCGTTGCGTCCGGGCATCGGCGTCCGGGGCCAGCTTTCCATCCGGGACGAGGTTTCCCTGTTCGCGAGCCACCCGCCGGTCGGAATGCGCCTGCGGATGCTGCGCGGACGGACGTGGCGCACCTCGGCGGTGGGCCTGACCGAGACCGAATCGGCGGGGATCGACGCCGAACTCGTCAAGGAGTACGAACGCGTCCGCCGCATCCTCGCCTGGTCGCACTGAACCGGGTCACGGCGGCCGGGCGGACGGCTTCACACCCCATTCACCAGGGCGACGATCCTTTGTCGATCTTCAGTACGGCGTCCGCCGTAGCTTCGGGTCGACCATCGACAGCCCTGGGAGGGTGACTTGTGTCCATGACCCGGATCAGTGCCACGGCCGGTCTGGTGCTCGCGATCGTCGCGGGCACCGCGGGTGCCGTACCAGCCAGCGCCGCCACCGGCGCGGACCTGGTGACGGACCCGGCCAGCTACGTGGATCCCTTCATCGGCAGCGCCCGCGACGGCAACACCTGGCCCGGCGCGGTGCGTCCGTTCGGGATGATCTCGTGGAGCCCGACCAGCACACGCGGCGACCAGACCAGCACCGGCGCGGCCAACGGCTACCAGTACGACACCACGCGGGTGCGCGGGTTCAGCCTCACCCACGTCAACGGCGCCGGGTGCAACCCCGGCGCGGCCGGCGACGTGCCGATCATGCCGTACGTCGGCGCCGTCGACTCCTCGCCGACCGCCGACACCACCGACGCCAAGTACGCCAGCAACTTCTCCCACGCCACCGAGTCGGCCGACCCGGGCCGGTACACGGTCACCCTCGACTCCGGGGTGAAGACCGACCTCGCGGTGAGCACCCGCGCCGGGGTGGGCGAGTTCGGCTTCCCCGCCGGCAAGCCCGCCAACCTGCTCTTCCGCACCTCGAACTCGCTCAACGGCAGCGAGGACGCGGAGATCGACATCGACGTCGCACACCAGCGGGTGACCGGTTCGGTGCTGACCGGGGCGTTCTGCGGCCGGCGGGCCAACGGCGGGGTGAACAACCGCAAGAC
Organism: Micromonospora sp. NPDC004704; assembly: GCF_053601675.1. Taxonomy (NCBI): domain Bacteria; kingdom Bacillati; phylum Actinomycetota; class Actinomycetes; order Micromonosporales; family Micromonosporaceae; genus Micromonospora; species Micromonospora sp. NPDC004704. The sequence goes on along the minus strand of NZ_JBSGCD010000034.1, from coordinate 59,162 downwards.
GTACTACCGCCTCTACTTCAGCGCCACCTTCGACCGGCCGTTCGTCGGCAACGGTGTCTGGACCGACGCCACCCTCACCCCCGGTGGTGTCCACGCCACCGGCGGCGAGGGGTACGCCACCGGCGCGGACCGGGCCGGGCGCGGCTCCGGCGGGTACGTCACCTTCGCCACCGGTGCCGACACCGGCACCCAGGTACGGATGCGGGTCGGCATCTCCTACGTCAGCCTCGCCGGTGCCGAACTGAACCGGGACACCGAACTGCGGCCCGGCGCCACCGTGCAGACGGTCGCCGACCAGGGCTACCGCGAGTGGAACGAGCAACTGCGCGGGGTCCGGATCGGCGGCGGCTCGCCCGACCAGCGCACCACGTTCTACACCGCGCTGTACCACGCGATGCTCCAGCCGAACATCTTCAACGACGTCGACGGCCGGTATCTCGGCAGCGACATGGCCGTGCACAGCCTCGCCCCGGGACAGAAGGCCCAGTACGGCACCTTCTCCGGCTGGGACCAGTACCGGGCCCACATCCAGTTGCTCGCCCTGCTCAAGCCGCAGGTCGCCGGCGACTTCGCGCAGTCGCTGTACCAGTTCGCCCAGCAGAACAACGGCATCTGGGACCGCTGGATCCACAACAACGGCTCCACCCACGTGATGACCGGCGACCCGGCCGCGCCGACCCTGGCCACCTTCGCCGCGATGGGCGTACGCAACTTCGACACCGTCGGGGCGTACGAGTCGCTGCTGCGGCAGGCGACCGTACAGAACCCGGAGGCGGAGAACGACGGCGGCTGCCCCGGCCAGTGCACCGGCCAACGGCCGGCCCTGGACCGGTACCTCGCCCTGCACTACGCACCCCAGAACGCCTGCCACTGCTGGGGCGGGGCGGCCGAGACGCTGGAGAACTCGCTCGCCGACTTCTCCCTGGCCATGTGGGCGCAGCGGCTCGACCGAAACACCGAGTACCAGACGCTGGCGCAGCGGGCCAACTGGTGGCGCAACACGTACAACTCGGCCGCCACCCCGACCGACGGCTACCAGCAGGCCCGTAACTCCGACGGGAGCTGGGCCGGCGGCTTCAGCCCGTCCACCGACGTCGGCTTCGCCCAGGGGTCCAGCGCCACCTACACCTGGATGGTGCCGCAGAACGTGGCGGGACTCGCCGCCGCGATGGGCGGTACGGCGGACGCGGTACGCCGGCTCGACGGCTTCTTCCACGACGAGGCCGGCAACTGGGCGGTCCGGGGCGGCAGCGCCCTGCGGTACGACCCGACGAACGAGCCGGGCCTGCACGCACCGTGGCTCTACAACGGGCTCGGTCAGCCGTGGAAGACCCAGGCGACCGTACGCGAGATCGTCGACACCGTGTACGGCACCGGACCGTCCGGGCTGCCCGGCAACGACGACCTCGGCACCATGTCGGCCTGGTACGTCTTCGCCGCGATAGGCGTCTTCCCGCAGGTGACCGGGCGGGCGGAACTACTCCTGGGCAGCCCGCTCTTCCCGACCGTGCGGATCGAGCGGGACAACGGGGTGAAGCTCGTCGTCAACGCCCCGAACACCTCCGACGCCAACCAGTACGTCCAGTCCGTACGCCTCGACGGTGGGCCGTACGCGAAGTCGTGGCTGCCCGAGTCGTTCATCCGCAGCGGCGGCACCGTGAACGTGACGCTCGGCGCCGACGCGAACCGGAGCTGGGGCACCGGCGCCAACCAGGTTCCCCGCGACCGGGTGCCCGTACCCGGCGCCTGCGACGGGGTCGAGCTGCCGCAGCCGACACCGGGCACGCCGGGGCTGACCGGGGTCGGCTACTGGCCGCTGGACGAGAACACCGGCAGCACCACCGTCGACCAGGTCGCCGGCAACAACGGCACCCTGGTCAACGGACCGACCTGGACCGCCGGCCGCAACGGGTCCGGGCTGCAGTTCAGCAACGGCAACCAGTACGTCGACACCGGTCGTACCATCCTCGACACCAAGGGTGGTTACACCGCCGCAGCCTGGGTACGGCTGGACAGCGCCAGCGGCGCGTTCCAGACGGTGGTGAGCCAGGACGCGGACCGCAACAGTGCGTTTTTCCTCCAGTACTCCGGCGGTGACCGCAGGTTCGCGATGAGTTTCGCGGGCGTACGGGCGGTCGCCCCGACCGTGCCGGTCGCCGGTCAGTGGTACCACCTGGTGGGTGTCCGGGACGCCGCCGCCGGACGGCTCAGCGTCTACGTCGACGGGCAGCTCGGCCGGCAGGTCGACGCCTGCGTCGGCGAGGTGTCGACCGGACCACTGGTGATCGGTCGGGGCAGGTTCGGCGGCGGCCCGGTCGACTACTGGGGTGGCGCGATCGACCAGGTGCACGTCTACGACCGCCCGCTCGGTGCGGCCGAGGTCAAGGCGCTCTACGACTCCGGCCGGTAGGTCCGGTCCGGCGTGGGGTGGGGCGAGAGCCGTCCGGCTCGCCCCACCCGACGCTTCACTGTCGTACGAGACTCGGCAGTGGTTCCCGGTGTGCCAGCCAGGCCGCCGGGATCCCGCCGTAACCACGGCCGGTGTACGCGGCGACGATCCCGCCGACGATCGCCGAGGTGGTGTCGACGTCTCCGCCCGCCCGCAGACAGGCGACGATCGCCGACGGGTAGTCGTCCAGGTGGGTGGCCGCGGCCCAGAGCGCGAACGGCACCGTGTCCTGCGCCAGCACCCGGCTGCCGTTGCCCAGCTCGTACGCCGCCTCGCGGACGCTGGCCCCGAGCAGGGTCCGCGCCCGTTCAATCCCGGTCTTCACCCGGCTCTCGACCAGGTAGGCGAGTACGGCATCGAGCAGGTCCGGGGGGTCGGGTCGACTCTGGACCAACCGAGCCCATCCCGTCTCGGCGGCGGCGACCGCCACGGCGACCGCGCCGAGGATGGCCTCGCTGTGTGCGTGGGTGACCTCCGCCGACCGCATCGCCTCGAGTGCCGCGGTACGCGAGTCTCCGGCGTGGAAGGCGCCCAGTGGCGCGACCCGCATCGCGGCGCCGTTGCCCATCGAGCCCTGCCCGCCGAACGCGGCCGGGGCGACCTCCCGCCAGGAGGCGCCTTCCCGGAGCTGTCGCAGGATGACCACGGCACCTCCGCCGTAGCCCCGGTACGGCTCGAAGTGTTCACCGAACGCGGCGGCCAGGCGGTCCTGGTCGATGCGTCCGCGCTGGTGTAGTTCGCTCACCACCGAGCAGGCCATCTCGGTGTCGTCGGTCCACGACCAGGGTGGGGTGGGCATCATCCCGGCGACGAGGTCGCCGACGGCGGTGCCGGGTAGGAAGAAATGGGCGCCGAGCGCGTCGCCCACCGACAACCCCTCCAGGCTGTCCATACAGAGTTCGAATGACGTCATATTGCTCTTGATCCTGCCACGGCCGCTGCTCCTATCGGCCGTTGGTCGTCTCGACGCGGGCGATGAGCTGCTTGAGTCGTGCGATCTCCTCGGCGAGTGCGGTGTTGCCGGCTGCGGTGAGGGTGATCCAGGTCCGGCCCCGCCGCCCGGCGTAGCCCTTCTCGACCTGGACCAGCCCGGCCGTCTCCAGTACGCCCAGGTGCTGGGAGAGGTTCCCGGCGGTCAGTGCCAACTCGGTACGCAGGAATCCGAACTCCACCCGTCGGGCCTCGTGCGCGATGGTGAGGATCCCGAGCCGGACCCGCTGGTGCACCACGTCGTCGAGCCCGGTGACCGGGTGCGGAGTCTCGTTCTCGTCCGGGGTGTCGACGGGGCCGGTCACCGGGGCTGTCGCAGCCGTTGCGCCAGCGCGAAACCGGCACTGCCCAGCAGCAGCACACCGCCGCTGATGACCAGCATCGGTGCGAACTCCCAGTGGCTGCCCCAGTGGTTTCCCCAGCCGAAGTTGATCGGCACTGCTATCACGGTCAGGTACCCGAGGGCGAACAGCAGCAGCGCCCGGTGGCGTTCCAACCAGGCCAGCACCAGCAGTGCCAGCCCGATCGAGCCGGTGAAGTCGGTCAGTCGGAACAGGGCGAGGACGACCCAGGGCAGGGGGTCCGAGCGGTCCGGCGGCGGGAGGTAGTTCCCCACCACCAGATGCCCGACGGTGAACAGGGCGACCAGCACGATGCCCACGATGACGTACGGCACCACCCGGGTGCCCAGTCCCCGGGCGCGGGCGACCCGCAGGTATCCGGCGGCGATCACCACGTACGCCAGGACCAGCGCCGTCCACCAGTAGATGGACGCGGACTGGAACCAGACCTTGCACACCTCGCCGTCGTCCACTGGACGGCACTCGCTGAGAACCTGGTGACCGTACCGGTACGCGGGGATCGCACCGAAGGTCACCAGGGCCAGCACCAGCAACGGCAGCCACGTCACCCGTTGGGCGAGACGGACCCGGTGCGCGAGGTTGCGCGCGTCAGCCAGCAGCCGGCGGGGGTCGCCGCCGGCGGGAACCGCATCTGAAGTCATGCCAATAGGTTTCCATAACAAACCGATTGGCGCTAGTAACAATCCCGACCGAAGTCATGATCGTCCGCGGTCCTCGATCGAAGCCGACAACAGGGCATGATCGAAAGCCAGTCGACGGCCCCGGACCCGGCACGCGGTATCGTCACGGCAGGTCGGCCGGGTCTGGTGTGGTGCCCGGCCAAGCCGCCACGGCAATCGGGAGCCCGTTGCGGGTCTCGGGCGAGATGGCTGAAGGGCGGGACGGATGATCATCCCTGGGCGGTTCAACGGACCACCCGGCTCGGGCAACGGTGGCTACAGCGCCGGAATCTTCGCCGACGGCGCCCCGCGCGAGGTCACGCTGCGTATGCCGCCGCCGCTGGACACGCCGCTGTCGCTGGTCGAGGGCCGGGTCCGGGACCCGGACGGCGCCGTCGTGGCCGAGGTCGCGCCGACCGGAGCCGTCGACACCGTGGTCCCACCGATCGGGTACGCCGACGCGCAGCGCGCCTCTGCCGCGTACGTCGGGTTCACCGGTCATCCGTTCCCCACCTGCTACGTCTGCGGACCCGACCGCGCCGACGGCCTCGGTATCTTCCCCGGCCCGGTGTCGGACGGCCGCACCGCCGCCCCCTGGACGGTCCCGGCCGACGTGTCGCCGGCGATGGTCTGGGCCGCGCTCGACTGCCCCGGCGGCTGGGCGATCATCGGCCCCGCCCGGCCGTACGTGCTCGGCCGGATCGCCGTCCAACCGGTTCGGATGCCTGCGCCGGGTGACCTGTGTGTGGTGGTGGGCGAGCTGGCCGCCGCCGAGGGTCGTAAGGCTCTCGTGCACAGCACCCTGTACGGCCCCGACGGTGCCGAACTGGCCCGAGCCCGCGCCACCTGGATCGCGGTCGCCGGTTGATGCCACGGGAAACAAGCAGGGAGTCGGCCGGTGAGTGAGCGACCCTACGTACTGCTCAGTTGCGCCACCTCGATCGACGGTTACCTCGACGACGCGACCGACCAGCGGTTGCTGCTCTCCAACGACGCGGACTTCGACCGGGTCGACGCGGTACGCGCCGACTGCGACGCGATCCTGGTCGGTGCCAACACCATCCGGCTGGACAACCCGCGGCTGCTGGTGCGCTCGCAGCAGCGCCGGGACGGGCGGGTCGCACGGGGTCTGCCCGCGTCGCCGACGAAGGTCACCGTCGTCGGTCGGGGTGACCTCGACCCGGACGCGCTGTTCTTCACCGCCGGGGACACCGACAAGATCGTCTACTGCGCGACGGCGGCGGTCGACAAGACCCGCGCCCGACTCGGTGACTCGGCGACGGTCGTGGACGCGGGCGACCCGGTGACCCCGGAGCGGACGCTGGCCGACCTCGCCGCCCGTGGCGTACGCCGGCTGGTGGTCGAGGGCGGCGGCACCATGCACACCCAGTTCCTCACCGCCGGACTGGCCGACGAACTGCACCTGGTGATCGCCCCGTTTTTTGTCGGCGACTGCCGCGCCCCACGTTTCGTCAACGACGGCCAGTACCCGTGGCATCCGGGACGCCGCGCCCACCTGGCCGAGGTCCGCCAGATCGAGGATGTCGTGCTGCTGCGCTACGCCCTGTCCGACCGGTTCGGTGCGGCGTGACCCAGGACGACCGGCGCTGGCTGACCGCCGCGATCGAACTCTCCCACCACAGCCCGCCGGTCAGCTTCGCCTACGCGGTCGGTGCGATCGTGGTCGACGCCGACGGGGTGCGGTTGGCCGACGGGTTCTCCCGGGAGACCGACACGCACGTCCACGCGGAGGAGTCGGCGCTGGCCAAGCTGGCCGGCGTGGACCTCTCCGGTGCCACGATCTACAGCTCGCTGGAGCCGTGCAGTGTCCGCAGGTCCCGCCCACGGACCTGCACCCAGCTCATCATCGCCGCAGGGCTCCGGCGGGTCGTCTTCGCACTGCGGGAACCGCCGTTGCTGGCCGACTGCCACGCCGTGGAACTGCTCGAAGCCGCCGGTGTCGAGGTGGTCGAGATCCCCGACCTCGCCGACGAGGTCCGTACGGTCAACGCCCACCTCCTGCTACCCGGCCAGGCACGGTGACTCCCACCCGGCCGGGCGCGGTGACCGGGTCACCGGACGAACGGTAGATCCGAGGCACGGGCCGCCCGGCCGGCCTTCGCCGCCAGATAGCCGGCGTTGGCGGGGGAGAGGAACACCCCGGTCGGTACGCACTCCGTCACCACCAACCCCAGCTCGCCGAGCTGCTCGGCCTTGTCCGGATTGTTGGTCAGCAGGGCGACCCGCTCCACCCCCAGGGTGGCCAGCATCTGGGCGGCGGCGGTGTAGTCACGCTCGTCCTCGCCGTGACCGAGTGCCACGTTCGCCTCGTACGTGTCCAGGCCGGCGTCCTGGAGGGCGTACGCGTCGAGCTTGGCGTACAGGCCGATGCCCCGCCCCTCCTGCCGCAGGTAGAGCAGGAAACCACCGGCCGCCGCGATCCGTTCGACACCCTCACGAAGCTGCGGGCCGCAGTCGCACCGCTGGCTGCCGAACACGTCTCCGGTCAGGCACTCGCTGTGCGGGCGGACCAGCGGTACGGGTCCCTCGCCGTGCTGCCGGTCGAGCGATCCCGCCCAGTCACCGAGGCCGAACGCGAGATGTTCCCGGCCGTCCACCAAGCCGTCGAAGGTGAACACCCTTGCGGTGGTGGCGAATCCGTCGGGGAACTCCAGCGGTACCGTGACCTGCGTCCGAACCGTCGCGACAGGCAGTGCGTCGTACATTCTTCTCCTCTGTTGGACCGTGCCGAACCGTGACGCGCTCAACCGTGCACAGCGCTTCGTCGGGGCACGACCGCCGGCACGACCGCAGGCACCCGGACCCGCCGGATCAGCAGCACCGCGGCGCCGGGCAGGCTCGCGACCAGCACCAGCGCCCCGTACACCATGGCGGTGGAGATGCCCTGGGAGGCGGTGAGCCCGGCCGCCCCGAACGCCCAGGCGGCCACCCCCTCGCGGGGTCCGAAGCCGGCGACGTTGGCCGGTACGCTCATGGCCAGCAGGGCCAGGAACGTCAGCGGCACCAGTTGGGACAGCGGTGCGGTGACACCCGCTGTCCGGGCCGCGACCAGGAACGTCGCCAGGTGCCCCGCGACGACGACGGTGGAGGCGATCAGCACACCCGCCCACTTGCCGTGGGCGATCAGGCCTTCGCGGACATCCGCCTCCGTGGTGCGCAGTGCCCGCGCCCACCGGGAGGGCCCGCGCCGGGGCAGCACCCGGGCCAGCAGTACGGCACCGAGCACACCGGTCACCACCAGCGCGGTCGCGGCCGGCAGGTACGGCCGTACGGGCGACGGGAGGGCGAGCAGGACGGCCACCGCGAGGACGGCCTGGACGACCTGACCGGCGGTGCGTTCCCACACCACCGCCCGGATACCGCGCCCGACGTCGCCGGTGTCCCGCCCGTGGCGTACCGCCCGGTGCACGTCACCGAGCACGCCGCCGGGCAGGGTCGAGTTCAGGAACACCGCCCGGTAGCAGGCGGCAACTGCCGTACCCAGTGGCAGCCGGACGCCGAGACCGCCGGCGATCAGGCTCCACCGCCAGGCGCAGCACACGGTGGTCAGCGCGCCGATGCCGAGCGCCGCCGCGAGGGCCCATCCGTCGATCAGGCGCAGCCCGTCGAGGAACGGGCCGGTACCCAGCCACCACAGCAGGACGGCGAGGATCCCGATCCCGCTGACCGTCCGTACCAGGGCCCAGTTCGGGCGGATCACCGGGACGCCCCGAGCGGGCGGCGCGACGGTGGGCGTGGTGTGGGTACCTTTCGCAAACCGGCCTCCCTCGAAGAACATCTTCTCGGGTACACGTGCTGCGGCGGTCAAAGGTTCATTCACAGTTGGCGAGAAGGTCGTTGTGCTCGACCACCACCCCGAGCTGTCCGGCGGCGGCTTCCGCGAGACGGCGTGCCGCGTAGGCGGCTGCCGGGCCGGTCAACTCCGGTCGTTGCTCGCACGCCGCGCCCAGCCAACCGTCGAACCACTCGGCCGTCAGGTCGGCCTGCTCCGGGCCGAGTCGCCAGTGGCTGGACCGTACGGTCACGTCCACTCCGCGTCGGCCGAACGCCTCCACGGTGGCCCGTACGGCGTCCGGTCCGAGCAGTGTCCGGCCGCCGACCGTACGCCGCTGGTGGGCGTTGAACGCCTCGGTCAGCTCCGCGTCGAGCGGGTCGGCCGGGGTGAGTGCCACCCGTCCGATCACCGAGAGCGTCAGCAGGGTCGGGCAACCGGTGTCGGCGCAGACCGCCACGATCCGTTCGACCTCCTCGACGGTCAGCATGTCCAGCAGCGCCGAGGCGGTGATCAGGGAGGCGCCGGCGAGGTCCTCGGCGGTCAGTCGGGTGATGTCGCGCTGCCGGGTCTCGACGGTGACCGGAGCCCCGTCGGCGGCCGTGTCGGTCATCTCGGCCTTGGCGCGTTCCAGCAGGTCGGGGTCGCGGTCGTACATCACCCAGTGCTGCGGGCCGGAAAGCCGCGGGGCCAGCCAACGGCCCATCGACCCGGTGCCGGTGCCGAGGTCGTGGACCACCGTGAGCGGGTTGCCGGCCACGTGACGGCGGACCGGTTCGACGAGTTCCGGCGCGCGGGCGGAAGCGTCGGCGGGCTCCCGCAGCCCGAGCCAGGCCGCGGTGACGCGACCGACCTCCTCGCTCATGCCGACCTCCCCACGGTCACCAGCACGGAACCGAGGACGTTCGCCACCAGCGCGGAGGTGACCGCCCAGCCGGTGAGGGTGCCCCGGCGGCCCCGGGCGGAGCGCCGGAGCTGGTCGCGCAGGCCGGCGTCGTCGAGCCAGCGGCGCAACGCAGCGGCGAGGGCCGCCGGGTCGTCGGGCGGCACCAGCATGCCGGGCAGGCTGCCGTCCGGGGCGTGCCCGAGGGCCTCTGGCAACCCGTTCGTCGCCGTGGCCAGGACGGGGATCCCGCGTGCCAGCGCCTCGGTGACCACCATGCCGTACGTCTCGCCGTGCGACGCCAGCACCAGCAGGTCGGCACCGGTGTACGCGGCGTGGAGTTCGTCACCGGTACGGGCGCCGACCAGGCGCACCCGGTCCCGCAGGCCGTGCGCGGTCGCCTGCTGCCGTACCCGGTCGACGAAGTCCGGGTCCCGGTCGAGGGCGCCGACGCAGAGGCAGTTCCACCGCCGGTCCGCGACCGCCGCCAGGGCGGACGTCAGCACGTCGTGGCCCTTGTGCGGGGTGACGGCGGCGACACAGAGCAGTTCCGAGCCGGCCGCCGATCCGGGCGCCACCGGTGCCTGCTCCACTCCCGGGGTGGCGACGTGGATCCGGTCGGCCGGCAGCCCGTACAGGTGGATCAGCCGGTGCCGGGTCCACTCGCTGGTGGTGATGACCGCGACCGCCGAGGCCAGGGCCTCGCCCTCGGCGGCACGCGACTCCACGGCCCCCTCGCCGAGCGGCAGGTGGACCAGGACAACCAGGCGCAGCCGGTGCGACTGCGGGACCAGCACCTCCGGTACGGCCGACGCGACCAGCCCGTCGAGCAGCACCACCGCGTCGTCCGGCAGCCCGGCGAGTACGCGCGCCACCTCGTTCCGCGCCGTCACGTCGGGCTCCGGCCAGGTGCCGCGTACGGCATGTTCGTGCACCGCCCACCCGGACCCGGCGAGGCCGACGCAGATCCGGCGGTCGTAGCTGTTGCCGCCGCTCGGGGTGGTCGGATCGTCGATGTCGTTCGGCAGCACCACGTGGACGACGGTGGCGGTGCCACCTGCTGCGGTCACAGTGGCCGCTCGTAGCTCGCCCACGCGATGTGCGACTCGTGCAGGGTGACCGCGATGCCCTCCAGGCCCCGTGCGCCCTCGCCGAGGGCACCGGCGTGCACCCGTTCGGCGAGACGGTCGGCGATCACCTGGGCGAGCGCCTCGGTCGAGGTGTTGATCCCGGCGAACGCGGACTCGTCGTCGAGGTTGCGGTAGTTGAGCTTGCTGAGTACGGCGTTCAGTTCCTGGGAGGCGAGCCCGATGTCGACCACGATGTTGTCGGAGTCGAGAGCGGTCCGGCGGAACGTCGCGTCGACGACGAACGTCGCCCCGTGCAGCCGTTGGGCGGGTCCGAAGACCTCGCCCCGGAAACTGTGGGCGATCATGATGTGGTCACGGACGGTCACGCTGAACAAGGTTTTCACTCTCCGTAGGTGATGAGGTGACACAGCGCGGGCAGGGTGCCCGCGGTCAGTCGGGGAAGCACGTCGGGCAGCGCGTCGAACCGGGACGAGCCGGTGATCAGGGTGTCGAACGCGGGGTCGCGGAGCAGGTCCAGGGCGAGCGCGAGGCGGTCGGCGTAGGTGCGGCTGGACCGGCGGGCCGGGGAGACCATGCCCACCTGGCTGCTGCGGATGGTCAGTCGGCCGGAGTGGAACGCCCCGCCCAACGACAGGTTCACCGTGCGGTCGCCGTACCAGCTCAGGTCGATGACCGTACCCTCCGGGGCGAGCAGGTCGAGCGACCGCTGGAGCCCGGCGGACGACGCGCTCGCGTGCACCACCAGGTCGCGTCCCTGCGCGGCGTCGGCCGGCAGCGCGAACTCGACGCCCAGCGCCGCGGCGACGTCGGCCCGGCCCGGATCGGCGTCGACCAACTGGACCCGGACCCCGGGGAACCGGGCGAGCAGGGCCGCCACGCTGCAACCGACCATGCCGGCACCGACCACCGTGATCCGGTCACCGACCAGCGGCGCGGCGTCCCACAGGGCGTTCACCGCGGTTTCCACGGTTCCGGCCAGCACCGCCCGCGCAGGCGGAACCCCATCGGGTACGGCAACCACGGCGGAGGCCGGCACCACGTACGCGCTCTGGTGCGGGTAGAGGCAGAACACGGTACGCCCGAGCAGGTCCTCCGGACCCTCCTCGACGACGCCCACGTTCAGGTAGCCGTACTTGAGCGGACCGGGGAAGTCGCCCTCCTGGAACGGTGCGCGCATCGCCGCGTACTGGCTCACCGGCACGCCACCGGCGAACACCAGCGTCTCCGTGCCCCGGCTGATGCCGGAGTACCGGCTGCGGACGAGGACCTCGCCGGGACCGGGGTCGGGCAGCGTCACCGACCGGATCTCGCCCTCGCCGGGCGACCGCAGCCAGAAGGCGTGTGCCTCGCGCGTCACCGGTTCCTCCTTCCTCAAGATCGATCGAACCGAACGGCCGCATTTTACGTGTTTCCCTATCAAGGGCGTACACACGATAGACACGGAGGCAGGGTGCGCACGGTTCAAAGCGGTCCCATAATTGGGCTGATAGTCCAGGTTGTCCTGCTCGCCGGCCTTGCCGGAACAGTCGGCCTCGGTCCCGCCGGCTGGCTCGCGGGAGTCACGTACGGGGCCGTCATGTGCGTCCTGCTCACCCGGGGTCTACGGGACTCGGGCACGGGCCGGCTGAGTCCCGCCGACCGGGTGACCCTGAGCCGGGCGACGCTCGTCGGCGGTGTGACCGCGTTGACGGTCGACTCCTTCGACCGGCCCACCCCGGTGGGGCTGCTGGTCACCCTCACCGCCGTGGCGCTCGTACTGGACGCGGTGGATGGTCACGTCGCCCGGCGTACCGGCACGACCACCGCGCTCGGGGCGCGGTTCGACATGGAGGTCGACGCCTTCCTCCTGCTTGTGCTCAGCGTCTACGTGGTGGAACCGGTCGGTGTCTGGGCGCTGGCGATCGGCGGCATGCGGTACGTCTTCGTGGTGGCGATCTGGGTGCTGCCGTGGATGCGGGGAACCCTGCCACCGCGCTACTGGCGGAAGGTCGTCGCGGCCACCCAGGGCATCGTCCTGGTGCTCGCGGCGGCGGACGTGCTGCCCCGGCCGCTGACGGTGACCGCGGTGGCGGTGGCGTTGGCCCTGCTCGTCGAGTCGTTCGGCCGCGACGTCGGGTGGCTCTGGCAGCACCGCCCGGCCCGGCTCGACCGGCGTCGTCGGCCCGAGCCCTCGGTCCGGGTGGCACCGGCGGCGCGTACGGGGAGCAGACTGCTGGTGAACATGTCGGCGCACGCGGTCGTGGCCCGGGGGACCGGCCCGGCCGGAATCGTCCGCACGGCGGCGGGTCGAGGGCACCGTTTCCACGACCCGGTGCCGTGACCCGGCCACCACCGTTGTTCGAGCATCACCGCACCGCCCACGACCCCGGCCCGCGGCGACCCCCACCGATCCGGGACGACACTGCCCGCCTGCTGTTCACGCAGTTGCGGGCCGGAGCACACGAGGAGACGCGGACGTGAGTCAGTTCGAGGCGGTCCTGTTCGACGCGGGCGACACCCTGATCCGGCTCTCCGGTAGCGGTGAGAAGCTGCTGCACCGGGCGGCGGCCAGGCTCGGTGCCGAAGCGCTCGACCCGGACGAGGTGGCATCGGTGTGGCGCCGGGTCCTCGGCCGCAGCAGTACGGCCGAGGAACTGGCCAAGGGTCGTGACCTGTCGAACGACCGGCACCGCGAGGTGTGGACCGCCCTGTACACCTCGGCCGGCTGCGAGCGGCTCGCCCCCGGGCTGAGCGAGGAGTTGTACGCACTCACCGTCAGCGCCGAGTCCTGGGAGGCCTTCCCGGACACCCTGCCCACCCTGAAGGCCCTGCACGACCGGGGCCTGCCGGTCGGCATCGTCAGCGACACCGGTTTCGACCTGCGTCCCGCGATGGACCTGCTGGGTCTGTCGCCCTTCCTGGACACCGTCGTGATGTCGTTCGAGCAGGGCGTCTGCAAACCCGCCGCGGAGGTGTTCCTCACCGCCTGCGACCGGATGCGGGTACGTCCGGAACGGACCCTGATGGTTGGCGACAACCCGCTGACCGACTCCGGTGCGGTGGCCGCCGGCATGCACGTGTTCCTGTTGCCGCCGCCGGTCGACACCGGACCACGGGGACTCGGCCACATCCTGTCCCTGATCTGAACGAAGGACGCACCGACCACCATGGACGACATCTCCACCACGCACGACTCGACGACGGACAACCGCGCGGAGATCGTGCCGGCCGACGACGCCACCAGCCCCTCGACGAAGGCCGACGCCGGCCCGCCGGGCGAGGCCACTGTCGCGGCCGACAACACCGTCGCCGTACGCCGAAAGCGCCGGATCCTGGCGGGGGTGACCACGACCCTGGCTGTCCTGCTCGTGCTGTTCGCCCTGGTCGCGCCGAACCAGATCGGTCGGCTCAGCCCTGCCGCGTTCCTGCGCATCCCGCTCGAGGGGCTCGTCGGCGTCGCCCTCCTGCTCGTCCTGCCCGGTCGCACGAGACGGGTGGTGGCCGCGATCGTCGGGGTGGCCCTCGGGCTGCTCACCATCGTGAAGATCATCGACATGGGTTTCTTCGAGGTCCTCGACCGGCCGTTCGACCTGGTCCTCGACTGGGTCCTGCTGGACGACGCGCTGTCCTTCCTCACCGACTCGGTCGGCCGCTTCGGTGCGATCGCCGCCGCGATCGGGCTCGCCCTGCTCGTCGTCGCCGTCCTGGTCCTGATGACCCTGTCGGTCCTGCGCCTGACCCGACCCCTGGTACGGCACCGGAGCACCGCGGCCCGTTCCGTCGCGGCACTCGGGGCTGTCTGGGTCACCTGCGCCGTACTCGGCGCGCAGATCGTTCCGGGGGTGCCGGTCGCCGCCAACAGTGCGGCCGACCTCGCCTACGACCGTACGCTCCAGGTCCGGGCGGGACTGCGCGACCAGAGCGCCTTCGCCGAGGAGGTCACCGTCGACGCCTTCCGTGACACCCCCGGCGACAGGTTGCTCACCGGTCTGCGGGGCAAGGACGTGATCTTCGCCTTCGTCGAGAGCTACGGGCGCGACGCGGTCGAGGACCCGGAGATGGCACCCCAGGTCGGTGCGCTCCTGGACGCGGGCAACCAGCGGCTGAACGCGGCCGGGTTCGCCTCCCGCAGCGCCTTCCTCACCTCACCGACCGCGGGCGGCGGTAGCTGGCTGGCCCACGCGACGTTGCTGTCCGGCCTCTGGATCGACAACCAGCAGCGCCACAACAACCTGCTCGCCAGTGACCGGCTGACCCTCAACGGCGCCTTCCGCCGGGCCGACTGGCGTACGGTCGCCGTCATGCCGGCCCTGACCCAGCCCTGGCCGGAGGGGAAGTTCTTCGGCAACGACCAGGTGTACGGCGTCGACGACCTCGGCTATCACGGCCCGAAGTTCAGCTACGCCCCGGTGCCCGACCAGTTCACCCTGTCTGCCTTCCAACGTTTCGAGCGGGCCAACCCCGACCACGCCCCGGTGATGGCGGAGATCCCGCTGGTGTCGAGCCACGGTCCGTGGGCGCCGATTCCCCGCATGGTCGGCTGGAACGAACTCGGTGACGGTTCGGTCTTCAACTCGATCGCCAAGGAGGGCGAGTCGCCGGACGACGTCTGGAGGGACCCCTCCCGGGTACGCACCGAGTACCGGCGTTCCATCGAATACTCGCTGAGCAGCCTCATCTCCTACGTGGAGAACTACGGCGACGACAACCTCGTCCTCGTTTTCCTCGGCGACCACCAGCCTGCCCCGATCGTCACCGGTGAGAACGCCAGCCGGGACGTGCCGATCACCATCGTCGCCCACGATCCGGCCGTACTGGACCGGGTCTCCGGCTGGGGCTGGCAGGACGGTCTGCGGCCGGGCCCGCAGGCGCCGGTCTGGCGGATGGACGCCTTCCGGGACCGGTTCCTCACCGCCTTCGGCTCCTAGACTCCCGACTGCGTGATCATGCAACCGTCCGGACACGTCTTCTCCCAGCCCCGACAAGATGATTTGATCTCCTGAGCCGAAGCCGGAGACCGCCCATGCCCAAGGTGCCACTGCACGACGGAACCGCCATCGAGGTGGCGATCCATGGCTCGGGTCCGGCCGTCCTGCTGCCGGTCGGCCCGCAACCGTCGGCGGAGACACCGGACGGGCGTACCGACCCGGTCGAGGGCAATCCGCTGGTCGAGGGTCTTCGCGACGAATTCCGGGTGGTCGTGTTCGACTACGAGGGCCACCTCGGGCGGCACCCGAGGCCGGACACCCTGACTCCCGGCAACATCACCGCCGACCTGCTCGCCATCGCCAACGCGGCGCGGGCCGACCGGTTCGCCTACTACGGGTACTCCTGGCTGGGGATGAGCGGGTTGCAGCTCGCGATCCGTACCCGCCGCCTCTCGGCGCTGGTCATGGGCGGTTTCCCGCCGATCGACGGCCCGTACACGGAGGCGCTGCGGGCCGTCGAGCGAGCGTACGAGGCGACGGTCTCGGGGGAGCCCGACGAGCGGGCGGGTGAGCCGCGGGCCCGGCAGTTCGTCACGCTGTACGAGTCGTTGCAGGGATTCGACGACCGGGCGATCCAGGCCCAGGTCACCTGCCCCCGGCTCTGCTTCGTCGGCGCCACCGACGAGGTCCCGTACGGCCAGCGCGTCGGTGTGCCGGTGGACGTCGGGGCCGTGGTGCGGAGCCGGCGGTCGGAGCTGGAGGCGTTCGGCTGGGACGTGCGGATCCTGGACGGGCTGGACCCGACCGAGGCCGCGCAGCCTGCACATGTGCTGCGTCTGTTGCGCCCCTGGCTCACCGCCGCGCTGGCCGGCGACTCTTCGCCGCCGGCCGACGATCGGTAGGTGCCCGGTTGCTCGGACCGGGTGTTGGTCACTCCGGGTGGAACGTGGCGGTCGCCTGGTTCGCCGCCCCGCTCACCGCTTCCAGGTAGAGCAGTCCGGCGCGGTGACGGACGTACCGGCCCGGGGCGTTCTGCGACTCCAGCGAGACTCCGGCGCTGCTGGCCAGGCCCGGCCGGCGCAGGAAACTGGCGTCGGCCCGGAACTGCGCCGAGCCGTCGTCGCGTTCGACGTGGACCTCGTAGTTGCGGTGCCGTAGGTAGTAACCGGGAAAGTTGGTGGACTCCAGCGACACCGATCCGGAGCCGGCCAGGCCGGTGACGAACCGGTACTGCGAGTCGGCCAGGTTCGTCACGTTACCCTCGACCCGTCCCCGGTAGTCGTAGTGCCGGATGTAGCTGCCGGTGAGGTCATGCGAACGCAGCCGTACGGGTGACGCGCCGTCCGGCACCGGAATGCCGAAGTTGGGTGTGCCGTCGGCGTTCCAGTACAGCTTCTGGATCCGGGTACGCCGGTTCGGATCGTTGAGTGGATCACCGGTGATGTCCCGGTAGTTGCGGTCGTGGTAGACGAGGATGTCGCTCTGCCCGTCGTCGGACACCGTGAACGAGTTGTGCCCCGGCCCGTACTGACCGGTGGCGGTGTTGGTGGTGAACACGGGTGTCGGGCTCTTGGTCCAGGACGAGGCGTTCAGCAGGTTCGCCGTGGCGGAGGCGGTCAGCAGGCCGAGGCAGTAGTTGGCGTCCGTCGCACTCGCCGAGTACGTGAGGAAGACCCGTCCGTTGCGCTGGATCACCGCCGGTCCCTCGGCGACCCGGTAGCCGCGGGTCTCCCAGTCGTAGGACGGCACCGTCAACCGGGTCACCGTGCCGGTGATCGTCCACGGGTTGGTGCCCATCCGGGCGAGGTAGAGGTTCGAGTTGGTCGACACGCCCGGCTCCTGCTGCGCCCAGGTCAGGTAGCGCACCCCGTTCACCACGAAGGTCGAGGCGTCCAGGGCGAACGTGTCCCACGGGGTGGTGATCCGTCCGCGTTCGGTCCAGCCGCCGGTGAGCGGGTTGGCGCCGGTGCTCTCCAGCACGTACATCCGGATCCGCCAGATGTCGTCGGTACGGCCGGCGGCGAAGTAGACGTACCACCTGTTGTTGATGAAGTGGATCTCGGGAGCCCAGATGTGCGCGCCCATCTCCCCGCTGGTGTGTCGACGCCAGATGGTCGTCTCCGGGGCGGTGGAGAGCCCCTGCAACGTGGTCGCGCGGCGCAGCACGATCCGGTCGTACTCGGGGACGGTGGCGGTGAGGTAGTAGTAACCGTCGCTGTGTTTGAAGATGTGCGGATCGGCGCGCTGGTTGACCAGGGGATTGCTGTGGTTCACCGGTGGTGCCGCGTTTGCCGGCGACGCCGGCGACAGCCCGACCAGTACGGCGAGCGCCGTCGCCGCCGCGACCAGCGTCCTCCTGCGCATCGACATCGTGGACAACCTTCCCTGGGACGGATCGACATTGACGCTCATCGAATCGTTTCAAGGCCAGTGTTATCGCTAACAGGTTGGCGCGTCAAGACGCACGTCGATGCCTTGACGGTCGGCAACGACTCGGTCGGCGGCGGCTGCGACATGAACCGCTCCACCCGTGCCCAGCGGTTCACCTGGAACGCCGACGGAACACCCAACTTCGGCGTTCCGGCGAGGCTCGGCACCCCGCTCACCGTGCCTTCCGGCGAGTAGCCCGTACCGCAGCGCCAGCGTCGTCCGGAAGTCGGAGGCGGTCGAGGCCGCGACCGGCTTCAGGGCGAGCGTGCCGATCCGGAAGGTGATCTACTCGACGAACGCGATCGAGTCCCTGAACGCCGCTGACGGCGGGCGGTCAAAGCCCGCGGCCACCTTCCAACGAACAGGCGGCGTTGAACGCCTCCGCCCTCACCTTCGACGACCGCTTCCGACCGCTGGAATCACTAACCAAGATCGCTGGAAAGACCCTTCAGGAGACGGGCCCATTGCCTTCCGTCCCGGCCGCAGGTTCGTGGATCGCCGACGCGTAGCGTTGCTGCCTGTGGTCACGGGGGCCCTGGTTCGGCATTGCCGGTGGATGGTCGGCGCGTAGCGCCATGGAGAAGGTGATCGCGCCGAGGGCGGCCAGGGTTGCTATCGCGGCGAAGACTGTGCGTGGCCCGCTGAATTGCAACGCCGGTCCGGCGGCGGTGTATCCGACGAATGCGGCCAAGTTCTCGGTGGTTGCGACTGCGGTCATCACGTGAGGTCGGATGGGTGCGGGGGTGCGTAGGGTGACGCGGGTGTTGAGCGTTGCCGCCAGTAACGGCGTGGCCAGTCCCACCAGGAACAGTCCGATGGCGACTGTGAATGCCTGATCGGCGAGTAGCAGCCACAGTGGGGTGCATTGCAGCATTGCGGCACCGGTGAGGACGGTGTTGTTCATCCGGCCCAGGCCGGTGACGGCCACCAGGCTGCCGATGGCGAGGCCGGCGCCGTTCGTTGCCGTGAGTAGCCCTAGTGTCTCGTGACCCTGTTGTCTTGGCTTGAGGTGTGTTGTGGTTGGCTGTGCTGGTGGAGTTGACGTCGGGTGAGCAGGCAGAGCTTCGCGCGTTGGTCAACAGCGCGGAGGTGTCGGCGGTGATCGGGACGCGGGCGCGGATCGTGTTGTGGCGTGCCGAGGGTCGGAGGAAGAAGGAGATCGCGGTGTTGGCCGGGGTGTCGCGTCCGACGGTGGACCTGTGGCTGGGACGGTACGCCGACGAGGGCGCGGCCGGTCTGTTCAGTCAGCGGCCCGGCGGACCCCGTGAGCAGGTGCCGGCCCGGATCCGGTCCCGGGCCCTGGCCCTGACCCGGATGACGCCGCCGACGGATACGGGCCTGTCGCACTGGTCCAGCCGGGAGATGGCCGCCTACATCACCCGCACCGAGGGTGTGGCGGTCTCCTACCACTGGGTGGCCAAGCTCTGGCGCGAGCACGGACTCAAGCCCCACCGGTCCGGCACCTTCAAGCTGTCCCGGGATCCAGGGTTCGCGGCCAAGGTCGCCGACATCGTCGGCCTGTACCTTGACCCGCCCGGCGGGGCGGTGGTCCTCAGCCTCGACGAGAAAACCCAGATCCAGGCCTTGGACCGCACCCAGCCGCTGCTGCCGATCGAGTTCGACGCCACCGAGCAACGCACCCACGACTACGTCCGCCACGGGACCACGAACCTGTTCGCCGCGCTGAACATCGCCACCGGCGAGGTGCTCGGGGAGTGTCGCCCGTCCCGCGACGGGGCGGCGTTCCTGGCCTTCCTCAAGAAGGCCGTGGCCCCGCACCGTGGACGGCAGGTCCACGTGGTACTCGACAACCTGTCCACCCACACCACCCCCGACGTGATGGCCTGGCTCGCGGCGAACCCGAACGTGCGCTTCCACTTCACCCCGACCGGCTCCAGCTGGATCAACCAGATCGAGATCTGGTTCGGCATCATCACCCGCCAGGCCATCCGCCGTGGCACCTTCTCCTCGGTCCAGGTCCTCGTCCGGTCCATCCGCGACTACATCGCCACGTGGAACGCTGATCCCAGACCCTTCCAGTGGACCGCGACCGCCGACGAGATCCTCGCGAAGGTCCAACTCGTACAGACCAGCATCAAGAAACTCGTCGCGAACAACACCAAGTAAAGCGGTCAGGATCACGAGACACTAGCGTTCGGGGATCGCCTCCCAGCTCATCCATGACCAGCACTGGCAGGCAGATGAATACAGCGGGGACCGAGATGGTCACGAACGTCAGGGCGAGCATGAACAGCCGAAGTGCTCGATGGCGCAACACGTGGCGCAGGCCCGCGAACATGGAAGTCTGCTCGTCGCTGCCGGGCGAGGACGCCCTGTCCGTACCTGCCACGACAGTGGCGGGCGGCCGGACAAACGCGGCCAGGATGACGAAGGAGACAAGGTACGTGCCGGCGTCGATCCAGAGGACTTGGGTTGGCCCGAGCAGGGCGATGAGTAGCCCGCCGAGGGCAGGCCCGGCAAGGGCCGCGACTCTGGTCGCACCGTCGATCAGGCTGTTCGCCCGGCCGAGGAGTTTCTCGTCGGTGCCCCGTATCGGGCCGAGGAGGTCGGCCAGGATGAGCCGCTGCGAGGAGACATAGGGAGCGGTGAACGCACCGAGACTGAACGAGACCACCAGCAGGGCCGGCAGGCTCAGCCATCCCGTCTGATGCAGCAGCGGAATCAGCGCCATCAGCGGTGCGCGCGCCCCGTCGCAGATCAGCATGGTGCGCCGTACGCCCAGCCGAGCCACGACCTTGCCGCTGGGCAGGCCCAGGGTCACAACGCCGAAGAACTCTGCGGCCAGGACCGCGCTCATCTTCACCGGCGAGCCGGTGGTCACCAGGACGAACCATGGCAGCGCCAGGAGGGTGAGCCAGGAGCCGAAGGTGGACAGCAGCTTCGCGACGAACAGGGCCAGCAGTCCTGGTGTGTGCAGCATCAGCTTGGACCGTCGTGCATGGGGACGGCATACCCGAAGAAGGCGACGCGGCGGGCGTGCGCCGTACGGGGCCGGGTAACGGCGGTGTACTCGCCGATGAGGGCCTTGATGCGCTCGGTCACCTCCACCAGTTCGTCGGTGTCGAGGTAACCGATGTCTTCGCCGACCCAGGCCGCTTCCTGCCAGGCAGTGTCGAAGTCGTCCTGGTGGCGCTCGTAGGCATCCAGGGCGGCGAGCCGCTGGGCGATGAACTGCTCTCGCAGCGCCCGGGAAGCGGCGACGAACTCCGGTGAGCCGTCACCCGTCGCCGACCAGGTGATCCCTCGGCTGGTTGCCCGCCATGGACGTTCGCGTCCTTCAGCCAGTTCGGGTGCAGGCTCGACGAGGCCCCATTTGGCCAGCTGGCCGACGTGATAGCTGATGGATGCCGTTGACTCGCCGGTCCGGTCGGCCAGCTTCCGCCCGGATGCCGGACCGTCGACGGTGAGCAGTTCGAGGAGCTTGAGCCGGATGGGATGGGCGAGCGCGCGCAGGGCCTGCGGGTCGGTGATGTGCTTCCTCTGACCTGACGACATTGGGCCAAGGTATCTTGGCCAACACTTCTTGGCAATGTGCGGTTGCCCCGCTGACCAACAAGCCGAGGATGCGGTGGCTCAGCCGCGCGGAGGTGCGGTGCTGTCCCGGACGACCAGCTCGGTGGCGAGTTCGACCCGAGGGCTCTCGATCTTCTCCCGTTGGGCGAGGCGCAACACCGTACGGGCGGCGAGCATGCCCATCTCCGCCAGGGGCTGACGCACGGTGGTCAGCGGGGGCGAGCACCAACGTACTTCGGGCAGGTCGTCGAAGCCGACAACGCTGACGTCGTCGGCTACCCGCAGGCCCCGGCGACGGATGGCCTCGTACACACCGAGGGCCATCTGGTCGCTGGAGGCGAAAATCGCGGTGGGCGGGTCGGGCAGTTCCAGCAGCAGGCTGCCGCCGGTGTAGCCGGCCTCGTGGTAGAAGTTGCCGGGTCGGATGAGCTTGCCGTCGACGGGCAGCCCGGCGGCCTCCATCGCGGTCCGGTAGCCGTCGAGTCGGGTGCGGCTGCACAGCAGTTGCGGGGGCCCGGCGATGAACCCGATCCGGCGGTGGCCGAGGCCGATCAGGTACTCGGTCGCCCGCAGACTGCCGGTCCAGTTGGCCGCGCCGATCGTGGGCGCACCCTGGGTGGGTACGCCCCCGGGGTCGACGATGACCACGGGGATGTTGAGCCGACGCAGTTCGGCCTGCAGCGGCGGCTCCAGGGCGGAGGTCACGAAGATGACCCCCTCGGTGGTACGGGCGCGCATGTTGTCGAGCCACTGCTTGGCCGACGACGTCTTTCGGTGGATCGCCGAGACGACGGTCCCCACATCGGCGGCGTGCGCGACATCCTCGACCCCACGGATGATCTCGACCGCCCAGGGACTGTCCAGATCGTTGAAGACCAGGTCGATCAGACCGGCGGTGCTCCGTACGGCGGTGGGCCTGCGCTGGTAACCGTGGCGGTTGAGGACCTGCTCGACGCGTTCGCGCGTTTCCGCCGAGACGTCGGAGCGGCCGTTGATGACCCGCGAAACCGTCGGTACGGAGACGCCGACCTCGCGGGCGATGGCCGCGATGGTGACCTTGCGGTTGTCGCCCACGCCAGGTTGCTCCTTCTCTGTTGCGCCATCGGATGGATCTCGGGGTCACGGGCTCGGTGCCGGTGCGGTACGGGCCGGGCCCGCAACGGGGCGGGCCCGGCCGTTCAGCCCTTCACACTGCCGGCGAGCCCACCGATGAGCTGACGTTCGGCGACCGCGTAGAAGGCCAGGGCGGGAACCATGGAGAGCACGACGTAGGCCAGGACACGGGCGGTGTCGTCGGCGTACTGGCCCTGGAAGGCCTGCACCCCGACCGGGAGGGTCCACCAGCTCTGGTCGGTGAAGACGACCAGCGGCAGCATGAAGTTGTTCCAGCTCGCGACGATCGCGAGCACGGAGACGGTGGCCAGGGCGGGCCTGGCCATGGGCAGCAGGATCCGCCAGAAGAAGGCGAACGGCCCGCATCCGTCCAGCGTTGCCGCCTCCTCCACCTCGCCGGGAATGGTTCGGAAGAACGACCGCAGGATGATGATCGTGACGGGTAGCCCGAACGCGGCCTGGGGCAGGATGACCCCCAGCGGGTTGTCCAGCAGACCCATGCTGCGCAGCAGGATGAACAGCGGCAGGATCGCCACCGTGAACGGGAACATCAGCCCGACGGCGAACAGGGTGAACAGGAACTCCCTGCCCCGGAAGGTGAACCGGGCGAACACGAACGCCGCCATCGCCGAGGCGCCGACCACGATCAGTACGGTGGCCAGGGCGATCAGGGTGCTGTTGCCGAGCTGCCGCCAGAACACCCCGGAGGCGAGGATGGCGGTGTAGTTGCCCGGCACCCACGGGTGCGGCAGCCCGAGCGGGTTGGTGGAGAGCTGACCGTTGTCCTTGAACCCGCCGAGCACCCCGAACGCGATCGGTACGACGATGGACGCCCCGATGACTATCGACACGACGTGCAGGGTCAACCGGCGCACGCGGGCGGAGGTGCTGGCCTGCTGGCTCGTGGTCATCGTTGGACCCCCCGGGTGGTCAGCGCGCCCTCGATGTCCCGCCGCAGCACGAAGCGCTGGTAGAGCAGGGCGAAGACGAGGCTGAGCAGGAACATGATGATGCTGATGGCGCTGGCGTAACCGACTTCGAAGCGGCGGAAGCCGTACTGGAACATCGTCACGGCCAGGGTTTCGGAGGAGCGGATCGGCCCGCCGCCGGTGAGTACCCAGACCATGTCGAAGAGCTGGATGGTGCCGATCACGGAGAGGAACACGCTGATCCGGATGGTCGGGCCGAGCAGCGGCAGGGTGACGTGCCGGAAGACCTGCCAGGCGGTGGCGCCGTCGGTGGTGGCGGCCTCGGTCAGCTCCTTGGGGATGCCCTGCCGGCCGGCCAGGTAGAGGATCATGTAGAAGCCGAAGTACTTCCACGAGATCACGAAGAACAGGGCGTAGAGCACGGTGGCGGGGTCGGCGAAGAGCGATCCGCCGAGGTCGGCGGCGCCGAACCAGCCGAAGACGGTGGTGCTCAGGCCCCGGTTGGGCGAGAAGACGAGGGTGAACAGCACCGCCGTCGTCACCTCGGACAACACGTACGGGGCGAAGAACACCAGCCGGTAGACCGCCCGCCCGCGCAGCGGCTGGTTGAGCAGCATCGCCAGGGCCAGCGACACGGGAAGCTGGACGAGCACCGAGAGCGCGATGAGGATCAGACCGCGCCGCAGGTCGCCCAGGAACACCGGATCGTCGATGGCACGGGTGAAGTTGTCCAGGCCGACGAAGTTCTCCGGCAGGTTGAACCCGTTCCACTTGAACAGGCTGGTGTAGGCGGCGACCAGGATCGGCACGATCACCAGGAGGAGGAACAGCACCAGCGCCGGGGCCAGGAAGATGGCGATGGTACCCAGCCGGCCGAGCGTGGGCCGGGCCCGGCGGCCACGCTGTCGCGTGGCCGCCGGCGGTACGGGTGGGAGCTCGGTCGGCGCGTTGGCGGTGCGCAGGCCGGTGCCGGCCGGTGGGTTCATCCTGCCTGCTCCACTCGCTGGTCGTACCGGGGTGCGGGATTCTGGGGGCGGGGCATGCTACTGGCTCTTCGCCACCGTGGTGATGTCCTTGACGATCTGTTCGGGCGTCTTGGACCCGGCGACCAGCTCGGCGATGCTGTCGTTGACCTGCTGGCCGACCGCGGGCGGGTAGGCCTGGTCCAGGTAGAGCTGGAAGCCGGTCGCCGCGGCGAGGGTCGAGGCGACCACCTTGTTGTTGGCGTCGGCGATCGCGTCCGCCGCGTCCTTGACGGTCGGCAGCACCGCGCCGGTGGTCGCGGACTTGCGCTGGTTGGCCACCTCGAGCAGGGTCTTGAGGAAGTCGAGGGTCGCGGGCGGGGCGTCCTTGCCGACCGCGAACCCGTTGCCGCCGCCGAACACCTCGCTCGAGGTGCCCTTGCCGCCGTCGACCGACGGGAACGGGAAGAAGCCCAGCTTGTCGCCGAGGCCCTTCTTGCTGGTGGACGAGGAGGCCTGGACGGCCGGCGCCCACTGCCCCATCAGTTCCATGGCCGCACCACCGTTGCCCATGGTGGCGGCCTGGCCGTCCGGCGACCCGTACTCGGCGGCGAGGAAGTCCTTCTGGAACGGCGAGAGCGCGACCAGTTCCTTGAGTCGCGCTCCTGCGGCGATGAAGTCGGGGGTGTCGAAGTTGTGGTCGGTGCCGGCCTTCTTCAGCGCGTCCAGACCGCCGATCCGCATCACCAGGTAGGACCAGTAGAAGTGGGCGGGCCACTTCTCCTTGCCGGCCAGGGCGATCGGGGTGATCCCGGCACTCTTGATCTTGCCGACGGTGGTGAGTAGTTCGCTCCAGGTCGCCGGTGGGGCGGTGATGCCGGCCCTGGTGAAGAGTTCCTTGTTGTACCAGAACCCGACCATTCCGACGTCGAACGGGACGCCGTAGATCTTTCCGTCGACGGTGTACGGCTCCACCGACACCGGCAGCAGCGAACCGATCCACGGCTTCACGTCGTCGGTGATGTCCTTGACCAGACCGGCCTCGATCTGCTGCTTCAGTACGCCGCCGCCCCACGACTGGAACAGGTCTGGTGGCGACCCGGCCTGGGTGGCGGTGGTGAGCTTGGTCTTGAACGCCTCGTTCTCCAGCGGCTGGATGGCCACCTTCACGTTGGTGTGCGCGGTCTCGTACTCCTTGGCCATCGCGGCCCAGACGGGCAGCATCGGTTCGGTGTTCTGGATGTGCCACCAGTTGATGGTCTGGGGGCCTTCCGGGTCGGCGGATTCGTCGTTGCCGCAGCCGGCCAGCAGGAACGCGCCGGCGCTGGCACCGGCGAGGCCCAGCAGGGATCTGCGGGAGAGGTGCGCCGTCATGAGCCATCCCTTCGAGGTACGTACGAGGTACTCGGATGCCGATCAGTCAGCGGGAGGTGTTAAACGGCCCCGGAAGTTTCGGCAAGAGACCGGTATTTTCGATTGATGACGGGCACGTTACGACGCGACGAAGGTGCCGGTCAAGGTCTGTCGTGTCTCGACTTTGCCGGTTATCGTGAGCGAGAATTTCGACATCTTGACGCGAAACTTCCGGACAACCGCCGGAAGCACGATCGTCAGAGGGGACGAACTATGTCGACCGACATCGCGAGCGTCACGACGACCGCCGGATCGATCCGCAACCCCATCCTCAGCGGCTTCCACCCGGACCCGTCGATCCTGCGGGTGGGCGACGACTACTACCTGGCCACCTCGACCTTCGAGTGGTACCCGGGCGTACGGGTGCACCACTCGCGTGACCTGGTGCACTGGCGGGCCCTGGGTGGTGTGATCACCGAGCGACGCCTGCTGGACCTGCGCGGTGCCGGCGACTCCAACGGGGTGTGGGCCCCCGACCTGTCCTACGCCGACGGCCTGTTCCACCTCGTCTACAGCGACGTGGCCAGCTTCGCCAGCGGCTACTGGGACCCGCAGAACTACCTCATCACCGCCCCGACGATCGACGGCCCCTGGTCGGACCCGATCCCGCTGCACGCGCACGGCTTCGACGCCTCGCTCTTCCATGACGACGACGGCAGCAGTTGGCTGCTGGCCATGAGTGCCGACTGGCGGCCGGGCCGTGACCGCTTCGGTGGCATCGAGATCCAGCGCTACGACCGGGCCGAGCGCAAACTCGTCGGGAACGCCCGACTCATCTTCGAGGGCACCGAGGTCGGCCTGACCGAGGGCCCGCACATCTACCGGCACGACGGGTGGTACTACCTGCTCACCGCAGAGGGCGGTACGAGCTGGGAGCACCAGGTCAGCATCGCCCGGTCCCGGTCCCTGTTCGGCCCGTACCTGACCGACCCGGCCGGGCCGCTGCTCACCTCCGTCGGCCGTCCCGAACTGCGGTTGCAGAAGGCAGGTCACGGCAGTCTCGTTCGCACCCAGACCGGGCAGTGGTACCTGGCGCACCTGGTCGGGCGGCCCTACACGCCGTTGGGCAACTGTGTGCTGGGCCGGGAGACCGCCCTGCAACGCGTCGAGTGGCCGGCGGACGGGTGGCCCTCGATCCCCGGCGGTGTCCCCGCCGACGAGATCGCGGCACCCGACCTGCCCGCCCACCCGTGGCCGGCGGAACCGGCGACCGACGACTTCGACGACGACTCGCTGGGCGTGTCCTGGTCCACCCTGCGTCGCCCGGCCGGGCCGGACTGGGTCGACCTGAGCAGTCGCGCCTCCCACCTGCGGATCTTGGGCGGGCAGTCGCCGGTCGGCCGGCAGGCGCCGAGCCTGGTCGCCCGCCGGGTCGGCGCCACGCGCTGCTCACTGGAGACGGTGGTGGAGTTCGACCCGGCCGACCATCGGCAGCTCGCCGGCATCACCGGCTACTACAACACCGCGAACTGGTACTACGCCTACCTCACCCGGGCCGACGACGGCCGGCGGGTGCTGGAGGTGCTGAGCTGCGACAGCGGCCGGCTCACCGCGCACCCGGACCTGAGCGTCGACGTCAGTGCCGCCGACCGGGTCGGACTCCGGGTGACCTTCGACGGACCCGTACTGCGCCTGGCGTACCGCGTCGGCGACGGCGCCGGCTGGCACGATCTGCCGGCGGAGTTCGACGCCACCATCCTCTCCGACGAGCACGCCGCCACCGTCATCGACGGCGAGCCCGCAGCCTGGGGCTTCACCGGTGCCTTCCTCGGCCTCTGGGTGCAGGACCTCGGTGCCGACGGCGTCCACGCGGACTACGACTACGCCACCTACCTCGAACACTGACCCACCGGCCGCCCGACCCTCGCCCGTGAGCGTGCGGGCGAGGGTACAGGTCTGTGTACGGGCAGAACCGAAACTTTCGGGCCGATCCGGAAGTTTTCAGGCCAGCTCACGAGGTATATCGAGCCGCGAATCTGTTGACGACCATCGATTGTCGTCGTAAAGTTTCGGCCAAGTTACGGAAGACCCGTAACGCACGAGAGCAGGCGCGGCGCTCGTCCGCGCAGGTACAGACACCGCAGTGACGCTTCCGCGACGGGGGCAGCTTCCGCCTGCCCGGATCTCCCGTCCGCGCGACCGATCCGCCTGTCATTCCCGTCCCAGTCCTGAGAGGACGCCCGATGAAGCTGCGACGATGGATAGTCGTCGGCGCCGTCGCCCTGGCGACCGCCGGCACCCTGAACAGCCTGCCCGCCTCGGCGGGGCGCACGGTCCAACCCGGCGACCAGAGCCTTCGTGCACTCGGCATGCGGCACGACCTCTACATCGGCACCGCGGTCGACATGGCCGCCCTGAACGACCCGGCCGACCCGCAGTACCGGCAGCTCGCCGCCTCGCAGTTCTCCTCGGTGACCGCCGAGAACGTGATGAAGTGGGAAAGCCTCGAGCCCACCCGGGGCACCTACAACTGGGCGCCGGCCGACGAGCTGATCGCCTTCGCGAAGCAGAACAACCAGCGGGTACGCGGCCACGTACTGGTGTGGCACAACCAGTTGCCGGGCTGGCTCACCGCCGGTGTCGCCGACGGCTCGATCGACCGGGAGGAACTGCGCGGCATCCTGCGCAACCACATCACCACCGTGGTCAAGCACTTCAAGGGCAAGATCTGGCAGTGGGACGTGGTCAACGAGGCGGTCAGCGACCCCTGGGACAACCCGCCGGCCCTGCACTACAAGGGCTTCTGGGCCGAGCACCTCGGTCCCGACTACGTCGCCGACGCGTTCCGCTGGGCCCGGGCCGCCGATCCCAACGCCCTGCTGTTCTACAACGACTACAACATCGAGGCGTTCGGCTCGGGTGACCCGACCAACGACAAGACCCAGTTCGTGTACGACATGGTCAAGCGACTCCGTACGTCCGGGGTGCCGATCGACGGTGTGGGCAGCCAGGGCCACCTCGGCACCCAGTACGGCAACTACGACACCCTCCAGGTCGCCGACGCACTCAAGCGTTTCACCGACCTCGGCCTGGCCACCGCGTTCACCGAGGTCGACGTACGCAGCCAGATGACACCCGGGGTCCAGGCCGGCGACTCCAACGAGATCAACCCCCGGCTCCAGGCGTCGGCGGCCAACTACAGCGTCCTGTTGCAGGCCTGCCTGTCCAACCGGCGGTGCCTGTCGTTCACCGTCTGGGGCTTCACCGACCGGCACTCCTGGATCCCCGGTTGGTTCGAGAACCCGCCGGAGGGCCTGGCCACCCTGTACGACGAGAACTACCAGCCCAAGCGGGCGTACAACACGGTCAAGGCAGATCTGATCTACGCCGGAGCGCCGTACGTGCTGCCGCGCATCCCGCAGAAGCCGCGCCGGTAGACGCGTACCGATCCGACCCGCTCGGCCGTCCCGCCGGGCGTCGTCGCACCGCCCGTACCCATGAACCTCCTTCGTTCCGAGGAGCCGGCCCATGTCACCCACCCACCGCCTGTCCCGACCCGCTCTCGCGCTCACCGCCCTCGTCACCGTCGTGGCCGCGACCGCCGTCGCGCTCACCGCCGGACCGTCGGCCGCGGCCGCCAACTGCAGCAACGGGTACGTCGCCCTGACCTATGACGACGGCCCCAACCCCGGCACCACCAGTACGCTGATCAATACGCTCACCGCCAACGGGGTACGCGCCACCTTCTTCAACATCGGGCAGAAGGCCCAGCAGAACCAGGCGCTCGTCCGGGCCCAGCAGCAGGCCGGCATGTGGATCGGCAACCACAGCTGGACCCACCCGCACCTGACCCAGCTGAGCGCCGCGCAGATCACCTCGGAACTCAGCCAGACCCAGCAGGCCATCCAGCAGGCGACCGGCACCGCACCACGGCTGTTCCGACCCCCCTATGGCGAGACGAACGCCACCCTCAGGTCGGTCGAGTCCCAGCTCGGGCTCACCGAGGTGCTGTGGAGCGTGGACTCGCAGGACTGGAACGGCGCGAGCACCGCGCAGATCGTGCAGGCCGCCGGCACCCTGCAGAACGGCGGGGTGATCCTCATGCACGACGGTTACCAGACCACGATCAACGCCATCCCGCAGATCGTCGCGAACCTCACCAGCCGCAACCTCTGCGCGGGCATGATCTCCACCAGCACCGGCCGAGCGGTCGCCCCGGACGGCGGCGGCAACCCCGGCCCGACGGCCACCCCGACGACACCCCCGGCCGGCGGCGGCAGTTGCACGGCCAGCTACCGCGAGACGCAGCGCTGGGGCGACCGGTTCAACGGCGAGGTCACCATCCGCGCCGGCGGCACCGCCCTGACCAGTTGGACCGGCACCGTGACCCTGCGCAGCCCGCAGCGGGTCTCCACGGTCTGGAACGGCAGCCCAAGCTGGGACAGCAGCGGGGTGGTGATGACCGTCCGACCCAGCGGCAACGGCAACGTGCCGGCGGGTGGCAGCACCACCTTCGGCTTCACCGTCATGGCCAACGGCAACTGGACCGCCCCGACGGTCTCCTGCCGTACGCCCTGACCGACGGAATCCGCTCGGCCGGCGTACCCGCCGGGTCGCCGGCCGAGCGGAGATCCCCACCCATCCGGTACCGATCCCGCCGGCTGCGGCGGAGGAAGGCGGACCTGCCATGCCACCACCGTTCACCCGCCCGCTCATCCGAGCCGGCATCGCCCTGGGCGCACTCGGACTCGTGCTCGCCGCGGGCGGTCCAGCCCGGGCGCACCGGCCCGGCCCGAGCACCGAGATCGTCGACACCGCACGGGGGAGCGGGTCCGTGGTCAGCTTCACCTTCGACGACGGACCCAACCCCGCCGACACCCGCCGGCTGCTCTCGGTCCTGCACAGAAACCGGATCCAGGCCGTCTTCTGCCTCTGGGGCGACCACGTCAACGAACACCCCGACCTGGTACGCCGGATCGCCGCCGCCGGACACACGCTGTGCAACCACGGCATGCGCCACGACGACATGAGCACCTGGACCCCGGAACAGATCAGGGCGGACCTCCGCGAGACCAACGCCGCGATCCGCCGGGCGGTTCCCGGCGCCGCCATCCCGTACTTCCGTGCTCCCTACGGGAGTTGGGGACAGACCCCGGTCGTCGCCGCCCGCCTCGGCATGCAACCGCTGGGTTGGCGTCTCGCCATCGCCGACTGGGAGACACCCGGCACGGACGTGCTGCTGGGGCGCCTGCTGGAGGGCGTCACGCCCGGCGCGGTCGTGCTCATGCACGACGGCGGCGGTGACCGCAGCCAGACCGTCGACGCCGTCGAGCAGGCCATTCCCGTCCTCCGGTCGCAGGGATGGCGGTTCACCCTGCCGGCCCGTACCCGCTGACCGGCGCCCGTGCCGGACCCGGCGGTGTGCAGGTCGTCGAGAACTTCCGTCTTCGACCGGGACGCCCCGATGCTGGTGACATCCGCGTCCAGGGCTCTATCGCGGGCAGGGTCTCCCCGAACTCCGAGTAGCACAGATGCGTCGATCAGAGGGCGGACCGACACCGCGTGTCACCTTGCGGTGGTGGGTGGGCCGTCGACCCACCCACCACCGGAGACGCTCAGAAGTCGTCGTCGAAGCTGACCGTGCCGCTCACCCCGACCTGGTACGCCGACACCCGGCGCTCGAAGAAGTTCGACAACTCCTGGACGTCCTGCAACTCCATGAACGCGAACGGGTTCTTCGACCCGTACATCGGGGCGAGGTCGAGTTGCGCGAGCCGCCGGTCGGCGACGTGCTGGAGGTACTCGCGCATGTCCGGCAGGGACATTCCGGAAACACCCTGTTCGAGCAGGTCCTCGGCGAACTGGACCTCACACTCGACCGCCTCGGCGAGCATGTCGCGTACCTGCTGGCGCATCTCGTCGTCGAACAGGTCCGGTTCCTCCCGGCGGACCGTGTCGACGACGTCGAAGGCGAACGCCATGTGCATCGACTCGTCGCGGAACACCCAGTTGGTCCCGGAGGCGAGCCCGTGCAGCAACCCCCGGGAGCGGAGGAAGTAGACGTAGGCGAAGGCGCCGTAGAAGAACAATCCCTCGATGCAGGCGGCGAAGCAGATCAGGTTCAGCAGGAACGCCCGCCGGTCCTCGCGGCTGCGCAGCTCCCGCAGTTCGAAGATGGAGTCGATCCAGCGGAAGCAGAACTGGGCCTTGCGCCGGATCGACGGGATGTTCTCGATCGCGTCGAAGGCGGCGAACCGCTCCTGTTCGTCCGGCACGTACGTGTCGAGCAGGTTCAGGTAGAACTGGACGTGCACCGCCTCCTCGAAAAGCTGCCGGGACAGGTAGAGCCGGCCCTCCGGGGAGTTGACGTGCTGGTAGAGGTTGAGGACCAGGTTGTTGGCGACGATGGTGTCACCGGTGGCGAAGAACGCGACCAGCCGGCTGACCAGGTGCCGTTCGGCCGAGGTCAGCCGGCCGAGGTCGGCCAGGTCGGAGTGCAGGTCGACCTCCTCGACGGTCCAGGTGTTCCTGATCGCGTCGCGGTACCGGTCGAAGAAGTGCGGGTAGCGCATCGGCCGCAGGGTCAGGTCCATCCCCGGGTCGAGCAACATGGAGGTCCTGTCGGTGCTCGTCATCG
This sequence comes from Micromonospora sp. NPDC004704, assembly GCF_053601675.1. Taxonomy (NCBI): domain Bacteria; kingdom Bacillati; phylum Actinomycetota; class Actinomycetes; order Micromonosporales; family Micromonosporaceae; genus Micromonospora; species Micromonospora sp. NPDC004704. The sequence continues at coordinate 27,070 of NZ_JBSGCD010000034.1, read as the reverse complement.
TGTTGCCTCACGTGTGGGTGCGGGTGGGGCTACTGGCAGGCGTCGCAGGACTCGGGGTTCTCCAGCGAGCAGGCGACCGCGTCGGTGTCGACGGCGACCGGGCGGTTGATGGCGACGGTGGCCTGCTGGATCCGGGTCGCGGGCCGGGACCGCAGGTAGTAGGTGGTCTTCAGCCCCGACTTCCAGGCGTACAGGTACATCGAGGAGAGCTTGCCGATGTTCGGTGCGCTCATGAACAGGTTCAGCGACTGGCTCTGGTCGATGTACGGGGAACGGGCGGCGGCCAGGTCGATCAACGCCCGTTGGGGCAGCTCCCACGCGGTCCGGAACAGCTCCCGTACGTCCGCCGGCAGCGACTCGATGCCCTGGACCGAACCCTCCGCCCGCCGGATCTCGGTACGGACCTGCTCGGTCCACCGGCCGAGCGCCTTGAGCTCCCGTACCAGGGCGGTGTTGATCTGCAGGAACTCCCCGGACAGGGTCTCCCGCTTGAACAGGTTGGACACCTGCGGCTCGATGCACTCATAACAGCCGGCGATGGAGGCGATGGTCGCCGTCGGTGCGATCGCGACCAGCAGCGAGTTGCGCAGACCGTGTGCCGCGATCCGCTGCCGTACCGCGTCCCAGCGCTGCTCCTGCGTCGGGGTCACGCCCCACAGGTCGGGCTGGAGCTGACCACGGGCCGCCCGGGTCTGCGCGTACGCCGGATGCGGGCCGAACTGTTCGGCCAGGTCGGCGGAGGTTTCCAGGGCGGTCAGGTAGATCTCCTCGGAGATCCTGGTGGACAGCTCCAACGCCGGCGCGGAGTCGAACGGCATCCGGAGCGCGAAGAAGGCGTCCTGCAGGCCCATCAGGCCGAGCCCGACCGGGCGCCAGCGGGGGTTGCTCGCCGCCGCCTCGACGCTCGGGTAGTAGTTGATGTCGATCACCCGGTCGAGGAAGAGCACGGCCGTACGTACCGTCTCGCGCAGTCGCTCCCAGTTGATGTCGTCGCCCGCGACGTGCGCGGCCAGGTTGATCGAGCCGAGGTTGCAGACCGCCGTCTCGCCGTCGCTGGAGACCTCGACGATCTCGGTGCAGAGGTTCGACAGGTGTACCACGTTGCCGGGCTCGGCGGTCTGGTTGCAAAGCCGGTTCGACGGGTCCTTGAACGTCATCCACCCGTTGCCGGTCTGGGCCAGGGTCCGCATCATCCGCCCGTACAGGTCACGGGCCCTGACCTGGCGGACGAACCGGCCGGCGGCCTCGGCGGACCGGTAGGCGGCGTCGAACTCGTCGCCCCACAGGTCGGGCAGCTCGGGCACCTCGGCCGGGTCGAACAGCGACCAGGTCTCGTCGGCCTCGACCCGGCGCATGAACTCGTCCGGGATCCAGTTGGCCAGGTTGAGGTTGTGCGTACGCCGGGCGTCCTCACCGGTGTTGTCCCGCAGCTCGAGGAACTCCTCGATGTCCGGGTGCCACGGTTCCAGATAGACACAGGCCGCGCCCTTGCGCCTGCCTCCCTGGTTGACCGCCGCCACGCTCGCGTCCAGCGTCCGCAGCCACGGCACGATCCCGTTCGACAGCCCGTTCGTGCCACGGATCAGCGCACCCCGGGAACGCACCCGCGACCAGGCGATCCCGATCCCGCCGGCGAACTTCGACAGCTTCGCCACCTGGGCGTACCGGTCGTAGATCGAGTCGAGTTCGTCGCGGGGCGAGTCGACCAGGAAACAGGACGACATCTGGGTGTGCGCGGTGCCGGAGTTGAACAGCGTCGGGGAACTCGGCAGGTAGGCGAGAGACGACATCAACCGGTAGAACCCGATCGCCTCACCCGGCGTACGGGACAGGCCGCAGGCGACCCGCAGCAGCCAGTACTGCGGTGTCTCCAGCACCAGCCGGCCGGTCGGGTGCCGTAGCAGGTAACGGTCGTGGACCGTACGCAGCCCGAAGTACTCGAAACGCAGGTCGGCGGTGGGGTCGATGGCATCGTCGAGCTTGCGGGCGTTGATCGCGACGAACTGCGCCGTGTCGTCGCCGATCAGCCCGAGTTCGTGGCCGAGGCGGATCGCCTGGCTGAACGACGCGATGCCCTGGCCGCGTACCTCCTTGTCGACGTATCCGGCCAGGAGTCGGGCCGCGAGCCGGGAGTACTGGGGTTCCTCGCCGATCATCTCGGCGGCGGTCTGGATCGACAACCGGACCAGTTCGGCCGTGGTCGCCCCGTCGTAGAGTCCGCTGATCGTCCGGGTCGCCACCCGCAGCGGGTCGATGTCGTCGAGGTCGTCCGCCCATCGCTCCACCGCCCGGACGATCTTGTTCACGTCGACCGGCTCGAGCGCCGTTGCGCTTGCGCACCTGCATCTGCGTACGCCGCTGTCCCGGCGCGGGCGGATCGCCGTCCGCCGTCGTGCCGTCCGGCACCAACTCTGTGACCGTCACCTGTCGCTCCTCGTGCTCGTCGCCGACGAGGTCCGGAGTGCGCGCAGGCAGGCAGGGACGCACGCGAGGGCGCGCGTCTGTGCCGTCGGCCGTCCCGCGCGGCCTCGGACCGCCGCGCACGGATGGCCCGGCGCGGCGCGGCTGGCAGGTCTTCGGACTCATGGGCGCGGTCACGGGAACCCGTGACCCCCTACTGACCGTCGCTTCCCAGGCCACCCGGCAGAGGCCGGTTGTCTCCCAGTGCTGTGTGACGGTTGTCGTTCCCACTCACCGCTGCGGGGCAGTCCCGGACTTCCACCGGGTTCCCTCTTGCCTCAGCCGGGTTGGATGCCCGGCTGAACCAGTCGCGCCACAGACTATATATGGGGGAGGGCTGGACACCGAACACCAGATGTCGTGTCGGTGTGTTGGTAAGTGCGGACCCGGTAGCGTCCATCGAGGTTGGTCGCCCGGACTCCGCGTACGCCCACCGCACCGTCCGTAATGGTCCCTGCCGGCACGTCGCGGCCCGGGCAGTGGACCCCGGCGTACGTCACTGAGCGCTACCGGTCAGAGAGGGAAGGGGACGCCGGTGAGGCGTTCGCTGTCGGCCCACAGCCGCCTGCCCTCGGCCGGGTCGTCGGCGCCGCGCGGCAGGGCGACCGGTTTCGGCGTGCCGGCGGTCTGGTTGCGGGAGGCGGGGCCGATGAACGCGCCGGCGTGGACGTCGGGGCTGGTCGCGGCGTAGAGGCTGGGCCACGCGGCGCCCTCCGGCGAGCCCATCAGGAACCTCTCCATCACCCCGCTGAGCGCCCGGAGGAGCGCACCTCGGGTGTGCTGTTGGAGGTTGGTCATGGCGGCGCCGGGGTGGATCACCACGGGGGTGATGGTCGTCCCGGCGAGGCGGCGGGCGAGTTCCCGGGTGAAGACGACGTTGGCGCGCTTGGACTTCGCGTACGCGGCCATCGGGCGGTAGCGTTCCTCGCTCATCAGGTCGGTCAGTGCCCCGCTGCGCCAGGTCGCGGCGATCGCGCTGACCGTCACGATCCGGGCCGCGGGGGAGCGCTGTAGGGCGGGCAGGACCTGGGCGGTGAGCGCGAAGTGGCCGAGGTGGTTGGTGCCGAAGGTCAGCTCGAACCCGTTCGTGGTCGTCCGGCGTTCCGGGATGTTCATCACCCCGGCGTTGTTGACCAGCAGGTCGAGGGTCTCGGTCGCGGTGACCCGCTCGGCCGCCTCCCTGACCGAGGCCAGGTCACCCAGATCCAGGACCAGGGTTTCCAGGTCCGCCTGCGGCAGTTCGGCGCGCAGCGTACGGACCGCGTCGTCGAGCCGTGCCCGGCTCCGCCCGGCCAGGATCACCCGTGCCCCGTGCCGGGCGAGGACCCGTGCCGTTTCCAGCCCGATTCCGCTGTTCGCGCCCGTGATGAGGGCGGTACGCCCGGTCTGGTCGGGGATCGCCTCGGGAGTCCAGTGATCGTGGTTCGGCATCGCGCTCCTCCTTCGTAGTGAACATTCATTCAGTAAGGCGACGATATCCACGGTCGAGGCGGCTTGTCAAATGAATGTTCAGTAGGCAAGCTGGGAGCATGAGTACCCGTGACCCGGAGACCAAACGTCAGCGCCTGCTGGAGGCGGCCCTGTCGGAGTTCGCCGCGTACGGCCTGGCCGGGGCGCGGGTCGACCGGCTCGCCAAGCGGGCGGGGATCAGCGCCGGCCTCGTCTACTCGTTCTACGAGAACAAGGAGGGCCTGTTCGAGGCGGTTTTCGACGCGATCGTCGAGCAGGTGGTCGCGGGGGTCCCGATGGACGCCGACGACCTGGGCGAGTACGCCGCACGCCTCTACGACGGCGGGCTGGCCCACCCCGAGGTGATGCGGTTCGTGGCCTGGTACGAGCTGGAGCGCGGCGACTCGGCCGGCCGGCGGGCGTCCACCTCCGCCGCGATGAAGCAGAAGGTCGACGCGGTGGCGGACGCCCAGCGTCGGGGCGTCGTCACCGACCGGTTCACCGCCGGGCAGATCCTGGCCCTGGTGCAGAACCTCGCCAACATGTGGCAGATGCAGGGCGCCGACTTCCTGGAGCTCGTACCCGAGCAGACCCGGCGTACGACGATCGTGGACGCCGTACGCCGTTTGGTCGCTCCCGCCCGCTGACGGCTCCCGGCGGGCTCGCAGGACCGTTCGTCACCGGATTCCGGGATCGGTTGCCCTCGCCCTGTGGTACGACTGGCTGCGACGACGGATCGGTACGGGGCCGGTTGTCGCCCGAACCGGCAGCCCGGAGGCGGGCGGAAGCGTGGGAACGGGCGGCGCATGACAACGGGTAGAGGCTCCACGCTGATCCGCGACCCGAGCCAACCGCAGCGGGCCACCTACGTGGAGCTCTTCTACGACCTGGTTTTCGTCTTCACCCTCGCCCGGCTCGCCGAGGCGCTGATCGAGGACCTGCACCCGCTCGGTGCGTACGAGGCACTGATCCTCCTGCTCGCGACCTGGTGGGTGTGGTCGTACACCAACCTGGCCACGGACACGCTGGACTCGCAGCGGCCCGCCGTCCAGTTGCTGGTCATCGCGATCATGTTCGGCAGCCTGGTGATGTCGACCGCGATACCCGACGCGTTCGACGGTCGGGGACCGCTCTTCGCCTCCGCGTACGTCGGGATCCACCTCGGCCGCAGCGTGGTGCTCGCGTTCATCCTGCGCCACCACCGGCTGCGCAACCGGCCGCTGCGCGGCATCTTCTGGTTCGGCGTCTCCGGCGTGCTCTGGTTCGTCGGCGCCTTCGTCACCGGCGGGCTGCGGGTGCTGTTCTGGACGGTGGCGCTCGCCGTGGACTACCTCGTGCCGGTGTTGCGCTGGCCCACGCCGAAGCTGGGCCGGTCACCGGCCTGGGAGTGGAACATGGCCGGGGAGCACCTCGCCGAGCGGTACCGGCAGTTCATGATCATCGCGCTCGGCGAGACCATCGTGATCACCGCCCGGACCTTCCGGAGCAGTGACTACGGGTCCCAGCGCGTCTTCGCCTTCGTCACCGCGTTCGCCACCACGGTCCTGCTCTGGTGGATCTACTTCTACCGGACGAGGGAGAAGCTCGGCAGTGCCATCACCGGCTCGGCCGACCCGGGCCGGGAGACAAAGTGGGCCGGGTACGCACACCTGGTCATGGTGGCCGGCGTCGTACTCACCACGGTCGGCGACGAGTTGATCATCAGGCACCCGTACGGCCCGATGGAGGGGAGCTGGGTCGCGGTCATCATCGGCGGCCCGGTGCTGTTCCTCGTCGGTCGCACCATGTTGGGGCACGAGGTCTTCGTGCACGTGGCCCACCCCTGGCTGGTCGGCCTCGTGGTCCTGGTCGCCATGGCGCCGGCGATGATCTTCCTGGCCCCGGTCGCCGTTGCCGGCACGGTGGTGGCGGTGCTGTTCGGGATCGTGCTCACCGACGCCCTCAGCGTCCGGGAGCGGCGGAGCTGACGGGCGAGCGGGCGGACGGGCGCGGCGGCTGCCGCGCGGCGTACGGCTGGTCCCGGGTCATACTCAGCCAGGCCACGGTCGGACCGGTACGGGTTCCTGACCGTTCGACGCGTCGCGTACGAGGCTCCGCGCGTCGGTGCGGCTGATGCTGGTGGCCCGGAGCAGGTCGACGACGGCACTGCGGATCTGCGCGACCACCACGGTGCCCGACAGGTCGACCCCCTCGGCCCTGGCCCGGCCCGCGTCGCTGACCGCCCGCAGGGCCGCCCGACGCGCCTCCCGTGGCTCCCAGCCCCGGGTGAACTCGTAGTTCAGCAGGCGGATGGCCTCGCTGAGGTTCTTAACCGCCGGTGGCAGGCTGGCCGGAACCGGCTCGTTGTCCTCGATCAGCACCACGGCTCGCCGGATCAGTCCGCGGCTGTTCCACACGGCGCGGTCCATCTGCTCGACCCCGACCTGGAACTGCGACAGGGCACGGCGTCGATGCCATCGCGCGGGTGCCAGGTCGACCACCTCCTTCGCACCCGCCAGGGCGTCGCGCAGCCGCTCCAGGTCGGTCCCGATCTCCCGGAGCCGGTCCAGTGCCGCCTCGGCGCGACCGGCATCCCGTTGCGCCAGCGCCTGGGCGGTGCGGGACAACTGCTCGGCGAGCTCGTCCAGGGCCGGATGGGCGGCCCGTTCGACCAAACGCAGGGGACTGATCGGCAGGAGCACCACCACGACGATCAGCCCGACCGCGCCGCCGATGACCGCGTCGAGGAACCGGGGCCCCTCCAAATTCGGCGATGACGGGGTCAGGGCGGCGATGAAAACGGCCGTACCACCGGCCTGGCTGACCACGGTCCCGCGTCCGCTGATCACGATCGCGGTGATGATCGCGAGCGTCACCGTGAGCCCGATCTGCCACGGCCCGGTGCCGACCGCGGCGATCAACCCGTCACCGATGGCGATGCCCACCGCCACCCCGAGAATCAGCTCGACGGATCGCCCCAGGCGCTGCCCGATGGAGGAGGCGATGGTGCCGACCGCCGCGGCCGGAGCGAAGATCGGCGCCGGGTCACCCATCAGTTCGTGGGCCACCAACCACGACAGGGCCGCCGCGACGCCGGCCTGGACGGCCAGGATCAGCTTGGTCTGGAGCTGACGGTACCGGTCCCGTCCGGTCGACTCGCCCCGCCGTCGTAGCTCGTCGAGCGCCCGATCGAGCCGCTCGCCCTCGGCGTCGAGGGGCGGCTTCAGCCTCGGCCCGAGGCTCCGCCTCCACCAACTGGCGACCACCGGCCTGCCTACCCCGCTGCGGGGCGGCGAACCGTCGACCAACCGATACCACGCGTTCGCGTGGGGTGGTGGGCGTCGCCGTCAGCGGCCCTGGAGGGCCTTCACGTTGTCGCCGAACGTCCAGTTCCTCGCGCCGTCCCAGTTGATGGACCAGGTCATCAGCCCCTTGAGGCTGCCCTGGTAGCTGTTCCAGGCCTGCGACACCAGCGCGGGGGACATGTGGCCACCGCCGGCGCCCGGTTGGGCGGGCAGTCCGGGCACCTGCTTGTCGTACGGGACCCGGATGGTGGTGCCCTGAATGACCAGTCCGGTGTTCAGGCAGTTGGTCTGCGCGGTGAAGCCCTGGACCGTACCGGCGGCGTAGGAGTCACCGGAGCAGCCGTACATGCTCCCGTTGTAGTACTGCATGTTCAGCCACCACAGCCGGCCGTTGTCGGCGTACTTCTTCACGATCGGCAGGTACGCACCCCAGATCGACCCGTACGTGACGCTGCCCCCGGTGACGTACGCCGTCTCGGGCGCCATCGTGAGACCGAAGTTGGACGGCATCTGGGCGAGCACCCCGTCGATGATGCGGATGAGGTTCGCCTGCGAGGTGGAGAGCTGGTTGATGTTGCCGCTGCCGGTGAGCCCGGTCTCGATGTCGATGTCGATCCCGTCGAAGTTGTACCTCTTCAGGAGCGGTACCACGGTCGCGACGAACCGGTCGGCGACGGCGGTCGAGCTGAGGTCGATGCCGGCGGTGGCGCCGCCGATCGACATCAGGATGGTCAGGCCGGCCGCCTTGGCCTGGCACATCTCGGCCGGGGTCGCGACCTTCACGGTGGCGTCCATGCCGTCTTCCCAGAGGACCGTGCCGTCGGAGCGGATCACCGGGAACGCCGCGTTGATCACGTTGTAGCCGTGTGCCCGGATGCGGGAGTCGGTGATCGGGATCCAGCCGAGCGGCGGGTGCACCCCGTTCGAGGCGCCGTCCCAGTTCTCCCAGTACCCGTGCAGCACCTTGCCCGCCGGCCTCGACTTGACCGCACACGTCCCCGGTCCCGACGTGACCGACGGCGTCGGGGTGGCCGTACGGGTCGGCGTTGGCGTCGGGGTGGTGGTGCGGGTCGGCGTCGGTGAGGGCGTCGGCGTACGGGTGGGAGTGGGTGAGGGGGTCGGGGTGCCGCCGTCGCAGGCGCCGAGATCGCGCCACAACGAGGCGGCGGCGACGGGATTCCACCCCGCACCCGCCGGTGGGGTGTGGGTCACCAGGGACTCGTACAGGCGGCCGTTGTAGGTGACCCGGCTACCCGCCGGATAGGTGACGCCCTCCGCCCACGCCGGTGCGGAGCACACCACCAGCACGTTCGCGGGGCTGCCGTCGACCACTGCGGCGAGGCCGTTCGGTGCCGGTGCGAACCCGGTCACGATGGCTACCGCTGCGCCCGCCACCAGGGCGGTTACCTCACGTCGGAGTCTCATGGCACCCCACCTCGTCGATGGGCAGGAAGCCTATCAATTAAGTTTCTTCAATGTAACTGTCTCGATGTCCCGGTGGTGCCGTAACCGATCCCCGCCGGCACACGGCGGCCGGGCGCGGAGCTGCCGGTGGACAGCCCTCGCCCGACCGCCGCCGGTCGGAGCGGGATCGGTCAGTCGACGACGGCCGGCGCCGTCTTCGCCGCGGCGGCCAGGGCCGCGGCCTCGCTCGCGTACGGGTTGTAGGTGTACGCCCGCGACAGGCTGCCCGCAACCGTGAAGTACTCGACGGAGAGCTTCGCCGGGTCGGTGGCGATCTGGCCCCTGCCCGGCAGGTCGTCGCCGTCGTCCCAGCCCCACGGCGCGTTCGCCGAGTTGGTCGAGCAGCCGAAGGTGCCCGAGCCGCAGTTGTCGGAGGTGTCACCGGCGAAGGTGCCGAGGTTCGCGAAGAGGCTGGCGTTCGTCCGTTGCGCCCACAGGCCACCGGCGGCGAACATGTCGACGAGCTGGTAGCGCACGTCCCGGTCGTTGCCGTCGCTCGGCGTCTCCGCGACCGTGGAGGGGTAGTACACGATCCCGTCGCCGTTGATGTTGTACTGCGGATACGCCTTCAGGCCGTGGCCCTGGGCCTCCTGCGCCGTCACCGGGTGCTGGAACGAGTCGTGCGGCGAGGACTGGAGCTGCAGCGTCCCGTCGACGTTCTCCCGCCCGCCGGACCAGGTGCTGCCGGCCGGCGTGTACGAGTAGAAGCTGCTGTGTGCCACGGTCACCGCCGAACGCAGCACCCCGTACGTGGACCCGTCCCGCTCGATCGCGAACAGCACACCCTCGCCGTCGTTCTCGTGCTCGGTCTCGAAGAACGGGTGGTCCGTCCAGTCCCGTGGGTGGAAGAAGAGGTAGGTGATGTACCAGTGCGTGGTGGTCTCGACCACGGAGTAGTAGCCGTGCGCGGCGAACGAGACCCCGGCCTGGCCCGCGCGGTCCCAGTTGTTGCGCCCGTTGAGGTCGCCGTCGAAGTCGACCTTCGTGATGTAGTCGGACCGGCCGCCGAGCGCGTGGCTCCCGGTGGCGTCGACGTCCTGGTAGTGGATCGGCGCCCAGCGCAGTGCCAGTTCCGCCCGGCTGACCGCCGCGCTCGCCGGGGCGGGTGCCGTGGACCCGATGGTCGCGAGCGTCGCCGCCAGGGTGGCCGCCACCAGGGATCTCCCGGCGATCCTGCTTCTGTTGAGCATGTGTGCTCTCCCACGTCCGGTATGGATAGACCGATGGGAATCTATGTGATCCATGGCGGCCGGGGCGTGTCCGGTGGGCGAACGCTGAGTTGATGACGGTCGACGGTTGTCGTCCGGGCTCGGTGGCCACCCTCGGGGAGCCGGGCGGGGACAGGGCCGGCGGCATCGGGCGGCCGTGCGTGGCGTCGGTGGAGAGGACACGTGGAGCCCGGCGCCCGCGTCCGGTGCATTTCCGGTTTTGGATCGTGGCACCGACACTGGCTGCCATGAGCGTGAGGACAGCCGGCGTTGCGGCGGACCGGGCCGGTGCCCCGGATCGGGATGCCGGCCGTGGTCCGGTGATCGGCGGGCTGGCCATCATGACCGCCAGCGCCGCCAGCAACCAGGTCGGCGCTGCCGTCGGCGCCCATGCCTTCACCACGATCGGGCCGGTCGGCGTGGTGGCGGTACGTCAGTTGGTCGCCGCCGCTGTCCTCCTGCCGGTGGCCCGGCCGAACGTACGCCGTTTCACCTGGGGGCAGTGGTGGCCGACGCTCCTGCTCGGGCTGGTCTTCGCCACCATGAACCTGAGCCTGTACACCGCCATCGACCGGATCGGGCTCGGCCTGGCCGTCACCCTGGAGGTGCTCGGCCCGCTCGGAGTCGCGCTGGCCGGCTCCCGTACCCGTCGGGACATCCTCTGCGTCGTCGCCGCCGCACTCGGTGTCTACGTCCTGGTGCTGCCCGGCCCGAGCAGCGACTACCTCGGCGTCGGCCTCGGCCTGCTGGCCGCCGCCTGCTGGGCGGCCTACATCATGCTCAACCGATTGCTCGGCGGCCGGCTGCCCGGTCTGCAGGCACCGGCGACCGCCACCGCGGTCTCGGCCCTGCTCTACCTGCCGGTCGCGGCGTTTCTGATCGCCCAGGGACGGCTGCACGGCACCGCCCTGCTCTACGCCGTCGTCGCCGGTGTGCTCAGCTCGGTGGTGCCCTACGCCGCCGACCTGATCGCACTGCGCCGGGTACCGGCCCGCTTCTTCGGCGTTGTCATGACCGTCCACCCGGTGCTGGCCGCCCTCGCCGGCCTGCTCATCCTCCGGCAGGCGCTGGACCTCCACGAATGGGCCGGCATTCTGCTCGTCGTCACCGCCAACGTGCTCGCCGTCGCCACGGCCCGGACCCGGTCGCGGGCCATCGGCTGACCCCGCCTCCGACCTCCCGGCGCGGGGCGGACGGCGGGTGCGGCGCCGACCGGGTACGCGTCCCGCGCGCCGGCCCGACGGGACCGTCAATCAGCCCACGCGACCGCCGGGGCCGTGGCTAGGCTGGCCGGAGTGAGCACCGAGGCGGCAACGGCGGACGACAGCGGGGTCCCCGTGCTGGGCCTGGTGGTCCATCCCACCCGGGCGGTGGACGAATCCGTGTCCACGATCCTGAGCTGGGCCCGGACCCACGCGGTCCGGGTCGTCGCCCGGGACCGGGACCGCGACCGGATCACCGGGAAGATCGACACGCTGCCCGATCCGCGGTTCGTCGCCCAGCTCAAAGGGCTGGTCGCGCTCGGCGGCGACGGGACCATGCTCGGGGCGATGCGGCTGGTCGCCGAACGGCCCGTACCGGTGCTCGGCGTCAACCACGGCAGCCTGGGCTTCCTCGTAGAGGTCACGCCCGACACCCTGGAAACGGCGCTTGCCCGACTCGTGGACGGCGACTTCACGATCGAGTGCCACGGTTGCCTGGTTGTCGCCTGCGGCAGTGGCCGGCCGTTCCGGACCGACACCGGCTTCAACGACATCGTGCTCGCCCGGCGCAGCCGGACGGGCGCCATCTCGCTCGATCTCACCGTCAACGACCAGCAGTACGGCTACTACCGGTGCGACGCGCTCGTACTCGCCACGCCCAGCGGCTCCACCGCGTACAACTACGCCGCGGGCGGACCCATCGTGTCGCCGTCGGCGGCGGCTATCGTGATCACGCCGGTGGCGGCGATGTCGGGCATCGGCCGGGCCATCGTGCTCGGCGCCGGAGACCGGGTGTCGCTGCACATCGACCCCGACAGTGCGCCGGTGTACCTCGACGTGGACGGCACCCCGTCGGCCGAACTCGAACCCGGCGACGTGCTCACCGCGCACCTGCGCGAGGACGCCGGCCAGGTCGTACGCCTGTCCGCCGGCACGCACGCCCGGCGGAGCCGGATCAAGCTGAGCCTGCTCGACCTCCCGTTGCGTCGCGACCAACTCCTCGAACTCATCCCCGAGAAGCTCCGTATGCACGGCGAGGCGATCCAGGATCCGGAACTGGGGGATGGCTGATCGCCACCAGGCCGCGGATGGGGTCATAGCCGACACATCGACGTGATCAGCGGCCGTACGCTGAGCGGGTGGCCCTGATCGGACGCCGCCGCGAGCTCGCCGCGGTGGCACAGTTGCTCGACCGGGCCGTAACGGGAACGGGCGGACACCTCGTTGTCACCGGGCCGACCGGAGCGGGCAGGACGGCGCTGGTCGACGCCGCCGCGACCCTGGCCCGTACCCGTGGTCTGCCGGTGTTCCGGGTGAGCGGGACCGGCCTCGACGCCGGCCTGCTGATCTGGGACCAACTGCTCCGCGATCTCGGAGCGGGTGAACTGCCGCCCGACGCCAGGCTCGGAGACCTCGACCGGATCGCCCGCGAGGCGGCCGACGGTGGGCCGCGCCTGCTCCTGGTCGACAACATCGGCCGGGCCGGTACGCCGGCCGTGGAGTTCCTGACCCTGCTCGCGTCCCGGCTCGGCTCGGGCGCGACCGCGTTGCTCGCGACGGCGGAGGAACCCCTCGGCCTGACGCCGGAGCTACGCCTGCCCGGCCTGACCGAACCGGAACTGGCCGACCTGACCGACGGCCTGCCCACCGGGCCGCTTCCCGACGGGACGCTGCACGCCGTGTGGCTGGCCTCGGCCGGGCAACCCGGAGCCGCCATCCGCCTCGCCGGTGAACTGGCCGGTCTCGACGGCACCGCCGACGCCGTCATCCACCTGGCGCTCACGACGCCGTCGAGGGCGGAGTTCCTCGATCTCGACGCGGGTCTGATCCGCCTGTTGGAGGTCGCGGCCGCCCGGCCGTTGCCCGCGCCGGTCCGGGCCCGGGTGCTGACCCGGCTGGCCCGCGAGCTGCTGGGTGACCCGTCGGCCGGAGCCCGCCGGCGTGAGCTGGTCGAGGAGGCGGTTGCCCTGGCCCGGAGCACCGGCGATCCCGGCATCCTCGCCGAGGTCCTCGACGGCCGGCTGCACGCCCTGTGGGACCCGGCCGCCGCCCGGGAACGCCTGGCCACCGCGACGGAGATCGTGGAGCAGGCGCGCCGGGCCGGGGATGCGACGGTCGAGCGACGCGGACTGTTCTGGCGCTTCACCGCATGGGCGGAACTGGGGGACCTGGTGGCGGCCGAGGCGGCGCTGACGGCGTACGCCCGCGCCGCCGACCTGGCCGGCGACGCCGAGGCGGCGGTGATGGTGCTGGCCCGCCAGGCGATGCTGGCGACGATCCGGGGCCGGTTCGAGGAGGCCGTGGCGCTCGCCGGCGACGTGGCGGAACAGGGCCGTCGGGCCGGACTCGTCGACACGGACCGCCTGGTCGCCTCGCTGTACGGCCGCCTCGCCCTGATGCGCGGCGAGGCCGAGCCGCAGGTGGAGACCCTGCATGCGCTCGCCCGGCGGTTGCCCGGTCACTTCTTCGAGGCGACCGTGGCCCGGACACTCGCCGAATGCGGCCGAGACACCGAGGCGCTCCTCGAACTCGAACGGGTCCTGCCGGCCGTGCTCGCCGGATCCGGGCCGCGCTGGGTGGGAGCCCTCGCCGACCTGGCGATCGTGGCGGCGCGCGGCGGTGAACCCACCTCCGCGCAGGCCCTGTACGACGCCCTGCTTCCGTACGGTGGGCGGCTGGTCGTCTGGGGTGGCGCCAACACGATCACCGGACCGGTGGACGACTACCTGGGCCGGCTCGCCACCCGGCTGGGTCGACCCGACCAGGCGCTACAGCACCTGGACCGCGCGGTCGAGTTGGAACAGCGGATCGGTGCTCTGCCGTGGCTGGCGTACACGCTGGCCGCGCGGGCCGGCGCGCTGTCCGTACGCGGCGGCGACGGGGACCGGGGTCGGGCCGGTGACGACCTCGGGCGAACCCGGTCGCTGGCGCAGCGACTCGGCATGGGAGGGCTGCTCGGCACCCTCGCCCCACCGGCGGACGAGTGGCGGCTGACCCGCGACGGGGACGGCTGGCGGCTCGACGCCGGTGCCGAGACGGTCCGGCTGCGCGACGGTCGTGGGATGGGGTACCTGCGGGCGCTGTTGGCCGTACCCGGTCAGGAGATCGCCGCGCTGGATCTCGTCGCCGGAGGCGCCGGCCTGCGGGTCCCCGAGGGCGCCCCGATCCTCGACGACGTCGCCCGTGCCGCCTACCGGAGCCGGTTGCGGGCGCTGGACGAGCAGCTCGACGTGGCGGACCGGGCGGGGGACGTCGAGCGTGCTGCGGCGGCCCAGGTCGAACGTACCGCGCTGCTGGCGGAGCTGAGGCGGGCCAGCGGGCTGGGCGGGCGGCCGAGGGCCCAGGCGGGCGAGACCGAACGGGCGAGGGTCAACGCGACCCGGGCGTTGTGGGCGGCCGTCGAACGGGTCGAGTCGGCCGCGCCGCTGGCCGGTGCGCACCTGCGGGCATCACTGCACACCGGCCGGGTGCTCCGGTACCAGCCGGCGCCGGGCGGCCCGACCCGCTGGCGGGTATGACCCACGCATCGGCTTTGACCGACCGCGGGGGAACCCCGCCAGCTCACGGTGTGAGCCACGCCACGTACGGGTTGTGCGCAGCCGAGTTACGCCTTGTCGGTGAAGGTGGAGCGACGGGAGAGACGACATGGACGACGCACCTCGGCGGTACTTCGGTGATCTTGCCGCGGGCAGCTACGGCACCGGAGACGACCGGCCACCGCTGGTCCTGCTGCACGGCATGAGCTACGACCGGCGCCAGTGGGGGCCGGTACTGCGCGAGTTGGCGGTCGTCGACCCGGGGCGGCGGGTGGTGGCGTTCGACCTGCCCGGCCACGGGGACTCGCCCCGGCGGAACTCCTACCACTCCGACGAGGTCGCAGAGGTCATCCACCGGGCCGTGACCGACGCCGGACTCGAGGCCCCGGTGCTGGTGGGGCACTCCCTCGGCGGGGTGCTGGCGACGATCTACGCGGCGACGTACCGGGCGCGTGGGGTGGTCAACGTGGACCAGCCGCTGCTGGTCGGCAACTTCGGGAAGGCACTGCGCCGGGCCGAACCGGTGCTGCGCAGCGCGGCCCACGGCGAGGTCTGGGACTCCATGCTCGCCCGGATGCACCTCGAACTGCTGCCACCGGACGCGCGGGAACTGGTCCGTACGGCCACGACGCCGCGGCAGGACCTCCTCCTCGGCTACTGGAACGAGATCCTGGTGACGCCCGCCGACGAACTCGGCGAGCGCCGGATGCGGGACCTGGACACCATCCGGTCGAGCGGCATCCCGTACCGCTACGTGACCGGTGCGGAGCCGGATCCGGCGTACCGGCGGTGGTTGGAGGCCGCACTGCCCGACGCCGTGATCGACGTCCTGCCGGGCAGTGGCCACTTCCCGCACCTGGCGCACCCGGACCGAGTCGCCCGGATCATGGCAGGGTGAGGCCGGACTGGACGGCGAAGACGACCAGTTGGGCGCGGTCGCGGGCGTGCAGCTTCACCATCGCCCGGCCCACATGGGTACGTATCGTCGCCGGGCTGACCACCAGTTCGGCGGCGATCTCGTCGTTGGAGCGGCCGGTTGCCACCCAGGCCACGATCTCCCGTTCCCGGTCGGTGAGCCGTTCCAGCTCGGGCCGGGGAGCGCCGGACGGTGTGCCGGCGCTGAACCGCTGGATGACCCGACGGGTCACCGACGGTGAGAGCAGCGACGCGCCGTCGGCGACCACCCGTACCGCGCGGAGCAGCTCGTCCGGCGGGGAGTCCTTGAGGACAAAGCCGCTGGCGCCGTCGCGCAACGCGCCGAAGACGTACTCGTCCAGCTCGAACGTCGTGAGCATCACGATCCGGACCCCGGTCAGCGCCGGATCCGAGGTGATCTCACGCAGTGCGGCCAGCCCGTCCATCAGTGGCATCCGGATGTCCATCAGCACCACGTCGGGGCGGGTCCGGCGGACGAGTTCCACCCCGGCCCGACCGTCGGCGGCCTCGCCCACCAGGTCGGTGTCGTCCTCGCTGTCCAGCAAAGTGCGGAGCCCCATCCGGACCAGGGCCTGGTCGTCGACGACGGCGACGCGAATCATGCCGCCGATCCTGACACGTGGGGAGGGTTCGGCCGACCCGTCAGCGGCAGCCGCGCCCGGACCACGAATCCCCGTCCGGGCGCCGGGCCGGCCTCGAGTTCGCCGCCGAGGGCCTCCGCCCGCGCCCGCATACCGGCTATCCCGCTCCCGATGCGTCCGCCGGCATCCCGGTGCGCGAAGGCGCCGCCCGCCGGGCCGTCGTCGCTGACCTCCAGCGTCAGGTCGTCGCCCACCCGCGCGGCCCGTACCCGGGCGACCGTCGTTCCGGCGTGGCGCAGGACGTTGGTCAGTGACTCCTGCAGGATGCGGTACGCGACGAGGTCGACCTCCGGTGGCAGGTCGCCGGCCCGGAGCTCGGCCGTGATGCCGAGTCCACCCGCGCGGATCCGATCGAGCAGCACACCGGCCTCGGCCAGACCGGGCGCCGGCCGTCGGGGGGCGTCGTTGTTGGCGGGGGTACGCAACACGTCGAGCTGGACCCGCATCTCACGCAGCGACTCCCGACTCGTGGCCTGGATCGCCTCCAACGACTCCCGTACCTTGTCCGGGTTGCGCGCCAGGACGTGCAGCGCGACCCCGGCCTGCATGGCGATCACCGCGAGCCCGTGTCCCACGGAGTCGTGCAGTTCCTGGGCCATCCGCAGCCGCTCCTCCGAGACCGCGTGCCGGGCCTGCGCCGTACGCACCCTGGCCTCGGACTCCCGTCGGATCCGGACCGCCGCGCCGATGGCGGTGGGCACGGCAACCGCCGCGAACGCGAGCGCGAGCCACTCCAGGAGGAGCATGCCGTCGCCCGCCGCGGGTCCGTCCGTCAGGAACCGGACAGCCCCGGCCACCTGCACCGCCAGACCCAGACCGACGTTGCCGAGCAACGCCCGGCGCAGCGGCCACGCCACGGCCACACCGCCGGCCGCGACGGGTACGGCGATCAGGATCGGTCCGACCGGGTAACCGACCGCCAGATAGGTCACCACCGCAACCCCGCAGCCGGCGAACGTCACGTCCGGCTGCCGGCGCAGTACGCCCGCGGTGAGCGCCGCGCACACCACCAGCGCGTACGCGAACAGGTCCGGTTCCCGGCTCCAGCCGAGCTCGCCCTCGCCGGCCCCGGGCGTACCGAGCAGCCCCGGGATCAGGATCAGCGCAACCGGCCAGGTGTCCTCCCAGTAGCGCCTCAGGGCTCCGGCCCGGCGACGTGCCCGGTCGGGGGAACGCATCCTCGCCCACCCCCTGTCCCCGACAAACCGTTGACCGGATCCCGCTTCGCCACCGCATCCGCTCCGGCGACCAGGCGCGACCCTGCGCGTCGTCCCGAGGATAGGCGCCCCTGCTGCCGTCACGCATCGACGCGCCCGCGTAGCTCGCGTACGTCAATCTGCGTACCCGGAAGCTGTTTGCCGGCTGATGTGGCGCGGCCCCGCTGGCTGCGACGCTGCCGGTGTGAACGAGACAGTCGTGACCACCAGTGGACTGACCAAACGGTACGGCAGGCACACCGCCGTGGACAGCGTCGACCTCACCGTCCGAAGGGGAGAGGTGTACGGCTTCCTCGGGGCCAACGGTGCGGGCAAGACCACCACTTTGCGGATGCTCCTCGGACTGGTGCGGCCGACCAGCGGGGGAGCGCGGGTGCTGGGTCACCGGCCCGGTGACCCGGCGGCGATGGCCCGTACCGGTGCGCTGATCGAGGGTCCGGGGTTCTACCCGTACCTCAGCGGGCGGGACAACCTGCGGGTGATGGCCCGCTACCGGGGGCTCGGGGACGCGAAGGTCGACGCGGTCCTCGACCGGGTGGGCCTGAGCGGACCCGGCCGGGAGGCGTTCCGCTCCTACTCGCTGGGCATGAAACAGCGCCTGGGCGTGGCGGCCGCGCTGCTGGGAGATCCGGATCTGCTCGTGCTCGACGAGCCGACCAACGGGCTGGACCCCTCGGGCATGGCGGACATGCGGCAACTGCTGGGCGAGCTGGCCCGGCAGGGCAGGACCGTGGTGCACTCCAGCCACCTGCTCGGCGAGGTGCAGGAGGTCTGCGACCGGGTCGGGGTGATCTCCGCCGGTCGGTTGATCACGGAGAGCACGGTCGCCGAGCTACGGGGCGTCAGCTCGCTGTACGTCCGGGCCGACCCGATCGAGCGTGCCCTGGCCGTCGCGGCGCGGATCGCCGGTCACCAGGCGGTCGAACGGAGCGGGGAAGGCATCCGGCTCGCCGTGGACGCCGCACTCGCGCCCGAGATCGCGCGGGCCCTGGTCGAGTCGGGTGTCCTCCTCCACGAACTCCGTGTCTCCGAACGTTCGCTGGAGGAGGTCTTCTTCCAGCTCACCACCGTGGCGGAAACCCCCGTGTCCGACCGGGCACAGCAGAGATTGGCGAAATCGTGAACTCTTTCCGTGGACCGGCGTCGGTACTGTCCAGCACCCGCGCGGAACTGCTCCGGCTGGGCAGGTGGCCGGCGCTGTGGGTGATGTTGGGGGCGGGACTGCTGCTCAACATTCTGTTCGGCTACGTTTTCGACTACGTCGGCTACCGCACCGGCGGCGGTTCGGAGGTCAGCGAGGGCCTACCGCCCGAGCTGCTGCTGGGCCGTCTGCTGCCGGGCGGCGTACCGGAGATCACCCTGCAGGGGACGCCCATGTTCGGCGGGGCGATCCTGCTGATCCTGGGCGCGCTCGTGATCGGTGGCGGCTACGGCTGGGGGACGTGGAAGACCGTACTGACCCAGGGACCGACCCGGGCGGCGGCCTACGGCGGTACGCTGACCGCCCTCGCCGTGGTGGTCCTCGCCCTCGTCACGGCGACGGTCCTGGTCAACTTCGGTATCGCCGCGCTGATCTCCGGTGTCGAGTCCCGGCCGGCGGGGTGGCCAGCGGTGTCCGAGGTCGTGCGGGCGTTCGGCGGCGCGGCACTGATCTACGCGATGTGGACCGCCGCTGGCGTGCTGGTCGGGACCCTGGCCCGCAGCCCGGCGCTCGCCGTGGGCCTGGGCCTGGTGTGGGCGCTGGTGGTGGAGAACCTGATGCGGGCGGTGGCGAACGCGCTCGACGGACTGGCGGCGGTGACCGACCTGCTGCCCGGTACGGCGGCCGGCTCCCTCGCCGGCGCGCTCGGCGCGACCACCTTCGGCGACGAGGGCACGCCCGGGGTGCTCGACATCCTCGACGGTGGACCGGCCGTGTTGCTGCTCGTCGCCTACACGGCCGTGTTCGCGGTGGCCGCCGGGCTGCTGATCACCCGGCGGGACATCTTCTGACCGGCCCCGGCCGTGCCCGACGGCGGGCCGTGCCCGATAACGGGCCGTGCCCGATAACGGGCCGTGCCCGACGACGGGCCGACCCGGCCGGCCGTACCCGACGGCCGGCCGGGGTGGGGCCCGCTCGGCTAACGGAGCCGCCGCTCCAGCCACCGCGACAGCATGGTGAGCGGCAGGCAGATGACGAAGAAGACGACGAGGACGGCCCCGAGGATGGGCACCGCATGGGTGTCGCCCCCGGTGAGGGTGAGCCGTTCGATCGATCGTTGGGAGGCCTCCAGGATGTCGAGCAGGCCGATCACCGCGGCCAGCGAGGTCTGCTGGGTGAGGTTGACGACCAGGCCGACGAGCGGCGGCAGGGCACGTCGGGTGGCCTGCGGCAGGATGACGTACCGCATCCGGCTGGGCCACGGAAAACCCAGCGCCGCCCCGGCTTCGGCCTGCCCGCGCGGCACCGACTGCACCGCCCCGCGGACAACCTCCGCCATGTTGGCGCTGCCCCACAGGCTCAGCCCGATCGCCGCGGCGGTGAAGGTGTCGACGGTCAGGCCGACGACCGGCAGGACGAAGAAGATGAAGAACAGGATGATGATGATCGGCAGCCCCCGCCAGATCTCGACGTAGGCCCGGATCACGGCCCGTACGAGCCGGCTCGGCAGGGTCAACAGGGTGCCGAGCACCACCCCCACCGCGATGCTCGCCAGCACGCTGGTCAAGGCGAGCAACGCGGTGGTACGGAGTCCGGTGGCCAGGTAACTCGCGACCGGCCCGACCCATACGGGCATCAGTGTCCTCCTGGGATCGCGAAACGACGCTCGACGGCCCGGGTACCGATCGACATGAGCCACACCAGTCCCAGATAGATGACACCGATCGCGAGGAACATCTCGAACACCCGGAAGGAGACGGCGACGATGTTCACCGCCGTCTCGGTCAGTTCCGGATAGCTGATCGCGATCATGAACGACGAGTTCTTGAACACCGATATCTGGGTGTTGGTGACCGACGGCAACGCGATCCGCCAGCCGAGTGGGAACCCGACCTGGCCGAAGGCGGCCAGCCGGGAGAAGCCCAGGGCCCGGCAGGCCTCGACGTAACCGGCCTCCACCGCCTCGAATCCGGCCCGGAAGTTCTCCACGTTGTACGCCCCGCCCCAGAGCAGCAGGGACAACCAGCCGACCGTGAAGGCGTCGAGCCGCAGCCCGACCTCCGGCAGGGCGAAGTAGAGGAAGAAGATCTGCACCAGCAACGGCGTGTTGCGGAACACCTCCACGTACACCCGGACGAGTTGGCGCGCCACCGGGACCCGGAAGGCCGAGACCGCGCCGAGCAGGGCGCCGACGACGAGCGCACCGGCCATGCCGATGGCGCTGATCTCGACCGTACGGACCAGACCGCCGCCAAGCTCGCCGAGGTGGTCGACGAGAAAGCCCGGATCGAATCGGTAACCATCGGCGTTTGTCATGTCGTCAGCAGACCAGCGTGGGTCCGGTCGGGTAGCTCAGGTCGTTCCCCGGCCTCGGCACGAACTTGGCGAACTGCTCCTGGAGGCTGGTGTCGGTCACCGTCTTCTGGAACTCGGTCCAGAAGAACTCCTCGGCCTGCATCTTCTTCAGCGCGGCGTTGACCCAGTCCAGCATCGCGGTGTCGCCCTTGCGGACGCCCATTCCCCACGGGCTGCCCGCCTTGCTGTCGCCGACCACCTTCAGGTCGGGGTTTTTCGAGGCGAGGTCGAGCAGCAGGGTGTCGTCCTGGGCCAGGGCGTCGCCCCGGTCCTGCTTCAGCGCGGTCAGCGCCTCGCTCGTCTGCCCGAAGAGCACCTGCTTGACGTCCTTCATGCACTGGGTCAACCAGAGGCTCGCGGTGGCGCCGTTCGTGCTGATCACCGACTTGCCCGCGACGTCCGCGAACGAGGCGATCGGCGAGTCCTTCGGCACCAGCAGTTTCACCCCGCTGGAGAAGTACGGCGTGGTGAAGTCGATGGTCTTGGCGCGTTCCTCGGTGTAGTTCATCGTCGCGATGATGAGGTCGATGCGGTTGGTGGTCAGGAACGAGACGCGGTTCGCCCCGGTGACGCAGGTCAGCTCGACGTCGTTGCCGTCGCCGAAGGCGTACGACGCCAGCTTGCGGGCGACGTCGATCTCGAAGCCGGCGTTCTTGGCCGCCTCGTCGATGTAACCGAACGGCGGGTAGTCGCACTTGACGCCGATCGCGAGCTTGCCCTTGTCCTGGACGTTGCCCGGCAGGGGCGCGCCCACGTCGACCGGGGCGCCGGCTGGACCGCTGTCCGTCCCACCGTCACCGCCGCTGTCCGAGCAACCGGCGGTGAGGGCCAGCGCCACGGCGAGCACTACCAGGCCGATTCGCGATTTCATCCGAATTCCTCTCGTCCACGTACGTGGGTCATCTCAGTACCTTGCGGAGAAACTGCTGGGTACGGTCGTGTTGCGGGTGGTCCAGCACGTCCGTCGGCGGTCCCTGCTCGGCGATGACGCCGCCGTCCACGAACACCAGACGGTCGCCGAGTTCGCGGGCGAAGCCCATTTCGTGGGTGACGCACAGCATCGTCATGCCGGACCGGGCGAGATCACGCATCACGTCGAGGACCTCGCTGACCAGTTCCGGGTCCAGGGCGGAGGTCACCTCGTCGAAGAGCATCACGTGCGGGTCCATCATCAGGGCCCGGGCGATGGCGACCCGTTGCTGCTGACCACCGGAAAGCTGCCTCGGGTACGCCTTCGCCTTGTCCGACAGCCCGACCCGGTGCAGGAGCGTACGGGCGCGCTCCTCGGCCTCGGCCCGTGGCGTCCGCAGCAGTTTCCGGGGCGCCAAGGTGAGGTTGTCGAGCGCGTTCAGGTGCGGGAAGAGGTTGAACTGTTGGAAGACCATGCCGATGCGGCGACGTACCCGGTTGAGGTCGACGCCGGGTGCGGTCAGGTCCTCGCCTTCCAGGAGGACCTGACCGGCGGTGACCGGTTCGAGCAGGTTGACGCAGCGCAGCAGGGTGCTCTTGCCGCCGCCCGAGGGGCCGACGATGGCCACCACCTCACCGGGGGCCACGGTGAGGTCGACTCCCCTGAGGACCTCGAGGTCGCCGAACGACTTTCGTACGCCGCGCAGCTCGACCATGACAGCGGCCACCAAAGCCTCCTCTACAGATTGGTCTAGCGGGTTTTTGGCGGGCAGGGCGGGGCCGGTGTAGCGGCCCCGCCCCACCCGGTCGGAGAGGTGTTACCGACCCAGGCGTTCGAACTGGTCCGGCGTGAGCTTCTGCGCCGGCCCGTGGTACATAGCGTTGAAGATCATCTTCTCTTCGGCCCGGTTCCAGGTCCGGAACGCGATCTCGCTGGCGAACGTCACCACGGAGCCGCTGCCGACGCTCCAGGACAGGCCGTTCACCGCGCCGTTGAGGTACTCGCCGCCGATCAACCAACCGCTCTGCAACTGCTCCCCGCTGGCCGGGTACTTCGACACCACCTGCACCGGGTACTTGTTCGGGTCGGTGAGCTCGTACGCCCGGTCCCCGTCGAACCAGGTCGGGTTGCGCGGGTCCATGCCCCAGGCGACCGGGTTGTTGGTGTCGATCTCCTGGCTGAGCAGGGCGCCGGGGCAGTAGAAGACCGACTCGTCACCGGGCAGGATCGACCGCAGCGGCAACTCGAACAGCTGCTGGGCCGTGTTCGCCCCGCTGCCGAAGGCGACCAGGGTTCCGCCACCGGTGACGAAGTCACGCAGCTTCGCCCAGCCGTCCTCGCCGACACCGAAGGCCCAGCTCCACTCCTCCGGGTAGTTGTTCCGGTTCAACCCGTTGGTGATGGAACTCTTGCTCACCCCCTGCGGCATGACGATGGCGTCGAACTTGCCGGCCAGGTTCTTGTAGTCCTGGGCCTTCACGACCGAGTAGTTCACCCCGTACTGGTCGAAGATCCACATCAGCCAGCCGGACTGGAGGTTGTTCGCCGGCTTCAGCATCCCGATCCGGGTGCCGGGCTTGAGCTGTACACCCTCGATCCGGGGGACGGCCGAGATGGCGGAGACCGGGATGCCGGTGTTGCGGGACTGGTTCTGCAGGATCTGCCGGGCCGCGTCGGTCGGCGGCACGACGAAGGTCCCTGGCGGGAAGGTGCGGCCACCGTCGACGAACTGCGCGGCGGCGCGGAAGGTCGGGATGCCCTGGCGCTGCAACCGGGAGACGATCTGGAAGACGCCGTACGACTCGGGACCGATGACGTACGCGCCGGTGCTGGGCGGCGCCGCCGGCATGGTCACCGCCGGCGGCTTGATCTCGGTGAGCCGCTTGGTGGTGACCGAGAACGAGCCGGTGACGAGGTTGGCCTTGAAGCCGAGCAGCATCGGCAGGGTCTGTGCGGTCACGTCGTACGGCCGCTGCGGCGGCCCGCCGGGGTACTCCAGCAGGTGCGGGTACTCCTGCACCTCGAGCAGGGTCTTGGCGAACCCGCCGTAGGGCTGGTTCAGGTAGACGACGTACGACCCGGCCGGGTACTGCTGCCCACCGGCGGAGAACGCCGCCTGCGCCTGGTGGACCTCGACCGCGCCCTTGAACAGGATGTCCAGGGTGTCCCGGACCGCCTGCGGGTCGCGCTGACCGGCCGGGATGACGTACGCGCGGGGGCTGGTCCGGGTGACCGCCTTCACCCCTACCCGGTAGAAGTTGTACAGCCAGTTGTACCGGTCGTAGGCCACCGCCTCGATGCCCGAGTAGAAGGCCTGGGAGACGTAGTCGACGATCTGCCGCAGCGTCCAGGTGTTCTGGTCGTACGGCTCGATGAAGCTGATCGTTGACTCCTGGCTGCCGATCGGCCCGGAGCTGACCTGCGGGTACGCCAGGTTCGAGCAGCTCGCCGCCTCGGTGAGGATGCGTACCGAGTTGTGGTAGACGCAGTACTGCCGCGACGGCGTCCAGTAGTCGTACGTCATGCCCCAGCCGACGCCCTTCATGCCGGCGGCGGTCATGCCCCGCTGCATCGCCAGGCCGAGCGCATCGGTCTGCTGCACCGTGATCGCGTCGATGTTCGGGTCGTACGGCGACAGGTACGGCGGCGTGAACATCCGGGGGGCGCCCGACCCGGCCTGGTGCGAGTCCTGGAGTACCTGCGGGTGGTACTTGTTCTGGATCTGGGTGGCGAAGTTGCTCTCGATCTGGGTCAGCATGAACCAGTCGCGGTTGTCGTCGTGCCCGGTGTACTTCTGGTACAGGTCCGGGTAGGTACGCGAGTAGTTGGTCCCCGACGTCGCGACGAAGTAGTCGTTGACCTTGACCAGCCCGTCCGGGTTCTGGCAGGGCACGAGCAGGATCACCAGGTCGTCGAGGATCCGGTCGATGTACTCGGACTGCTCGGAGGCGAGGCGGTACGCCCACTCGATGGTGGCCTGGGAGTTGCCGACCTCGGTCGAGTGGATGCCGGCGTACACGAAGTAGAAGGGCTTGCCGGTGCGGGCCAGTTCCTCGGCCTCGGTCGGCGACAACCCGCGCGGATCGGCCAGCCGGTTGTTGATCTCGATCAGCCTGTCCAGGTTGTTCAGGTTGTTCGGCGAGCTGATCGTGAGCAGCGCGTACGGGTTGCCCTCGGTGGTCTTGCCGACCTCCTCGTACGTCACCCGGTCGCTCTGCTCGGCGATGAGCTGGAAGTACGGGACCATCTTGTCCCAGGTCGCGAGCTTGCCGTCGGATCCGATCCGGAAGCCGAAGTACTGCTCCGGGGTGGGGATGGCGGCGGCCCTCGCGGCGGCAAGCGCGTCGTAGGGCCGGGTCGCGACCGGTTGGGCCGAGGCCGCGTCGGGGTGGATCACGGTCGCCGCCGCGGCTGCGGCACCGGCTGCGGCCGTGGACCGGAGCAGCATGCGGCGGGACAGTCCCGGGGTCTCACTGATCGTCATCTGGTTTCGCCTTCCGTGGCCGGTCTGCCGGCCGGCCGTCATCTGGCACGGAGACAGCGTCTTCCGCGCCGCTAGCGGTAGGTCCTTCCTGGTGGATCCGTGGCGTGGTCCCCCGTTTGGTGGGAGGACCGGGTCGTGTCGCCCCGGATTCCGGATGCTCCCGTGCCCGCCGGACAGCGACAGGTGAGCACAGCCATCAGCCCCGATGCAGCAGGCGGCGGCCCGGGGGAGCGCGACCACGCTCCTCGGTGGAAGGACTGACCTCCGGTCCCGTATGGATGATCGGCGTTTGGAGCTGGCGTCTCGGCCAAGGGGCAGCAACGATCATCGCGACCTCCCCGGCCGTTTGTTGATCAGCTTCCCCCATTGAGTACCAGTCCGGGGGACGCGGTAGCAATAGAGATCAACAGATTTAACGGCTGGGCAACGGTTGTGATGATCTTGACTTGGGGCGCCGGGCCGGTCAGCGTACGGCGGCGGCCATCCGGCGTACGGCCTCGGCGAGCAGGTCCGGGGAGGTCGCGAGGTTGAGCCGGACGTGACCCTCGCCGCCGGGACCGAAATCGGGGCCGGGCACCAACGCCACCCGCCCACGCTCCAGGAACACCCGGGCCGGATCATCCGGCAGACCCAGTGCCCGGCAGTCCAGCCAGGCCAGGTAGGTGCCCTCCGGCAGCCGGTAACGGACCTGCGGAAGCTGGTCGGCGAGCAGTTCCCCGAGGAGTCGACGGTTGCCGTCCAGACCCGCCAGGAGGCTGTCCAGCCACGGACCACCGGCACGCAACGCGGCACTGTGCCCGATCACCCCGAGGTGGCTCGGCCCGTCGCCGACCTCCGGCGGCATCCGGTCCAGGTCCGCGACCGCGTCCGCCCCGGCCACCGCCGCCGCAGCCTTCACCCCGGCCAGGTTCCACGCCTTCGACGCGGAGAGCAGCGAGAAGCCGCGGCCGGTGCCGGGCAGCGACAGGTACGGCAGGAAGGTCGTGCCGGCGTACACGAGCGGGGCGTGGATCTCGTCCACGACGACCCGTACACCGTGCCGTTCGGTCAGGTCGGCGACCGCGGACAGTTCCTCGCGGGTGTGCACCGTCCCGGTGGGATTGTGTGGACTGCACAGCAGGTAGGCGGCCCGCTGCCCGCCCGCGACGACGCGCTCGAACGCCCGGTCGAGGGCGTCGGGATCGAGCCGGTGCCGGTCGTCCAGCGGCACCTCCACCACCCGCCGGCCCATGCTGGTGAGGAACTGGTAGAACGGCGGGTAGACCGGCGGATTGATGACCACGGCGTCGCCGTGGCCGGTGACCAGCCTGAGCACCTCGACGATGCCCATCATCACGTCGGGCACGAGCCGCGTCTGCGCCGACTCCAGCGTCCAACCCCACCGGTCGCGAGCGAACCCGGCGAGCGCGTCGGCATAGGTGGTGCCCGTCGGATAACCGGTGTCGCCCAGCGCGATCGCCTCGGTCAGGGCCCGGACAACCGGCTCCGCGAGCGGTACGTCCATCTCGGCGACCCAGAGCGGAAGGACGTCCGACGGGTACCGCCGCCACTTCTCGCTCGTCCGGCGACGGAGATCGTCCAGCGACAGTCTCTGTAAGGGGCTGGTCACGGCCGCCTACGTTACCGCAGGTGTGATCGACCGGCCCGCTGTCGGGCTTCGATCAAGACCGAACGCAACCGGTGCCGTGGCCGGCACGTGTTACCGACGTCCTCGGGCAGGGGCCCGGACGGGGAGGAACGAGTGACGGTGACGACAGGTCCGGGCGTCGATGCTTCACCACCG
>NZ_JBSGCD010000033.1:0-82179 GCF_053601675.1 Micromonospora sp. NPDC004704 | reverse complement strand
CCCGACCCCGCCAGACACTGGACTGGGCCACCCCAGCCCAGCGCCTGGCACAACTCATCACCGCTTAACGATTGCACTCACCACTTGACCCCAACGCTCGAATCTCGTCGCTAACTTCATGATCAACGGGGTGAGGGGGTGGGGTGGGGCGGTGGCGCGGGGCGGGGGGAGGGGGCGGGCGGTACGGTGAGGGTGCTCGCCGGTGCCGGGGCGGGTCCCGTTCAGGGGACCGGCGTGATCGCCGAGCGTACGCAGCCGAGGGAGATGGGCACCGGTGACTCGATCTAATACCCAGCCGACGGTCGACGACGACATCGTGATGCTCACGGTGCCCGCCGACGGCGGGTATCTGGGGGTGCTGCGTACCGCGACCGCTGGCCTGGCCGCGCGGCTGCACTTCGCCCTGGACGAGATCGAGGATCTACGGATCGCGGTGGACGAGGCGTGCGCGATGCTGCTCGCGATCGCCACCCGGGACGCCGAGCTTGAGTGCCGGTTCTCGGTGACCGACGACGCCCTCACCGTCGAGGTGACCGTGCCGACCACCTCGGGTGCCCGACTGCCGGCCGAGTCGTCGTTCGCGTGGAAGGTACTGACCGCGCTGACCACCTCCGCCAACGCCACCGCCAACGGGCGTCAGGCGACGATCACCCTGCTCACCCGCCGCGCCGCCGAGTTCTGAGCCCCGAGGCGCCGCCGCACTCCGAGCCGCACGCACCGCGCCGCCGCACTCCGAGCCAGGGGCCACCGCCGCCGCACTCCGAGCCGGGGCGCACCGCCGCCGCACTCCGAGCCGAGCGCACGGCCGCCGAGTTCCGAGCCCGGCCGCGCCGCCGGACTCCCGGGTCGGGCGCACGCCGCCGGATTCCGAGCCGGGCCGGGAGCGGTTTCTGCGGTCAGCCGACGCCGAGGGCGCGGGCGGTGGGGGTGCAGACCAGCAGGCCGATGACCAACACGCCGAGCGCCATCAGCGGGATGCCGAGCCAGGCCAGGCCGCCCTGGATCATGTAGTAGCCGACCGGGAGCAACATCAACTGGAGCACGATCGCGGGTGCGCGGGCACCGGCCCGGCGCCGTACGAGCGCGGCGGCGAGCAGCCACAGTACGAGGGCGCCGCCGGCCGTGAAGGCGGTCACGAACAGTGCGTTGACGAGGTCGGTGGCGTCTGCGGTCAGGTCCGCGTAGATCAGGTAGGCCGCCAGCAACCCGAGGCCGGTCGCCTCGCCGCGCAGCAGCCACACGGCCCAGCGCAGCGGTCCGGGCACCAGGGCAGATTCGCTGGTCACGGGTGAGTCGGTGGTCACGCGCGAAACGATACCCGCGCTTTGTCGCGGTACAGTGCCGCCCATGCGGGCCCTTCTGGTGGTCAATCCCAAGGCCACCGCCACCAGCCAGCGCAGCCGGGACGTACTCGTCCGGGCCCTGCGCAGCGAGGTCGATCTCACCGTCGAGTACACCCGGCGGCGTGACCATGCGGTGAGCCTGGCCAGGGAGGCCGTACGAGATCGGATGGACCTGGTCGTCACGCTGGGCGGTGACGGCACGGTCAACGAGGTGGTCAACGGGTTGATGACCGCCGAGACGTCGACCGTCGACCCGGACCGGCCGTCGGCCGAGCGGCTGCCCGCCCTGGCGGTGGTGCCGGGTGGTTCGACCAACGTCTTCGCGCGGGCGCTGGGTCTGCCCCGGGAGTGGCCGGAGGCGACCAGCGTGATCCTCGACGGCGTACGGCTGGGGCGGTTCCGTTCGGTCGGGCTGGGCCGGGCGGACGATCGCTACTTCACGTTCTGTGCCGGCTTCGGGCTGGACGCCGCCGTCATCCACCGGGTGGAGCAGGCCCGGCGACGGGGTCGGGTCTCCACCCCCTCGCTCTACCTGCGCGCGATGCTCACCCAGTACGCCTTCGGCCCGGAGCGCCGGCACCCGGACATCTCGCTGGAACTTCCGGACGGCGTCGTGGCGAGCGAGCTGGCCACGGTGGCGATCCAGAACACCGCCCCGTGGACGTACATCGGGGACCGGGAAGTGAACCCGAACCCGGACGCGTCCTTCGATCTCGGGCTCGACGTGATGGCCGTACGCCGGCTCCGCGTGCCGAGCACCACACGTACGGTGACACAGCTGCTCTCGCGGAAAACTCAGCCGCACGGCCGGCAAATTCTTCGGTTGCACGACCTGGAGGAGTTTTCCCTGGTCGCAGGCCGTCCGCAGGCGTTCCAGCTCGACGGGGACTACCTCGGCGAACGAGAAAAAGTTCGATTCGCCTCCGTAAGCGCCGCACTAAGAGTAATCTGCTAGCGCTGGGGTACAGCCTCCTCCATGGCCCCCTGAAAACGAGCCGGACGAGGAGACGAGTGTCGGAAATGCCAGCAATGTCGCGTGGACTGTACTATATTGATCCTTGGCTGTGGCACCCTGGGTCCCGGCAAGCGCCGGAATTCGGACAAAAGGGTTGTGGGCTTGCTCACCCGTTCAGAGTTTTTCCGAGCGGTCCCCTTGACATCACGGGAGTTCGTGAAAGTATTCACAAGCGAACTTGAGTTACCGGGACGTTGCCTCGAACTACTCGCTAAGCGAGTTGCTCACGCGGCGCTCCCAAGCGCACAACAGCCTGCGCACGTGCTTGTCGAATCGATGGGTGTACACCGTCGGGATCGGCGCGCCACGGATGCATATAGGAAAAGATCCACGCTATCCACTGCCACCCACCCAGATTGAGGAGTGTTGCCGCCATGGACTGGCGTCACCATGCTGTCTGCCGCGACGAAGACCCGGAGCTGTTCTTCCCGATCGGGACGTCTGGCCCGGCTCTCCTTCAGGTCGAGCAGGCCAAGGCCGTCTGCCGGCGCTGCTCCGTGACCGAAGATTGCCTCCAGTGGGCACTCGAATCCGGTCAGGACGCGGGCGTCTGGGGCGGAATGAGCGAAGAAGAGCGGCGCGCGGTCAAGCGCCGTGGCGGACTTCGGGTCCTGCGCGCTCACACCGCCTGACCAACCACACAAACGCTGAACGCGCCGGGGGAGTAACTCCCCCGGCGCGTTCTGTTGTGGATATGCCAAATGGATCAACACCGCGTGTCATAGAAGGATCACTACGCATCGGTAGTTGATGTCTCGGCCCGCGCCCAGTTGGCTTTCACCGCCATCATCTGAGCGGTCTTCGTAGCGTCATTCTCGATCAGATCTGCCAACGTCTCGTCTATGCGGCGCATCACATCGGCGTCCAGCCGTACGCCCGCCGCGGCGGCGTTCTCGGTCACCTGCTCCGGCCGGGTCGCGCCGATGAGCGCCGTACCGACGCCGGGGTGTTGCAGGGTCCAGGCGATCGCCAGTTGGGCCATCGACAGCCCCGCCTCCTCGGCGACCGGGCGCAGCGCCTGCACCCGCCGCAACAGCTCGTCACCGAGCACCCGCCGGATGAACACCGGCGCCCTTCCCCCACTGGCCGCCCGGGACCCGGCCGGCGGCGGCTGCCCCGGCTGGTACTTGCCCGTCAACACGCCCTGGGCGAGCGGCTGGAAGACGATCTGGCCGAGCCCCTCCCGCTCGCACAGCGGCAGCACCTCGGGCTCGATCACCCGCCAGAGCATGTTGTACTGCGGCTGGTTGGACACGATCCGGCCGCGCAGCCCGAGCTGGTCGGCGAGGGCGAGCGCGTCCCGGATCTGCGGCGCGGTCCACTCCGAGACGCCCAGGTAGCGCACCTTGCCTTGACGTACCAGGTCGTCGAAGGCGATCAGCGTCTCCTCCAGCGGGGTCCGGTCGTCGTACCGGTGGGCCTGGTAGAGGTCGACGTAGTCGGTGCCCAACCGGCGCAGCGACGCGTGGCAGGACTCCAGGATGTGCTTGCGGGACAGGCCACGGTCGTTGGGTCCGTCCCCGGTCGGCAGGCACACCTTCGTGGCGATCTCGACCGACTCCCGGCGTACGCCGCGCAGCGCCTCGCCGAGCAACTCCTCCGCCGCACCCCGGGCGTAGACGTCGGCGGTGTCGAAGGTGGTGACACCCGCCTGGAGCGCGGCCCGTACGCAGACCAGGGCGGCGTCCCGCGCCACCAGCTCCCCGTGGGTGAGCCAGTTGCCGTAGGTGATCTCACTGACCCGCAGGCCGCTGCGACCAAGCTGACGATGCTTCATGATCGGTCACCCTAGCCAGCGATGGGGCGCGTCGATGTCCCCCGAGACTGGCCGACGATCTCCGGCAGGGCGGAGGCTCAGGCCGCTACCCGCGGGGCCGCGTCAGGGCGTCCGCGTACCGGATCCGGTGCCGGCGCGACCGGCGAGCCGGCGCCGCTCGCGGTATCGACCCGGTCCAGTACCAACCGGGCGATCTCCGGCGAGTCCGTCAGCGGGGCACCGATCGCCACCGCACCGGAGGCCCGCGCCGAAGCCACCGCGCTCTCGTACAGGCGGCCGGGGGCGAGGAAGTAGGCGGCCACACCGATCCGGCGCGCACCCCCGGCCCGGAGCCGCGCCACCGCCGCGCCCGCGGTGGGCGGGGCGGCCGAGGCGTACGCGGCCAGGCTGGGCACCGCCAGCGCCTCCCCCAGCGCCCCGGCGACCGCCTCGACCGTACGACGTGCCTCCGGCACCCGCGTGCCCGCCGCCGCCAGCACCAACCCGTCCAGCGGGCCTGGAGCCGCCTCGGCAGGCTCGGCGTACAGAGCCTCGGCCAGCCGGTGCCGGAGCCCTGCCAGCAGCAGCTCGTCGGGCGCAGTGTCCACCTCGGCCGGACCGAGGACGTCGGTGACGCGTACGGGCAGCCGGAGGCCCTGGGCCTGCGCGGCGGCGATCGCACCGGGGATGTCGACCCGACCGTGGTACGCGGCGGTCAGCAGCAGCGGCACCACCGTGGCGCCCCGGTGACCGGCCGCCTCCAGCTCGTGCAGAACCGCCACCGGGCCCGGCGTGGTGTGGTCGAGGTAGGCGGCGCGTACCGGCAGGCCGGGACGGGCCAGCTCGACCGCCCGTACCAGGGACCGGGTCGCCCCCGCCGCCCGGTGGTCCTGGCTGCCGTGGGCAACCAGGACCACCGGATCCGGTCCGGATCTCATACGTGCAGGCCGCACTCGGTCTTCTCGAACATCGCCCACCGTCCGGCCCGGGGGTCCTCCCCGGCCTTGGTGCGGCGGGTGCACGGCCAGCAGCCGACCGAGGTGTAGCCGGACCGGAACAGCTCGTTGACCGGCACGTTCCAGCGGGAGATGTAGTTGTCCACGTCCGCCTGGCTCCACGCCGCGATCGGGTTGACCTTCACCTTGCCCCGCCGGGCGTCGAAGGTCACCACCGGTGTGTTGGCACGGGTCGGCGACTCGTCCCGGCGCAGCCCGGCGGCCCAGGCGTCGTAGTCGCCGAGCGCCCGTTCCAGCGGCTCGACCTTGCGCAGCGCGCAGCACTCGTCCGGCGCCTTGGCGAACAGGCGCGGGCCGTACTCGCCGTCCTGCTGGCCGACGGTCAGTCGCGGCCGGATCGACCGGACGGTGACCGGCAGCGTACGGGCGACCGTGTCGCGGACCTTGAGCGTCTCCGGGAAGTGCAGCCCGGTGTCGAGGAACATCACGTCGACGCCGGGTGCCACCCGCGAGACGACGTGGGCGAGAACCGCGTCCGCCATCGAGCTGGTGACGCAGAACCGGTCGGCGAAGGTGTCGACGGCCCAGCGGGCGATCACCTCCGCCGGGGCGCCCTCCAGCTCACGGGCGGCCTCGTCGGCCAGTGTCTTGAGTTGGGCGGGTGACCGCCGGGCCGGATCCGCCGGTGCGGCTGCCGGGCCGAGGTTGACCAGCCCGAGGTTGGTTGCCGAGAGCATGTTCATCGCGCCACCGCCCGTCCCAGTAGTCCGCTGAACTTGACCGTGAACACCCGCGCGCAGGCGTGACACTCCCAGGCGCCGTGCGATTCCTCGTTGGGCCGCAGGTCCTCCTCACCGCAGTACGGGCAGTACATCGGTGCCGCGCGGGTGTCGCTCATCTCAGCTCCTCCTCGTCGGCCCGGAGCACCCACTGGGCGAACGCCTCGCCCTGCTGGCGCCCGGCCAGGTAACGGCGGGCCACTCGTTCGACGTACTCCGGAAGTTCCTCTGCCGTGGTCTTGAGGCCGCGCAGCTTGCGGCCGAACCCGGCGGTCTGCCCCTGGGCCATGCCCAGGCCGCCGCCGAGGTGGATCTGGTAGCCCTCGACCTGACGCCCGTCGGGTCCGACGACGATCTGGCCCTTGAGTCCGATGTCGGCGGTCTGGGTCCGGGCACAGGCGTTCGGGCAGCCGTTGATGTGGATGGAGAGGTCGGCGTCGAAGTCGCGCAGCCGCTCCTCCAGCCGGGCCACGAGTTCCTGGCCACGGGCCTTGGTCTCGACGATGGCGAGCTTGCAGAACTCGATCCCGGTGCAGGCCATCGTGCTGCGCCGCCAGACCGACGGCCGGGCTTCCAGGCCGATCCCACGCAGAGCTGTGACCAGCGATTCGGTCCGCTCTTCGGCGACGTCGAGGACCAACAACTTCTGGTACGGGGTGAGTCGTACCCGGTCACTGCCGTGCTCGGCGGCGAGGTCGGCCAGGGCGGTGAGCTGGCTGCCCGACACCCGCCCGACGACCGGGGCGGCACCGACGTAGAACTTTCCGTCGCGCTGGCGCTGCACCCCGATGTGGTCGATCGGCTTCTCCGGCAGCTCCGGGGCCGGACCGTCGAGCAGCGTACGGCCGAGGTATTCCTTCTCCAGCACCTCGCGGAACTTCTCCACGCCCCAGTCGGCGACGAGGAACTTCAGCCGGGCGCGGTGGCGCAGCCGGCGGTAGCCGTAGTCCCGGAAGATCGAGACGACGCCCTCCCAGATATCCGGCACCTCGGCCAGCGGCACCCAGACGCCGAGGCGCTGGGCCAGCATCGGGTTGGTGCTCAGGCCGCCGCCGACCCAGAGGTCGAAACCGGGGCCGTGTTCGGGGTGGTCGACGCCGAGGAACGAGATGTCGTTGACCTCGTACGGGGTGTCGGCCAGCCAGGAAATCGAGGACTTGAACTTGCGCGGCAGGTTCGAGTAGGCCGGGTCACCGACGTATCGGGCGACGATCTCGTCGATAGCCGGGGTCGGGTCGATCACCTCGGCCTCGGCGACTCCGGCGACCGGGCTGCCGAGGACGATCCGGGGGCAGTCGCCGCACGCCTCGGTGGTCTGCAGACCGACCGCTTCCAGCCGGCGCCAGATCTCCGGCATGTCCTCGACCCGGATCCAGTGGAGTTGGATGTTCTGCCGGTCGGTGATGTCGGCGCTGTCGCGGGCGTACGTGGTGGAGATGTCGGCGATGGTGCGCAGTTGCTCCAGGCTGAGTTGGCCGCCGTCGATCCGGACCCGGAGCATGAAGTGCTCGTCTTCGAGCTCGTGCGGTTCGAGTACGGCGGTACGACCACCGTCGATGCCGGCCTTGCGCTGGGTGTAGAGGCCCCACCAGCGGAAACGTCCACGGAGGTCGGCGGGGTCGATCGAGGCGAAGCCCCGGTGCGCGTAGATGTTCTCGATCCGGGCCCGTACGTTGAGCGGGTTGTCGTCCTTCTTCGACCGCTCGTTCGGGTTGAGCGGCTCGCGGTGGCCGAGCGCCCACTGGCCCTCGCCGCGTGGCCGGCGGGGTGCCCGTGCCGGCCGGGTCGCGGCGGCGGTCACCTGTTCGGGGGCGGTAACGGGCCGGGCCGGGGTGCTGCTGACCGCCATCGCGGCGTCCTCCGTTGTCTGCTGAGACGAGTTGCTCGACGTACGCGGAAGCGACGGCACCCCGGTTGATCAGCGGGGCGGAGACAACGGTGTCAGCAGGCCGGCGCGGAGCGCACCCGAGACAGTTTTGGTCCAGGTGGCGTCAGTGAGCCGGACAGATCGCGCTACGTACGCGGCCGTAGTCGACGTGACGGCGGCAGGTCAGCCCCAGCGTCACAACGCGGCCTTCGACGGCGGTCATAACCGCCATGCTGCCATACCCGCCGGCCCTGAACCACCGACCGATGCCGCGATCCCGCATCCCGGACCACACTGTGGCCCGGTTCACGTTAATATAACCAATATTCGGGCTAATGCCGCATACCGCATTTTTGTCTCGTGACGTCATGAGGCGGCAACAGTGGGTGGTCACTACCGGGCTGTGCCGCCCTCGACATCGACCGACGCCGGTGAGCGATCCGGCGGGCGCGATCTCCCGCACTGGTTGGACCGGACCCGGTGGCTCTGGCCGGCACTGCTGACCCTCGCGATCACCCTGGTCCAGATCGACCGCGCCCCGCTCTGGCGCGACGAACTCGCCACCTGGAGCGCCGCCTCCCGCCCGACCGGTGACCTGCTCCGGCTGGCCGCCAACATCGACGGGGTCGCGGTCGCGTACTACCTGCTGATGCACGGCTGGATCGAACTCTTCGGCGACTCGGCGACCGCACTGCGACTGCCGGCCGCGCTCAGCCTGACCGGCGCGGCGGCACTGGTCGCCGTACTCGGGGGGCGGCTGTTCGGTGGGCGGGTCGGGCTGATCGCCGGGCTGCTCTTCGCCGTACTGCCGAGCACCTCCCGGTACGGGCAGGAAGCCCGCCCGTACGCACCGGCCACCCTGTTCGCCGTACTCGCCACCCTGCTGCTGGTACGGGCCCTGGACCGCCCCGGCTGGTGGCGGTGGACCGGGTACGCCGCCGCGCTGGTCGGCCTGGGCCTGTCCCACCTGCTGGCGACGAGCCTGGTCCTCGGGCACGCCGTGGCGGTACTGCTCGCCTGGCGGGAGGGCCACGACCGCCGGCTGTGGCGGTGGCCGGTCGCCCTCGTACCGGCGATCCTGGTCCTGGCACCCCTGGCCCGGCTCGGCCGCGACCAGCAGGCGCGGCAACTGAACTGGGTACGGCCACCGACCCTCACCGACCTGCCCGACCTCCCCGGCGACCTGCTCCAGAACGGCACCGTCGGCGGCCTCCTGGTCGGACTGGCCGCGATCGGGCTGGTCACCCGGGGACGTCGGGGCGTGGTCCTCGGCGCCTGCGTCCTGCTCCCCGCCGCCCTGCTGTACGTCGGCGGCCTGGTCACCCCGCTCTGGGTGCCGCGCTACCTGCTCTTCACGGTGCCGTTCGCCTGCCTGCTCGCCGCCGGCACCCTGGCGCGGCTACGGCTGCGGTGGGCGCTGCCGATCGTCGCGCTCGCCGGACTGCTCGGCGCACCGGCCCAGGCCAGCCTCCGCCGTACGCACGAGACGCCCCGTTCGGCGCCGGTGGACTACCCGGCCGCCACCCGGATCATCGGCGCCCACCAGCAACCCGGTGACGGGATCGTCTACTCCCCGCGTGACCCGCGCGCGTTCCTGGACATCGCGGTCCTGTACCACCTACGCGAGCACCACCCGCGCGACGTGCTCGCGGTCGAGGGGCCGGTCGCCGCCGCCACCCTGGACACTCCCGAGTGCCCCCGCCCGGCCACCTGCCTGACCACCGTCACCCGGCTCTGGCTCCTCACCCGCGGCGAACACCGATCCGACCCCCTCTCCGCCGCCACCCCCGCCAAAGCCACCGCCCTACGCAACACCTTCCGAATAACCCGGACCTGGACCGTCCCCGGCCTAACCGTCACCCTCCTGACCCGCTAACCCCTCCCCACCCAGTCCCCTCGTCGATCTAGGGCAGATGGTGGTGATCAGAGATCCACTAACACGTATTTGCCCTAGATCGGCGAGGACGCCGACGCGGGCCCGGATCGCCGCTTCCGGTTCAGCGTTTGCCGAGGGGGACGACGAGGACGGCTTCGGTGCCGCCCTCGGCGCGGTTGCGCAGTTCGATGGTGCCGGTGAGTTCGCCGGTGGCCAGGGCGCGGACGATCTGGAGGCCGAGGCGACCGCCGCTGGCGGCGTCGAAGTCGGCGGGCAGGCCCTGGCCGTTGTCGGCGACGGTCACGTGCAACTGTTTGCGGAACCGGTGCGCCGACACCACCACCTCGGCCGCGCCCTCCTCCATACCGCCCTCCTCGTCCGGCGGCGGGAAGCCGTGCTCGACCGCGTTGAGCAGCAGTTCGTTGAGGACCATCACCAAAGAGGTGGCGATCTCGGCCGGCAGGACGCCGAACGTACCCTCCCGGCGCATCCGTACCGCCACCTCGGTCGCGGCGACCTCGGTGGCGGCGGAGGCGACCCGGTCGACGATCCCGTCGAACTCCACCGCCTCGTCGCTGGACATGGCGAGGGTCTCGTGCACCAGGGCGATCGAGGCGACCCGGCGTACGGACTCCTCCAGTGCCGCCTTGGCGGCCGGGATGTCGACCCGGCGGGCCTGTAGGCGCAGCAGGGCGGCGACCGTCTGGAGGTTGTTCTTCACCCGGTGGTGGATCTCCCGGATGGTGGCGTCCTTGGTGATCAGGGCCCGGTCGCGGCGGCGTACCTCGGTCATGTCGCGGACCAGGACCAGCGCGCCGATCGGCACCCCGGCGGGCATCAGCGGCAACGCCCGGGTCAGTACGGTCGCACCCCGCGCCTCGATCTCCCGGCGGGCCGGTGCCTCGCCGCGCAGTGCGGCCAGCACCCGGTTGCCCGCCTCGGTGCCGTCGAGCGGGTCGGCGGCCAGCCGGGTGTTCAGGGCGGCCAGGTCCTCCCCCACCAGGTGGGAGGCGAAACCCAACCGCCGGTACGCCGACTGCGCGTTGGGGCTTGCGTAGGTGACCTTTCCACTGGCGTCGAGCCGGACCAGCCCGTCCCCGACCCGGGGTGCCGAGGTGGTCTCACCCGGATGCCGGGGCGGCGGGAAGGTGCCGTCGGCGAGCATCTGGGCCAGGTCGTCGGCGGTGGTCAGGTAGTTCAGCTCCAGTTGGCTCGGGGTCCGGGCGGTGGAGAGGTTGGTGTCCCGTCCCACCACCGCGATCACCTCACCCGACTCACCGTCGGCGGCGCGCAGCCGGACCGGGATCGCCTCGTGCCGGGCCGGGGTGTCGCCGTACCAGACCGGGTCACCCTCGCGCCAGATCCGCCCCTGGGTGTACGCGATGGTCAGGTGGGCCACCTCCGGCCCGCCGACGATCCGCCCCACCTGGTCGTCCTGGTACGCGGTCGGTGCGGTGGTCGGGCGTACCTGGGCCACGCAGAGGAACGCGTCGTTGTCCCCGTCCACCGGGACCCAGAGCAGCAGGTCGGCGAAGGAGAGGTCGGACAGGAGCTGCCAGTCGCCGGCGACCCGGTGCAGGTGGTCGATGTCGGCCGGACGGAGCAGGGTGTGCTCCTCGGCAAGGTCGCGCAGCGTGGACATCAGGCAAGCCTGCCACGTCCACCGCCCCGGGCCGGCATGGCGGCCGGCTCAGAGGGTGGAAGTGACCTTGTGCAGGCCGCGCGGTGCATCCGGGTCCTCGCCCCGGGCCAGCGCGAGTGCGAGCGCGAGCTGCTGCAACGGCAGGATGTCGAGCAGTGGGGCGTACCGCTCGTCGACCTCCGGCACGACCAGCCGGGCGGTGGCACCGGGGACGTCCGCCGGCCCGATCGCGACCACGTCGGCCCCGCGTTCGCCGACCCGCGCGAGCACGTCCCGCATGGCCGTGCCGCCGGGACCGGCGCCGACGACCGCGAGCACCGGTACGTCCGGGTCGGTCATGGCGAGCGGGCCGTGCAGCAGGTCGGCACCGGAGAAGGCGAGCGCCGGCAGGTACGAGGTCTCCATCAGCTTCAACGCCGCCTCGCGGGCGGTCGGATAGGCGTAACCCCGGCCGGTGGTGATGACCCGGGCGGCGAACCGGTAGCGGGTGGCGAGTTGGCCGGCGGTCGGGTCCGCGAGCGTACGTTCCGCGAGCGCCGGCAGGGCGGCCAGCGCGGCCCGTTCCTCCTCGGGCAGTACGCCGTTCCCGGCGCGTATCCCTTCGATGAGCATGAGCAGGGCGAACAGCTCGGCGGTGTACGTCTTCGTGGCGGCGACCGCCCGCTCGTGTCCGGCGGCGACGTCGATCGAGAGTTCGGCGACTCCGGTCAGCGGCGAGTCGGGGGCGTTGGTCACGGCGAGGGTGAGCGCGCCGGAGGCACGGGCCTGCCGCACCACCTCGGCCAGGTCGG
Organism: Micromonospora sp. NPDC004704; assembly: GCF_053601675.1. Classification (NCBI taxonomy): domain Bacteria; kingdom Bacillati; phylum Actinomycetota; class Actinomycetes; order Micromonosporales; family Micromonosporaceae; genus Micromonospora; species Micromonospora sp. NPDC004704. The sequence continues at coordinate 70,154 of NZ_JBSGCD010000033.1, read as the reverse complement.
ACGACCCGCCGCTCTGGCTGACCGCGATGACCAACGCGCCGGACAGGTCGGGGCGGGCGCCGAAGAGGGTGACCGCGCTCGGCGAGGCGAGCCCGGCGGGCAGACCGAGCCGGATCTCGGTGAGGTACGCGGCGTAGAGCGCGGCATGGTCGGAGGTGCCACGGGCGGTGAACACGACGTGCCGGGGTCGGCGTTCGGCGATGACGGCGGCGATCCGGGCGATCGGGTCGGCCTGCGCCGGCTCCAGCAGGCGCGCGAAACCGGCCGGCTGCTCGGCGATGTCGGCCGCCATACCGGCTCCCGGATGCGCCACGAGGACCTCCCCATCATGCGCGATTGCCGCGCGTTTCATGCTCAGTCTTGCACGAAGATAAGCGTAGGAGCAATCAAGCAAGCAGTATCGAGCAGATAATCACCGCCTCTCCCGATCATGCTTTAGGCTTCCCGACCCAGGGGGGAACGAACGCGCGACGAGAGGCCGACACCGTGTCCGAGGGAGTGTCCGAGGGAATGGACGACCCACGGCTGTCGGCCGAGGGTGAGTTGGCGTTGGCCCGACTGGCCCTGGACGAGGGCGACCTGCGGCACGCGGCCGGGCACCTCGCGGGCGCGCTCGCGTACGCGCCGACGATGCCCGAGGTGCACGAGGTCCTCGCCCGGCTGGCGGCCCGCAGCGAGGGCGGGGTGGACCTCTTCCCGCTCGACCACCACCCGTTCATCGGTGCCGTGGTGGCCCGCGCCCACCTGCTCGCCGCCACCGGCAAACCCGACGAGGGTCTCGAACTGCTCGCCGCCGCGACCGCGCACGCCCCGGGCGCCGACTGGGCCGGGGTGCCCTGGGTCAGCACCCCCGAACTGCCGGCCCTGCTCGACCCGGAGCAGATCGCCCGGCTGCTGATGCAGATCTGCGCCGCCGTCGCCGACCCGGTCGACGAGGACGAACGGGAGCCGCTGCGGCCGTACCTGCTGCTGGCCCGGCACGCGATCGACACGTACCCGGACCACGGCCTGCTGCTCGGCGCGGCGTCCGCGTTGGCCCGCCGGGTCGGGGCGATCGACCAGGCGGTGGCCTGGGCGGACGCCGGGGCCCGGATCATGCCGTCGAAGCTCGCCGAGGTGTGGCTCGGTTACGCCTACCGCAGCGCCGGGCGCACCGCCGAGGCGCTCGCCGCGCTGAACCGGGCCGTCGACCACGACCCCGACGACCTCTCCGTGTACGCCGACATCGCCGGCACCCTGGCCGACCACGGGCGCCTGGACGAGGCACTCGGCTGGATCGACCGGGCCCTGCTCCGGGATCCCACCTTCGACTGCGCGGTGCACACCGGTCACCGGCTCCGCTACCAGCGCGACGGCCGCCTCGACCACCTGGTGGCGCTGGCCGACTTCCGCCGCGACCACCCGGACGACACCCACGAGCACGGCGACCTGGCCGAGTGCTGCCAGGGGCAGCCCTGGCTGGGGCAGATCCCGGCGGCCGGCGAGGCGGTCACCAACGTGCTCCGGCAGGTGCTGGCCGACGAGGGCCCGGTCCGGGGCGGGCAGTTGCGGCTCAGCGGGCTGGAGCCCCCGAGCGCGATGCGGGCGGTGGCCGCCGCCGTACCGGGGTTGGCCGTGGAGGTGGCCGAGGTGGCCGCCCCGGACATCCGGGAGCCCCGGCGGTCGTCGGCCCGACGGCTCTGGAGCTACCAGGGCACGATCGCCGTACCGGCGCTGCCGGCACCGTCACCCACCGCGGTCGACCGGATCCGCCAGCTCGCCCACCCGGCCTGGCCGCACCCGCCGGCCGCGTACGACGCCGCGGTGGGCCTGGCCACCCTGGAGGTCGACGACCTGCTCGGGCTCCTGGTGCACCCGCCCGCGCCACCGGCCACCCCGCTGGGCCGGACGTTGGCAGAACACGACCCGACCCTCTGGGTACGGTGCGTGCAGGTCTGGGCCTGCCTCGGGCTGCTGCACCACCGCACCGACGAACCGTGGGCCGACTCGACCCGGCGCCGGGTCCTGGTCGACCTGGTCTGGGGGGTCGAGGACTGGGTCACCGAGGCGGCGCTCTGCGCGCTGGTCACCGCGGCCTGGGTCGATCCGGCGGTCCGCGCCGACGTGGCCGCGATCGCCGCCGAACGGCTCGCCGACAGTGTCACCGTGGCCCGGCAGCGCCCCGTCTCGATCGCCCGCTCCCTGGCCCAACTGGTCCTGGCCACCCCCGAGATAGACCCGGACACCCGGGCCACCGCACGCACGATCCTGGCCACCGAGACCCCCGCCGCCCGCCCGTACCGCTGGCTGTCCCGGCTCTGGCACCACCTGCGCCGCCCCCGCCCCTGACGTGGACACGAACGCGCCGGCCCCGTTGGCTGCGGGACCGGCGCGTTCGTACGGGACAGGTCAGTGCACCGGGGCGTTGGCCAGAGCCGTCTCGGCCTGCTCCTCCGGGGTTCCGTCGGTCGGGGCGTTGCTGTCGCGCAGCGGGATCTCCTTGATGAACCAGGCGAGCACCGCGACCGCGGCGGCGAAGAAGACCGCCCAGGTGAAGACGCCGGAGATCGAGTCCGCCAGCCCGCCGAGCACCCCGTCGCGTACGTTCGGCGCCAGGTCGCCCAGCTTGGCCGGGTCCACCCCGCCCCCGCCGCCGCTGGTGAGCTGGTCCGCGGCCTGGGCACCGAGCCGGTCGGAGAGGCTGTCGTGCAGCCGGTTGGCGAACACGGCGCCGAACAGCGAGATGCCGAACGAGCCACCGATCGACCGGAAGAAGGTCGCCGCGCCGCTGGCCGCGCCGAGGTCCTTCTGCTCGACGCTGTTCTGTGCGATCAGCATCGAGGTCTGCATCAGGAAGCCCATGCCGACGCCGAGTACGACCATGTAGAGCGACAGCACGGTCTTGCTGGTGTGTACGTCGATCATCATCAGCAGCGCCATGCCGGCGGTCATCGCGACCCCGCCGATGATCGGGTAGATCCGGTACCTACCGGTCTTGGTGATCATCCGACCGGCGATGATCGAGACGACCAGCATGCCGAACATCAGCGGGAGCAGCAGCAGGCCGCTGTTGGTCGCCGAGGCACCCTGCACGGTCTGCTGGAACAGCGGCAGGAAGTTCATCGCGCCGAACATGGCGAAGCCGAGCAGGAAGCCGACCGCCGAGATGACCGCGAAGTTGCGGTTGGTGAAGAGGTTCAGCGGCAGGATCGGCTCCTGCACCCGCCGTTCCACCACGGCGAAGACCGCCAGGGTGACCACGGCCAGTGCGGCGAGGCCGAGGATCTGCGGCGAGGTCCAGTCGTACTCGTTGCCGCCCCAGGTGGTGATCAGCACGATCGCGGTGATGCCGACCGACAGCAGGGCCGCGCCGAGCCAGTCGATCCGGTGCTCGGTGCGGTACTTCGGCAGGTGCATCCGGGTGATCAGCACGATCAGCGCGAGGCCGCCCAGCGGCAGGTTCACGTAGAACGCCCAGCGCCAGGAGAGGTTGTCGGTGATGAAGCCGCCGACCAGCGGCCCGGCAACCATGGCGATGGCCATGATGCCGGCCATCAGGCCCTGGTAGCGACCGCGCTCGCGGGGCGGCACCAGGTCACCGATGATGGCCATCACGCCGACCATCAGACCGCCGGCCCCGAGGCCCTGGATGGCCCGGAACGCGATGAGCTGGATCATGCCGTCCCTGGCGCCACCGAACATCGGTGAGCCGGCCATGCCGCAGAGCGCGGAGCCGATCAGGAAGATCACGATCGAGGTGAGGAAGACGGCCTTGCGGCCGTACAGGTCGCCGAGCTTGCCCCAGATCGGCGTCGAGACGGTGGTGCCGAGCACGTACGCCGTCACTACCCAGGTGAAGTGGTTCAGCCCGCCGAACTCGCCCACGATCCGGGGCAGTGCGGTGCTGACGATCATGTTGTCGAGCATCGCGAGCATCATCGCGATCATGAGACCGGTGAGCACGACCCGGATGTTCGGTCGTGCCACCGCCTGCTCGGTTGTGGTCATCGGTAAGCTCCCCCTGAGCTGCAACCAACTTACTTGCCGGCCGGCTAGCGCCCTTACTAGCCGTACGGTAAGCTGGCGCCCAGGTCCAGTCAAGCCAATTCGACATGTGGGGGTCGGGTGTCTGAGAACACAGGCAACACCAGGGCCCGCATTCAGGCGGTCGCGCTGGAGCTCTTCACCGAGCAGGGCTACGAGAAGACCTCGCTGCGCGAGATCGCGGAACGACTGGGCGTGACCAAGGCCGCCCTCTACTACCACTTCAAGAGCAAGGACGACATCGTCAACAGCTTCGTCGAGGACCGGCTCGACCGGCTCGACGGACTGATCAAAATGGGTGCGGAGCCGCCGGTCGACGTGGCGGCACGGCGGCGGGAACTGCTCAGCCGCTACGCCGACGAGTTCTTCGGCAGCACCGGGCACTCGGTGATGCGGTTCTTCGACCAGAACCAGACCGTGCTCAAGAGCCTGCCGGCCGGGCAGATGATGCGGGAGCGCCTGCTCCAACTCGCCACGGTGCTGGCCTGGCCACAGGACTCACCGACCGCACAGCTGCGGGCCACGCTCGCGCTGTTCGCCGTACACAGCAGTTGGTTCGCGATCCGCAGCCCGGAGATCACCGACGCGCAGCGGCGCGAACTCGCGCTGGAGATCGCCCACGAACTGCTCGACCGGATCGACGGCACGCCGTAACCGGCGCTCGTCACCGCCCGACGGGACCCGCCGGGCGGCAGGACGGTCAGGCGGTTGCGGTGGGGGCGGTCGACGGGGCCAGTTCCAGGCGCAGGGCCAGCAGGTCCACCCCGGCGGCCGGGGCCCAGTCCCGCTCGGGGATCCGGACGAATCCCAGCCGGGCGTAGAGGCGCCGGGCGCCCGCCACGAAGTCGCGTACGCAGATCACCACGGCGCCGAAACCCAGCTCGGCGGCGCGGGTCAGACAGGTCCGGGCGAGCAGCTCGCCGACGCCCCGTCCCTGGGCCGCCGGATCGACCGCCAGCATCCGGAACTCCGCCTCGCCGGGGCCGGAGACCTCCGCGTACGGGGTGCCGGGCAGCACGAACAGCACCGACCCCACCACCCGGTCGGTACGGGTGTCGACGGCGACCAGCAGCTCGCCCTCGGCCGCCCGCCCGGCAACGTCGTTCAGCGTGCTGGCGTAGTCGTGCTCGCTGTTGAGCTGCCCGCTCGCCCGGTACGCCGCCACGGTCAGCTCGGCGATGACCGGGAAGTCCGCCGACACCGCGGGCCGGACGAGCAGATCCGTCATTCGATGACCGCGATCAGGTCACCGTCCTGCACCACGTCGCCCTCGTTGACCGCGAGCTGGCTGAGCACGCCGTCGGACTCCGCGATGACCGGGATCTCCATCTTCATCGACTCGAGAATCACCAGCGTGTCGCCCTCGGAAACGGTGTCGCCAGCGGTGGCGACGACCTTCCAGACGTTCGCCACCATCTCGGCGCGAATCTCCTCGGCCATGGTGTGGCCCTCCCTCGTCGACGCGGTGTTGCTGCGAACGGTATCCAATCATGCGCCGGCCCGCGCCGGGGCCACGGCGGGGCGGACTAACATCATCGGGTCAACTCCCGGTCCCGGGAGAACCTGTCCGACGGGAGGCCAGCATGGCGAAGAAGTCTCGCAAGAAGAAGGCTCGGAAGAAGAGCGCCGCCAACCACGGCAAGCGCCCCAACTCCTGACCGAAGCTCGACGCCGCCCGGCGGAGATGCTCGGCGGTCCCGCGGCGGGCCCTGAACCAGGGCCCGCGCGGGACCACAACGTCGATGCGTACGCGTCTGGCGAGTGGCCGATCCCCCGGGCGGCAGGCGCCGGGGTCGGGTCGGTCAGTCCGGCAGGTATTCGCGGGACTGGTCGGTCTCGAAGACCAACTCGGTGAGGCGGAGCCGGAGCCGCTCGCGCAACTCCGTCGGCGCGGTCTCGTTGCCGCAGCAGCGGGCGACCAGCGCCTTCACCTCCTGCTCGATGCCGTACTCGCGCAGGCATCCCGTGCAATCGTCGAGATGGTCGCGAATCAGATTCCGTCGCTCGTCGGCGCATTCCAGGTCGAGGTACAGATAGACCTCGGCAAGCACCTCACGACAATCGGTCTCGTGCGGTTCACCGCAACTCACGGTCCTACACCTCCCGGCCGGCTGCGGCGGAGTCCTTGGACGTCGCCGCCGCATGGAAGCCCCGGTCTGCGGCGTAACGCTCGAGCAGCTTGCGCAGATTGCGCCGACCCCGGTGCAGCCGGGACATTACCGTACCGATGGGCGTTCCCATGATGTCCGCGACCTCCTTGTAGGAGAAGCCCTCGACATCAGCCAGATAGACGGCCAGCCTGAATTCCTCCGGCAACTGCTGCAACGCCTGCTTGACGTCGCTGTCCGGCAGCCGGTCCAGTGCCTCGGTCTCGGCGGACCGCAGGCCGCTGGAGGTGTGCGACTCCGCCTCGGCCAACTGCCAGTCGGTGATCTCCTCGGTCGGCGCCTGGATCGGCTGACGCTGCCGGCGCCGGTACGAGTTGATGTAGGTGTTGGTCAGGATGCGGTAGAGCCAGGCCTTGAGGTTGGTGCCCTCTTCGAACTGGTGGAAGGCCGCATACGCCTTCAAAAAGGTCTCCTGGACCAGATCCTCCGCATCGGCCGGATTACGGGTCATCCGCAGGCCGGCGGCGTAGAGCTGGTCGACGAACGGCAGGGCGTCGCGCTCGAACCGCGCCCGACGCTCGTCCGTCGCCTTGTCCGGTTGTGTCAACCGCACATCCCCCCGCCTCGGTTGCGCGTCCCGGTAGCGGCCGGAGACGGACGGCCGGGACGTGCTCAGGACCAGCCCCGACGGCGCCAACGACGCCACGGAACCAGTCGACTTTCCCGCCGAGGATACGCGGAATCCGGGGCCCGTAGATCGGGTTCCGGCCGTGCTGGTGCTCACCGTGCGCAGTTCGCGTGTCGCTCGTCCCACACCTCGGGCACCCACCGGGCGATGTGGGCCCGTGTGGTGTTCGGCGCGCTGCGGATTCCGTGTTTCGGTCGGCACCGGTCAACCCCCTCGCGCTGAGTAGCTTCCGGAGGTTGTAACGCTGGGCGACCGGTGGGGCATTCCGGTGATCCCGGCCCCATCCCTGGTCCCGGCCGGCAACCCGTGGCTGGGGCCGTCCACGACTGGGACCAGGAAGGGCCTGGGAGGATGATGCCGAGCCCTCGTCCTACGTACTGCTGCTGTCCCCTCGGGTGTCCGGCATCATGAAAAGCAACGATCTCCCCAGGCCGGGGAAACGGTCCGGTTCCGGGTCAGCAGCCGGTCAGAATGACCACTGGTACGCCCGTCAGCGGGCCCAACCCCGCTCCCGCAGCCAGGTCACCGCGAGCGACGCCGTACCGACCGGATCCCTGCGCAGGTCATGCCCCTCGCCAGGGCGTACGAGCACGCTCACCCCGGCGGTGGCGGGCGGGAGTCCGAACGGATCCCGGTCCCCGTTGAGCACCAGCGTGGGCAGTCCGGTCAGCAGCTCGGCCGCACGGGACCGCTCGGGCCGACCAGGCGGATGGAGGGGGAAGGCGAGCGCCACGATTCCGGCCGCACCGGTCGCCACCGACGTCCGGCAGGCCACCCGGGCACCGCTGGACCGCCCGCCGACCACCAGCGGCAGCCCCGGATACCGATTCGCCAGTACGGCGACCACCGCCGTCCAGGCCTCGTCGAGGTGCCCCGCGGGTGCCGGAGCCCGCCGCCCGGCGACCCGGTACGGCTGGGTGATTCGCGCCACAAAAACACCGGACGCCCCCGCCCGATCACGCAGAGCAATCAGGTCGGGAGCGTCCACGCCACCGCCTGCACCATGTCCGAGCATCAGCAGACTGACGGGCGAGCCGGCGTCGGGCGGGTCGACCTCGACCCGCGCGGGCCCTCTCGGGGTATCAACAACCTGGTCACCGTGGAGCACCCGGTCATTCTGCTCCCCGCCGGAACCGCGCCGGCCCGCCCGGTCGTCAGCTCAACGGCTCAATGGCACCAGCGTCAGCAGCCGGTCTCTCACCGGCGGCCCGCCGTCGTCCACCACCGCGTCCGGATCACGCTGCACCTGACCCCGCCAGGCGACCAGCATGGCCCTGCGTTCCCGGGGCGTGGTGCCGCCCCACACGCCGTGGCAGTCGCCCACCTCCAACGCCCAGGCCAGACAGGCCCCCTGGACATCGCAGGTACGGCAAAGCGCAACTGCCGCATCGGCCGGTTCACTCGGTGCCGGAAAAAATGTTTCCGGGTCCACGCTCTGGCATACGCCCCTGGTACGCCAGGCATCGTCAAGTTGCCGCTCCGCCACTGCCCGCAACAATCGCGGGTCACGCCGTGCTGCGGCAACCTCGTGCGGGCGTGGCATCCGCGCCCGTGTCATCCACCCACCTCCCCCGTGGGACCGGCATGATCGGTGGGCCTCACCCGCCCGGTGCGAATCCGTACCCACTGCCGGCGCTGTGTTCTATCGCACTATTGCGGGCGGAGACAAGGGTTTGCCGGGAACCTGCGCGAAGTCCAGGGCGACGATTCACCCCTAACTCTGGCAAATCAGCACGCGCCAATGTGGCGGGCGACGCTCAGAAAAGCGTCAATTCGTCGGGCGCGGCCGGGTCCGTACGCAATGGGGGTGCGCTGACCCGGGCGACGAGTTCGGGGCCGTCGTTGCGGACGTCGCCGACGCCCCGGCCGACCGGACGGATCTCGATTCCGGCGAGCATCTGCGCCGACGGCGGCGCGAGCAGACGTTCCGCCGAGTCCCCGCCGTCGAGCCAGTCGTCCCAGCGCTCCGGCGCCAGCAGCAACGGCATCCGGTCGTGTACGTCGGCCAGCTCACCGACCGCAGCGGTGGTGATCACGCTGCAGCTCAACAGTGGGCCGTCCGGACCCTTCCAGACCGACCAGAGGCCGGCGAGGGCCAGCACGCCGCCGTCGGCGGGAGTCATGAAGTACGGCTGCTTGGTGCCGCCGTCACCGCGTACCCACTCGTACCAGCCGTCGGCCGGGACGAGGCAGCGGCGCCGGGCGAACGACCGCGCGTACGCGTTGGTGGTGGCGACCGTCTCCGCCCGAGCGTTGATCATGCGAGCGCCGCCCCGGGCGTCCTTCGCCCAGGCCGGCACGAGTCCCCACCGGGCGACCGAGAGCGCCCGGCGCCGGGCCGCCGGAGCGTCGCCGGGGTCGCCGGCCCGGTCATCCGCCACGTCGGGGTCGGCCTGGTTGTCCCGGTCCCGGAGGTCGGCACCGGCGGAGCGGTCGTCGGCCGGGCCGGCGGTGGCGGACATCCGGACGATCGGCACCGGATCGGTCGGCGCCACGTTGTAGTCCGCGTCGAGCCGGCCGCCCGTCTCGTCGAACGACTCGAAGAGCTGGCTCAGGTCAGCCGCGCTGCGGGTCGTCGCGTACCTCCCACACATGACCCCAACGCTAGCCCCTGGAGCCGGTCGCCGGCCGCCCCCGAGATCAACCTGCTACCGCACCGAGATCAATCGGGCGGCCAGCGGAGATCAACCCGAATTCCGGCCGTCCCGGCAAGCGGGAGCGCCCGGACCGCCGAGTCCGGCGCCGCCACCCGGCGCGGCAGAATGTACGGGTGGCAAACCTGACCGCGACCCGTCCCACCCAGCCGTGGAGCGCGCCGACCGCGACCGACCCGGTGGTGACGACGCTCACCCTGCCCGGGTCCAAGTCGATGACTGCGCGTGCCCTCGTACTGAGCGCCGTCGCGGTCGGCTCGTCCACCCTCCGCCGGCCGCTACGGGCCCGCGACACCGAACTGATGGCCGCCGGGCTGCGCGCCCTCGGCACCCAGGTGTCGACCGTCGACGAGGAACGCTGGCTGGTCCGGCCGAACCCGCTGCGCGGACCGGCCCACGTCGACATCGGCCTGGCCGGCACCATCATGCGGTTCGCACCGGCCGTCGCCGGGCTGGCCCACGGGCCGGTCACCTTCGACGGCGACCCGCACGCCCGGACCCGCCCGGTCGGCCCGCTGCTCGACGCGCTGCGCCACATCGGCGTACGGATCGACGCCGCCCCCGGGGACCGGCTGCCGCTGACCGTGCACGGCGTCGGCGAGGTGGCCGGCGGCGAGGTGGTCATCGACGCCTCGGCCTCCAGCCAGTTCGTCTCGGGGTTGCTGCTCGCCGCACCCCGGTTCACCAACGGCATCACCGTGCGCCACGTCGGCCCGCCGGTCCCGTCCGCCCCCCACCTGCGGATGACCGTGCAGATGCTGCGCGCGGCCGGGGCCGGGGTCGACGACACCACGCCGGACGTCTGGGTGGTCGAGCCGGGGCGCCTGTCCGGGCGCGGCTGGGACATCGAGCCGGACCTCTCCGGTGCGGTGCCGTTCTTCGCCGCAGCCCTGGTCACCGGCGGCTCGGTGACCCTGACCGACTGGCCGCACAGCAGCCTGCAACCGGTCGACACCCTCCGTACGCTGCTGCGCCGGATGGGCGGCGAGGTCACGCTGGACACCGACGGGCTGACCGTACGCGGCACCGGGGTGATCCGCGGCATCGACGCGGACCTCTCCGACGTCAGCGAGCTGACCCCGGTGCTGTCCGCGCTCGCGGCCCTGGCGGACGGCCCGTCCCGGCTGCGCGGGGTCGGACACATCCGGGGCCACGAGACCGACCGGCTGGCCGCCCTGGCCAACGAGCTGACCAGCCTCGGCGCGCACGTCGTCGAATCCCCCGACGGCCTGGAGATCCACCCCCGGCCGCTGCACGGGGGGACCTTCCGGACCTACGCCGACCACCGGATGGCGCACGCCGCCGCCGTGATCGGGCTGACCGTCGCCGGGATCGAACTGGACGACGTGGGGTGTACCTCGAAAACCCTGCCGGAGTTCCCGGCACTATGGTCAGCGATGGTGGCCGGCGACGAGAACGCGTGACAGCCGACCCCCGATCCGCTCCGCTAAGGCGCGGACGCGGCACCGAACGAGGGGGCTGAGCTGACCGGCAAACGGCGGGAGTACCGCGAGGAGGACGTCCGGATCCGGCCGGGCCGTTCGTCGCGCCCCCGTACCCGCACCCGGCCCGCGCACGACGACGCCGTACCCGCGTTCGTGGTCACCGTCGCTCGGGGCCGCTACATCTGTGTGCTCTCCGAGGACGACGACGGGCGGCACGGGCCGAACGACGGATCGGCCGCCGCCCCCATGGTCACCGCGATGCGTGCCCGGGAACTGGGGCGCAAGTCGGTGGTGGTCGGCGACCGGGTCTTCCTGGTCGGGGAGACCACCGGCCGGGACGGGGCGCTGGCCCGGATCGTCCGGATCGCCGAACGCAGGTCGGTGCTGCGGCGTACCGCCGACGACGACGACACCACCCCCGAGGGCCGGCTCGAACGGGTCGTGGTGGCCAACGCCGACCAGCTCGTGATCGTCAGCTCGCTGGCCGATCCACCACCGCGTACCGGGTTCATCGACCGGTGCCTGGTCGCCGCGTACGACGCGGACGTCGAGCCGCTGCTCTGCCTGACCAAGTCGGACCTGGCCGGGCCGGAGGAGGTGCTCGACTACTACGCCGAGCTGGACCTGCGGCACGTCCTGGTCCGGCCCGACTCCGACCTGGCCGAGCTGCGCCGCCTGCTCGGCGACCGGGTGTCGGTGATGGTCGGTCACTCCGGGGTGGGCAAGTCGACCCTGGTCAACCGGCTGGTCCCGGACGCCGACCGAGCGGTCGGTGTGGTCAGCGCGGTCGGCCGGGGCCGACACACCTCGACCAGCGCCGTGGCGCTGCACCTGCCTCCGCTGCCGACCGCCGCAGCCCCCGACTCCGGCATCGACGCCGAGCCGGACGGCTCCGGAGATGAGACGGACGGCGGCGAGCCGGGGCTGGTCGAATCCGGCGTCGTGTCGGGCGGCGAGGAGATCAAGCCCGGTAGGGACGTCGGCGCCGGATGGATCATCGACACACCGGGGATCCGGAGCTTCGGGCTCGCCCACGTCTCCGCCGACAGCCTCCTGCACGGCTTCGCCGACCTGGTCGAGGGAACGGTCGACTGCCCGCCCAACTGCGAGCACACCGCCACCGACGCCGAGTGCGCGCTGCCCGCCTGGGTGGCCGCCGGGCACGCGGACGCGCGCCGGCTGGCGTCGTACCGCCGGTTGCTGGCGTCCCGGGCCGGCGAAACCGAGTAGCCGGTCGTCGGCGACCCACGCGGACCGGGTGGCCCGCGCCACGCGGAGGGTGGGTCCTTGATCGCGTCGCCCCGCGAACTCCGCTACCTTTCCGGCCATGGCCCGGTATGCGGATGATCTGTCCCTCGCCCACGTGCTCGCCGACACCGCGGACTCGATCTCGACGGCCCGGTTCCGCGCACACGACCTGCACGTGGAGTCGAAGCCGGACCTGACCCCGGTGACGGACGCGGACCAGGCGGTCGAGCGGGCGATCCGGGCCACCCTGGCCCGTACCCGCCCCCGCGACGGCGTCATCGGCGAGGAGTACGGCAGCGCCGCGCCGTCCGCCGGCTCCGGCACCCGGCAATGGGTGATCGATCCGATCGACGGCACCAAGAACTTCGTCCGGGGGGTGCCGATCTGGGCCACCCTGATCGCCCTGATGGAGGGGGACCAGCCGGTTGTCGGGCTGGTGTCCGCACCGGCCCTGGGGCGCCGCTGGTGGGCCGCCACCGGCCACGGGGCGTACGCCGGGCGGCACACCGCCGCAGCCACCCCGATCAAGGTCTCCGGCGTACGGCGACTTGCCGACGCGAGCGTCTGCTACTCCTCGCTCGACGGTTGGGCCGAGAACGGGCGCCTGCCGGCGATGCTGGACCTCATCCAGGGCGGGTGGCGCAGCCGCGCGTACGGCGACTTCTACGGCTACATGCTGGTCGCCGAGGGAGCGGTCGACATCATGGTCGAACCGGAGCTGTCGCTCTGGGATCTGGCCGCCCTGATTCCCATCGTCACCGAGGCCGGCGGCACCTTCACCGACCTCGCCGGGCGTCCGGGTCCGGCCGGGGGCAGCGCCGTGGCCAGCAACGGGCTCCTGCACGAGGACCTGCTCCAGCGCCTCGGCTAGGCGTCTTCCCGCCCCTTGTCCACCGTCGCGGGCCGAGCGGCGGCTCGGGGCGGGAACCTCTATCCTCGCCGGATGGCTTCTGCGGGCTGGTGCTTCCTGGCGGGCATGATCATCGCCTACGGTGTCGCCAACCTGCTCCAGTCGGTGGCCGCCGCGCGGACCACCGTCCACCACAGCTTCGATCCGGGTCTGCTGCTGCGCCTGGCCTGCCAGCGGACGTACCTGCTGGGGCTCGGCTGCCAGGTGCTCGGTTTCGTGCTCGCCTTCCTGGCCCGGCGGGACCTGCCGCTGTTCCTGGTCCAGGCCGCGGTGGCGGCCGGGCTGGGTGTCACCGCGCTGCTCGGGGTGCTGCTGCTCAACTGGCGGCTGCCGGTGACCGAGGTGGTCCTGCTGGTGCTGCTCCTGGTCGGGATTACCGCCCTGGTGCTGGCCGCGAGGCCGGCGCACTCCCGGCCGCTCGGCCCGACGGCGGTGGTCGCCCTGGTCGCGACCCTCGGCCTGATCGGTGCGCTCGGTTTCTTCGCGGTACGCCTGCACGGCGCGCCGGGTTCGGTGGCGCTGGGCGCGCTGGCCGGGCTGGCGTTCTCCGCGGCGGCGGTGTCCGCCCGACCGTTGGCCTCGGCGGAGTCGTTCGCCGCGTGCGTCCGCGACCCGTTGTTCTACCTGCTGATCGCGCACTCGATCGTCGGTCAGCTCCTGCTCGGGCTGGCCATGCAGCGGGGTTCGACGACTGCCGCGGTCGCCGCGATGGACGCCGCCGGGGCGCTGCCGGCCGCGGTGGTCGGGCTGCTGCTGCTCGGCGACCGGATCTGGCCGGGGCGGGAGTGGTTGGCCGGGCTCGGTTTCCTGCTCACCCTCGCCACGGTGGTCGGCCTGACCCGGTACGCCGAACCGCAGCACCAGCGCGCCGTCACCGCCGTCCGGCGCCCGCCCCGGGTGCCCGTGTAGCCCCTGCCGGCCCTTACAGCTCGGCGTCGGGGTTGCGGCGGCGTACCACCTTCTCGTAGACCCGCTCCAGGGCGCCTGCGGTCCGTTCCCAGGTGTAGCTGCACCGCACCCGGTCCACCGCCGCGTGCCCGTACGCGAACCGCCGGGCGTCGTCGGTGAGCAGCCGGCGCAGGGTCACCCCGAGCCCGCGTACGTCACCGGCCGGGACGAGACGTCCGGTGACCTCGTCCACCACGGTGTCGGCGATGCCGCCCAGGGCGTAGCCGACCACCGGCACCCCGCACGCCATCGCCTCCAGCGGCACCCGCCCGGCGGCGGCGTACCGCTGGGTGCAGGCGACCACGTCGGCGGAGCGGTACCAGGCCGGCATCCGTACGTGCGGCACGTCGCCGATCAGGAGCACCCGGTCGCCGACGCCGTTCTGCGCCGCCAGTTCCCGGATCCGGCGGGCGTCGGGATCGTGGTCGAGCGCGTCCCCCGGCGGGCCGCCGAGGATGATCAGTTCAGCGTCGCCGACCAGGCGCAGCGCCCGGATCAGGTCCTCCTGTCCGTGTCCGGCCGACAGGCCGCCGACGGAGAGGATCCGGGACCGGCGCCCGCGCGGGGCCGCCTCGCCGTCGGGGGTGAACCGGTCGACGTCGACACCGGCGGGGACCACCGTGACCGCCGCCCGGTCCAGGCCCATCCGGGTCAGCTCGTCCACCTCGTCGGTCGACTGGGCCACCGCCAGGTCGACCGCCCGGGTCAGCGCGCGTTCCAGGGCGATCCGCTCCCCCGGTCCGGCGTACTCCCGGCCGAGGTGGCGCAGTTGCTCGGCACCGAGCGAGTGGAAGGTCTGTACGACCGGAATCCTGGTCTCCCGTACGGCGTTCGCCGCCGCCAGGCCGCCGATCCAGAAGTGGCCGTGCACCACGTCCGGGGCCCAGTCGGCGGACCAGTGTTCGATCAACCAGCGCCCGAACTCGGAGACGTGCGGCACCAGGCTGGCGGTCGGGGCGCGGGTCGACGGGCCGACCGGCACCCGCTCCACCCGGTAACCGTCGGCGTCGGTGGTGTCCGGCAGCTCCGGATCCTCCCGCCGTTCGTAGACCCGTACGTCGTGACCCCGGCCGCTGAGTTCGGCGGCTACCCGCGCCACATGCTGCTGGGTACCGGTCGCCGTACTGGACGGGCCGGGTGGGCCAGCGTGTGCGCGGACGAGGCCGACACGCATCGGGTCACCTCCATCGAGGGTGGCCGGACCAGCGGCAGACTGGCCGGGGCGGTCTCCCGGTGGCGGGCACGCCGAACGGGTGACTGGGCCAACAGGCTTTCGAACAGAGTCTCCCGTTAACCGGGCCCGGCGGAGCCGAAACCTGCAACTCGGGCCGGTGGCCCCCGACGGCCGGGGACGCCCAGCGCACGGCGTACCCGGACGATCGGACGGGAGCGCCCGAACCGGTCGGCGACCCCGTCCGCCCCGTGCCGCGCCCACGGCGCGGGATCGGCACGAAGCACCCGTCGTGCCCGGCGCGGCACACGGGTGCCGATCACCGACAGGGATCACCCGCGCCGTCACCGCTCGACCGCGCTCGTCGACCATGAGTCCACTGTGGATTGGGACGGGGATCGGGTCGGGCGGGTTCGCCGGGACGAACCAGTCAGACGGCCACGGTGCCGGGACACCCGGACACCGGTCGCCGGTTATGCCCGTGGGGCAACGGGTAGTTCCCTCGGTATGCGTGATGACGACTACCCCGTACCCCTGTCCGACCCGGAGGCCGAGGGCCTGCCCGGCACCGCCGACGACGACTCGACCGCCGGGGACGACGTCAACACGGGCCGGGAGGCGGACGGTCCACAGCCCGCCGCGCTACCGGCGGACGTGCCGCAGGCGGTCGACCGGTTCGGGAACACCGCCCAGGAACAGCTCGACGGCGAGTCGGTGGACTACAAGATCGGGCGTGAACAGCCCGAACCTCCGATCGACGACCCGCTCGCCGGGCCGGTCGACCCGGCGATCGCGCGCGAGGCGGACAGCGACGAGGCCGCCGCCCAGGCCCAGTTCGACGCGGACGTGATCGATCCCGGCCCCAGCTCGGACCCGGCCTCCGCGGTGTCGATCTACGATCACGGCAATCTGGGCGGGCCGACCCAGCCGATCGTGGGTCGGCTGGTGGAGCCGGACGAGGGCAGCCGCGACGACACCGAGACCGACGCGATCGCCGCTGACGCGGGGTCGGCCGGCGGCGGGCCGACCGCCGAGGAACTGGCCATCCACGAGACCGAGCCGCCCGGCGACCGGGAACCCGGCCTGACCCAGCCGCCGCCCTGACAGACCAACTCTCCGACGAACACCGGACCCGTGACGAAACCGGGCCGGTTGTCCGTCGGTTCAGTTGTCCAGGCCCCGCTCGATGGCGTAGCGGGTCAACTCGACCCGGTTGTGCAACTGGAGCTTGCCGAGCGTGTTCTGTACGTGGTTCTGCACCGTACGGTGCGACAGGCCCAGCCGCTCGGCGATCTGCTTGTACGACAGCCCCTTGGCGACCAGCCGGAGCACCTCGGTCTCCCGCTCGGTGAGCCGTGGTGTGCCGTCGTCCTCGACCGGATCGGGGACGGCGGCGAGCCGGCGGTACTCACCGAGCACCAGACCGGCCAGCCCCGGGGTGAACACGGTGTCGCCGGCGGCGGTACGCCGTACCGCCTCCAGGAACTCCTCCGGGGCGGCCGACTTGACCAGGTAACCGCTGGCACCGGCCTTGACCGCGTCGAGCACGCTCTGCTGCTCACCGCTGGCCGAGAGCATCAGGACCCGTACGCCCGGCACCGCGCCGACCAGCCCGTCGATCACCTCGACACCGGAGATGTCCGGCAACTGGAGGTCGAGTACCACCACGTCGGGCCGGGCGGCGGCGGCGATCCGGACCGCCTGGCGGCCCTCACCGGTGGTGGCCACGACCGCGTAACCGGCCTCGGTCAGGTCGCGGGCCACCCCCTCCCGCCACATCGGATGGTCGTCGACCACCATCACCCGGATCGGCGTGCCCGTACTCATGTCCCCACCCTAGATGGTGTCGTTTTTCCTGAGCCGCACCTCGATGCCGATCCCCACTGGTCAGCCGATCGGGATGCGGAGTTCGATCTCGGTCCCCTGGCCGGGGCCGGTGGTGATCCGTACCGTGCCGCCGAGGGCGGCGATCCGGCCCCGGATCGACTGCGCCACCCCGAGCCGCCCCTGCCGCGCGGCCTCCGCCAACCGCTGGGCCGGAATGCCGGGACCGTCGTCGCGGATCGAGACCGTCACCACGCCGGCCTCCTCCTCGACCAGCACCCACGCCCGGCCACCGCCGTGCCGGGCGGCGTTGTCCAGGGCGGCACCCGTCGCCGCCCCGACCTCACGGGCCAGCACACCGGGCAGCCGTACGGGGGTGGCCGGCATCGCCACCGAGACCGTCGTCGAGGCGTACCCGCCGAGGACCGTACGCAGATCCGCCTCCGGAACCTCGGCGGTGTCATCGGCCCGGGTCGGTGGCGGGGTCGCGATCAGCGCCCGCAGGGCCGCCTCCTGCTCACCGGCCAGCCGGGCCAGCTCACCAGCCTCCCCGTCGAGCCGGGCGCCCCGCCGCTGGACCAGGGCGAGCACCTGGAGCACCGAGTCGTGGATGCCACGGGCCAGCCGTTCCCGTTCGCGGGTCGCGGCCTCCAACTCGGTCGCCCGTTGCAGGCTCTGCTCGGCGATCGCGGCGAGCCGGGCCACGTGCCCGAGGGCGATCCCGGCGAGCAGCATCAGGATCACGCCGTTCACCGTCGCCTGGATGACCCCGTCGCGCATCAGCAGGTCCGTGCCGCCGAGGATCAACGCCGCGATCGCGCCCCGCCGCCGACCCCCGGTGACCGCCCAGGCGAGCACCGGTCCGCCCTGCCAGGCCACGGCCAGGGTGGGCACTCCCGAGGCGAGCGCGGCCTGCCCGGCCACCCAGACACTGGCCAGGAGTACGGCCATCACCACCAGCAGGTCGGCGACGAGCAGCGGCCAGCGTCGCCGGGCGGGTCGGGCGTACGCGTAGCTGGCGAAGACCGTCCAGGCGGTCATCGACACCAGTACCGGTACGGCCGCCGCCGGATGGGCGTACTCGCCCAGGTTGATCAGCACCAGGGCGAAGACGTAGCCGAGAGAGGCGAACCGGAAAACCGCGATCGCCCGCCACAGCGGCACCTGGAAGCCGCTCGCCGGCTGCTCGATCGGTCTCTCCGGCACGAACCCGACGATGTCACATCGACGCGGCCGGGACGATCCCCCCGACGTCCTCGTCAACGCACCGAAACGAGCCGATCCGGCGGGGCGCCACGGTCGGGTGCGCGACTGTTGCGGCATAACCTGACGTAGGGTGAAAATGCCATAAAGCATTTTTCGATCGATGGCGAGCCGACCATGACCAGCACCGCACCCCGCACTCCGCGTACGGTGGTGCCCATCGACGCACCCCCACTGCTCACCGAGACCTTCGACCGCGCCCGGGTGACCGAGGTCCGGCACTCCGTCGCCGCCTCCGCCGAGGCGTCGGGGCTCACCGGCGAACGCCTCGACGACTTCGTGCTGGTCGTCAACGAGCTGATCACGAACGCCGTACGGCACGGCGGGGGCCGGGGTTGGCTGCGGCTCTGGCGGGCGCCCGGGACGATCGGGTGCGAGATCTCCGACCACGGCACCGGGATCGACGCCGACCGGCTGGACGACCGGCGTAGACCCCCGCCGGACACCATCGGCGGCTGGGGGCTGTGGCTGGCCCGCCGGCTCAGCGACGAGATCACGGTGCAGACCGGTCCGGCCGGCACCACCGTACGGATCACCGCCAGCCTGCCCCCGGACGACCCGGCGGCGGTCAGCTGAACAGTGCGCTGACCGACTCCCCGTTGTGGATCCGCCGCATCGCCTCGGCCAGGGCCGGTGCCACCGAGAGCACCTGCAACTTGGGCACCCGCTTCGCCTGCGGGATCGGCACCGTGTTGGTGCAGACCACCTCGAGTACGCCGTCCTGCTGGCTGAGCCGCTCCAACGCGTCACCGGAGAACAGCCCGTGGGTGCAGGCAAGCCGGATCGAACGCACCTTCAGGTCCCGCAGGTGGTCCATCAGCTCGACCATCGTGCTGCCCTTGGCGATCTCGTCGTCGAGCACGATCACGTCCCGGTCGGTCACGTCGCCGATCACCGCGCTGATCTGCACCCGGTCGTCGCTGAACCGCTGCTTCGCGCCGGCCGCGACCGGGGTCCCGAGCATCCGGGCGAAGGCCGCCGCCTCCTTGGCGTTGCCCAGGTCGGGCGAGACGACCACGGTCTCGGACAGGTCGTAGCGCTTGAAGTGGTCGGCCAGCTCACGCAGCGCGTGCAGGTGATCCACCGGCACGCTGAAGAAACCGTGCACCTGCGGCGAGTGCAGGGTCAGCGCGAGCACCCGGTCGGCACCGGCCGCCACCAGCAGGTCCGCCACCAGTCGGGCGCCGATGCTGATCCGGGGAGCGTCCTTCTTGTCCGACCGCGCGTACGCGTAGTGCGGCAGGACCACGGTGATCCGGCCGGCCGAGGCGCCACGCGCCGCGTCGAGCATGAGCAGCAGCTCGACCAGGTTCTCCTGCACCGGCGGGACCAGCGGCTGGATCAGGAACACGTCCCGCTCCCGACAGTTGGCCTGTAGCTGCACCTCCAGGCAGTCGTTGGCGAACCGGGAGACCCGGACCGGGTGCAGGGGGACGCCGAGGTGGGCACAGATCTCGGCGGCGAGTTCGGGATGGGCACTTCCGCTGAAGACGGCGATGTCGCGCACGGTCGCATCCTAGGTTTCCCGGCCGCCGTCCGGTGCGTGACCTGGCCGGTGCGCACCCTGGCCCGTTCCGGGTACGGTGCGGCGGTGACCGAGCAGTATGTCGCCGCCATCGACCAGGGCACCACCTCCTCCCGGTGCATGGTCTTCGATGCCACCGGCACCCCGATCTCCGTGGCACAGCGCGAGCACCGGCAGTTCTTCCCGCAGCCCGGCTGGGTCGAGCACGACGCCGAGGAGATCTGGGAGAACGTCGAGTGGACGATCCGGGAGGCCCTCGACGGTGCCTCGATCGGCCCCGACCGGTTGGCCGCGATCGGCATCACCAACCAGCGCGAAACCACCCTGGTCTGGGATCGCGTCACCGGGCGGCCGGTGGCCAACGCCATCGTCTGGCAGGACACCCGTACGGTCCCGCTGCTGCGCCGGCTGGACGAGACGTACGGAGAGCACCGGTTCCGGGCGCGTACGGGGCTGCCGTTGGCCACGTACTTCGCCGGGCCGAAGCTGATGTGGCTGCTGGCCGAGGTCGACGGGCTGCGCGAGCGGGCCGAACGCGGCGAGGTGCTCTTCGGCACCATGGAGAGCTGGCTGATCTGGAAGCTCACCGGTGAGCACGTCACCGACGTGACAAACGCCAGCCGTACGCTCCTGATGGACCTGCGCACCCTGGACTGGGACCCGCAGATCCTGGACCTGATGGGGATTCCCGCAGCGATGCTGCCGCAGGTCCGCTCCTCCGCCGAGATCTACGGTACGGCCACCGGCGTACTCGACGGCGTACCGGTGGCCAGCGCCCTCGGCGACCAGCAGGCGGCCCTGTTCGGCCAGACCTGCTTCGAGCCGGGCGAGGCGAAGTGCACCTACGGCACCGGCAGCTTCCTGCTGCTCAACACCGGCACCGAACCGGTCGTCTCCGGCCACGGACTGCTCACCACGGTCGGGTACCGGATCGGCGACCAGCCGGCGACGTACGCCCTGGAGGGGGCGATCGCGGTCACCGGATCACTGGTCCAGTGGCTGCGCGACAACCTGGGACTGATCTCCGCCGCGCCGGAGGTGGAGGAGTTGGCCCGCACCGTCGAGGACAACGGCGGCTGTTACGTCGTACCGGCGTTCTCCGGCCTGTTCGCGCCGCACTGGCGCAGCGACGCGCGCGGGGTGATCGCCGGCCTCACCGGTTACATCACCAAGGGGCACCTGGCCCGAGCGGTGCTGGAGGCGTCCGCCTGGCAGACCCGCGAGGTGGTGGACGCGATGAACGCCGACTCCGCGGTGCCGCTGCGCAACCTGCGGGTGGACGGCGGGATGACCGGCAACGAACTGCTCATGCAGTACGTCGCCGACGTCCTGGATGTACCGGTGGTCCGGCCGGCGGTGACCGAGACGACCTGCCTCGGCGCGGCGTACGCGGCCGGCCTGGCGGTCGGCTTCTGGCCCGATCCGGAGACGCTACGGGCCCAGTGGCGCCAGGATGCCCAGTGGCAGCCGGCGATGGACCCGGATCACCGCAACCGGGAACTACGCAACTGGCGCAAGGCAGTCGAACGCACCCTCAACTGGACCGACGACTGACCGCGTACCGGTACGGGCGCCCGTGGTGCTCGCCCGCTTGATCCACGCGCGCCTAGCTGTCGGCGAGGGCGGCCCACGAACAGGTGAGCGCGCGTGGATCATGAAGCGCTCCGGCTGCGCCGCAGCCATACCGCTCGGAGCGGTCTACCACTGGCGGCCGGTGAGCCGTTCGTAGACGTCGACGTAGCGGGCGCGGGTGGCAGCCACGATCTCCTCCGGCACCTCGGGCGCGGGCGGCTTCTTGTCCCAGCCGGTGCTGACCGCCCAGTCCCGGACGAACTGCTTGCCGAGGGAGAACTGCCCCCGTCCCGGCTGGTACGACTCCGCCGGCCAGAAGCGCGACGAGTCGGAGGTGAGCACCTCGTCGGCGAGGACCAGGGTGCCGTCCGGCGCCCACCCGAACTCGAGCTTGGTGTCGGCCACCAGGATGCCCCGCTCGGCGGCCAGTTCGGCGCCCCGGCAGTAGACGTCCACGGTGATCTGCCGCAGTCGCTCGGCGGTTTCGGCGCCGACCTTGTCGACCACGTCGGCGAAGGTCATGAACTCGTCGTGCTCGCCCATCGGCGCCTTGGTCGTCGGCGTGAAGATCGGCTCGGGCAGGATCGACGCGTCGACCAGGCCGCGCGGCAGCTCGACCCCGGAGACCGAGCCGTCGCGCTCGTACTCCTTGAGTCCCAGACCGGTCAGGTAGCCACGGGCGATGCACTCGACCGGCACCATCTCCAGCCGCTGGACCCGGATCGCCCGCCCGGCCCACTCGGCAGGTACGTCCGTAGCGGAGATGACATGGTTCGGCACGATGTCGGCGAGCTGCTCGAACCACCACAGCGACAGTGCGGTGAGCAGCTTGCCCTTGTCCGGAATCGGCGTCGGCAGGACCGCGTCGTAGACCGACACCCGGTCGGAGGCGACCAGGATCAGGTCATCGCCGTCCGCGTAGACGTCCCGTACCTTGCCCGAGTGCAGCAGTTCCACGCCGGCAAGTACATCACGCCCGGTCGCGGCATCCCACGCGCCGTCGCCCCGGTGTGACGCGACTCCGTCCGTGACCCGACGCACCGGCTCTGACCTGGGCAGGAACGGCGCGACCGGGCGCAGATCCGGACACCGCACGCGATCGGGCACACCCCACTCCCCGTCCCATGCGTTACGGCGGTGGGTCACGCATGTCAATGCGTCGTTGCCGCCGCCACTGGACCGGACTGTGGATCTCGACCGGACGGCCGTTGACACCCGGTGGCCGTACCTGTGTAAATGTTCCCGATTGAGCCTCTGACCGGCGCCGTTGGGAGAGAACGTGCCCCCTGCCTTCCGCCCGTCCCGGCGCCGGGCGCTGGCCGCCGCCACCCTGGCCCTCGGGCTGCTCCTGAGCAGCACCCTGACCGCCTGCGACGGCGCCCGGGACACACCGTCCGAGGACCCGATCCGACTCTCGATCTTCTGGTGGGGCGGCGAGAAGCGCGCCGAGCTGACCGAGCGGGCGCTCCAGCTCTACTCGTCCCGGCACCCCGAGGTGACCTTCCAGGTCACCTGGCAGGGCAACACCGGCTACTACGACCGTCTGTCGAGCCAGGCCGCCGGCGGCAACCCGCCCGACCTGTTCCAGATCGACGACAACTACCTGACCGAGTACGCCGAACGCGGCATCATCCTCGACCTGACCGAGCACGTACGGCAGAACCGGCTCGACCTCACCGGCCTGCCCCCCAGCCTGGCCCAGTACGGCCAGGTCGCCGGCCGGACGATGGCCGTCGCCGCGGCCGAGAACACCCCCGGTCTGATCTACAACAAGAGCCTGCTGCGCCGCCACAACCTGCCCGAGCCCCGGATCGGCATGGAGTACGACGAGTTCGTGGACTGGGCGGCCCAGGTCACCGAGGCCACCGACGGCAAGGTCGCCGGGACGATGGACCCCTCCGCCGACTACAAGGCGCTCTGGCTGTGGCTGCGGGCGCAGGGCAAGGAGCTGTACCGGGGACGGCAGCTCGGTTTCACCGAGTCGGACATGACCCGCTGGTTCGACCTGTGGCGGGACGCCCGCTCCGATCGAGCCACCCCGTCGGCGGCGGTCATCGCGGAGGCGAACAGCGGCGACGTCACCCGCCAACTGGTCGCCACCGGCAAGGCCGCGACGAGCTTCATGTGGTCGAACCAGTTGCCCGAGTTGCAGAAGTTGACCCAGGACGAGTTGGGCCTGGTCACCTATCCCGGCGCCCCGAAGGCCCAGTGGGCGCGGGCGTCGATGTACTGGGCCGCCTTCCGCGGGTCCCGCCACCCGGAAATCGTGGTGGACGTGATCAACTTCCTGGTGAACGACGTGGAGGCCGGGCAGATCCTCGGCACGGAGCGCGGTCTGAGCGCGAACCTCGACGTCCGCTCGTACGTCGAGGACACGCTGACCGACCAGAGCATGAAACTCACCGCGTCCTTCGAGACCTCGATGGTCGACCGGTTCGGACCCGCCCCGACGCCGCCGCCCCGAGGTCACGCGAAGGTCCGTGCCCTCCTGATCAGCGTCGCCGAGAGCGCGCAGTCCGGCCGGGCGACCTCCAAGGAGGCGGCGCGGGCCTTCGTCAGCGAGGCCAACGCGTCGCTGGCCGGTGGCTGAGCGTCCGAAGGCGACGACTGAGGTCAGTGGCCGGGCCGGCGCCGGGTAGGGCGCCGGCCGGCCGGGACCCGATCAGCGGCGGCCGGACCGGCGACGGAGCAGCAGCACCAGCACCACCACGATCGCCACCACGACAACACCGCAGCAGACCAGCCCGAACAACCCGGCACCGATACCGCTGCGGCGCGGCCGGCGTGCCGCCTCCAGCACCAACTCACCGGTGCCGGACGACGCCCAGGCCGCCACCGGCACGAAAACGGCCAGGCTCGCCGTGAGTACGACGGCGCTGAGCCTTGCCCACCACTTTCCAAGAGAAGCCATGGCTACATCCTCCGTGTTGGGCGCAACCCTTACGCCTCGCTCGCTCGAAAGGGACGTTACCCACGGCGGGGCGGAAAGTACCCTCGGAGCGCCGGGGAGCGTCACGGGCACAGTGGGCGGACCGCCTGCCAGCCCGGGTCGTAGCGGGTCCGTAGCCGTACCCGCCCCTGGTCCCAGCCCCGGACGGCGTCCCGTACCGGCCCGAGCGGCGACGCGCCCGCCTCGGCGTACAGGTGAAAGGTCCGGCGGCCGGCGCAGCTCTCGTGGGCGACCAGCACCGCGCCCGACGCAGCCGCCGCGATCTGCTCCTCCAGCCGCTCCAGCGCGGCGAGCGCCGTCTCGGTCGGCAGCCCGGTCTCCGCCGCCCGGTACGGCACCACCACCCCGAGGTGGGTGTCCAGGTGCGGCCAACGGACCGGCTTGAGCGGATGCCGCACCGCGGCGGTCTGCGGACTGCCTCCGACCGGGGCGCGTTCGAGCAGCACCCAGCTCGTCTCCCGCAACCGCCGGGCCAACTGGGCCACCACGGCGGTGAGCGCCTCACCCGACTCGGTACGGGGCGGCAGCGTGGTGCTCACCTCGACCCCGCCCACCCACAGCTCGACCGCGACCTCACCGAGCAGCCAGTCCAGGGCGAGGAACGCCACCCGCATCCGATCCGGTTCACCCAACCGGCCAAAGTCCGGGTGATGTACGAGCACGTCCACCTCGTACCGGTCGGGGTCGATCCGGCAGGCGAACCGCAGCTCGGTCAGCTTGATCTCGTGCCCGGAGACGGTCAACGCGGCCGACAGCGAGGTCGGATCGGGTTGCCGGGTCGAGTGGTACTCCCACCGGTCGTCGGCGGCCGGAGCCGCCCGGCGCCAGCGTTCGGCGACCGCCCGCAGCCGGGGCGCTCCGGCGGCCGAGACGACAAGCGCGTGACCGGACCGGGTGCCCTGGGCGAACTCCCACTCCAGTTCCCGGTCGATCGCCTTCACCCGCCCGCTCACCTCGGCGATGAGGTCGTCGGACCAGGTGCCGTCGGCGATGGCCGCCTCCACCCTGGGCCGCGCACCGGGCCACCACCGCCAGAATTCGGCGATCGCCGGACCGACATTCCTGTGCTGGCGCGAGAACAGCATGGCAACGGAGCGTACGACCGAACTCGCCAACTGTTGATCGGCCGATCAGCCTGACTCGCTGATCTTCACCGATATCTTCCCGACCCCGGCGGGTGGCGGCACCCGCCGATTTCCGACCCTGCTCGATGGGGGCAACCGAAGATTCGCGGATCACCGACACCGTCGGGAACCCGTGTATAGCCTCGACTTGCCGGTCCGAATTCGATTCACGTTCGCACCGTCCGAACCTTCCGGACGGATCCGAGCCGTCCCGACCGGCCGCCGCCGAGGGGGTGTCCCGTGCCCACATGGCCACCGTTGAGCCGACCTGGAGCACGGGCCACCCGACCGGGGATCTCGGGACGCAGAACCAGGATGCGTACGGGCGGCGGCGGCAGGCCACTGGCGGCCCTGTCGGCCGTACAGCGGTCGATCCTGCGGGCGCTGGCGCTGACCGGGACACCGGGAGAGCTGTCGTTCGTCGAGCGGATGGTGCGGCGATCCGGGCCGGCACTCGAACACGACATCGAGACCCTCATCGGGTACGGCCTCCTGCGTGACGCCACCGACGGGCTGCACCTGGCCGACCCCGGCGTACGGCGGGCGGTGTACCGGGTCACCCCACCCTCGCTGCGCGCCGCCACCCACGTACGGGCCGCCGCGATCCTGGAGCGGTGCTGCCCCACGCTCGCCGCCGAACAACTGCTCCGGGTGCTGAACACGGCACCTCCCCCGGACGGCACCGCCACCGGGCCGGAGCGGATCGACCTCGACCTGGTGTCCCGACTCGCCGTCGACTCCGCGGTGGACCCGTCCGTGGCGGCGGAACTGCTGCTCGCCGTACACACCCGCGCCGGGGCGGGACTCGACCCGCGACACCGACGCCGGCTGCTGCCCGCACTCGTCGACCACCTGATGCTGGCCGGTCGCGCCGAGCGGGCGCTGGCCGTACTGACCGAGGAGATCGCGGCCGACCGGGACGGTCCGGAGCAGCGTGCCGTCCTGCTCGGGCGGTTGGGGGCGTGGCACGCCACCGGACGCCCGTCACTCGCCCTGGCGTACCTGCACCGGGCGCTGACCCAGGACCGGTGCGCACCGGTCCACCGGGCCTGGCTGCTGACCACGCTGGCGGCGACCGCCGGACCGCTCGGCCAGCCCGACATGACCGGGCTGCTCGGCGAGGCGGAACGGGCCGAGCGGGAGGCGCCCGCCCCCGGCGGCACCGTACGCCTGGCGCTGGCCCGCGCCGGGGTGGCGCTGGCCGGCGGCGACCTGCCCACGGCCCGGCAGGTGCTGGGGCGGGTGGATCCGCACACGCCCGCGTCCCGGGCGCCGGCCGCCCTGCTCCGCGTCGACCGGATCGCCGTCCAACTCGCGCTCGGGGAGTTCGACGAGGCGCGGACCGCGCTCGCCGCCGCCACCGTGGAGGTCGGACGGTTCGCCCCGGTGGTCGAGCCGATGCTGACCGCGCTCGACTGCCTGCTCCGGATCACCGTCGGCGAGCTGCCCGAGGCCGAGGTCCGGGCCCGGCTCGCGCTGCGCCCGCGCCCGGACCGGCAACTACCCGAGGACGTACGCCTGGAGCTGCTCGCGGTCGCCGTCGAGGCGCTGATCCGCCGGGGCCGCCCCGACCGGGCCCGGACCCTGCTCCGCGCCGAGTCCCCGGCCACCGGCTGGCCGGACCTGATGCCGTGGATCCGGCTGGGTTGCGCCGCGGCGACCGATCCCGACCCGGTACGGCACGCCGACCTGCTCCGGCACACCGTTGACGGGCTGCGCCACTCGCTGGCCCACCTGGTCCGGCTGCCGCACCGGGGGCCGATGCTGGTACGGGCCGCCCTCGCGATCGGTGAGCCGGCGTTGGCGCGTACCGTCGCCGGCCACACCGCGACGATCGCCGAACGGGTCGACGGCCCGCTCTGGTCGGGTCTTGCCGACCACGCGGCGGCCCTGGTCGAACGGGATCCGGCCACCCTGCGGCAGGCGGTCGCCCGGCTGCGGGCCACCACCGCCCGCCCGGCGCTGGCCGACGCCCTGCTCGACCTGGCCCGGCTGCCCGGCGTCCCGTCGGCCGAAGCCGGTGCCGCCGCCCAGGAGAGCGCCGGGCTGTACGGGCGGATCGGCGCCACCGGCGACCAGGAGCGGGCCCAGCGGCAGCTCCGGGCCCTCGGCGCGACGGAACAGCGGTCCCGGGACACCCGTCCCCGAGCCGGCCTGGACGCGCTCACCCAGAGCGAGGTACGGGTGGCGGCACTCCTGGCCGCCGGGGCGACGAAGCAGCAGGCGGCGGCCCGGCTCTTCGTCTCGTTCCACACCGTCGACACCCACCTGCGGGCGATCTACGCCAAGCTCGGTATCCGTACCCGGTTGGAGCTGGCCCGGATCTGGGACGGCGACAGGCCCATCGGGGAGACCTCCTGACGGAAGCGGTTCGGACCGGCGGTGGGGAACGCTCCTCGCGCCGGGACCCACCGCCGGTCCACGGTCAGCGGACCACCGGCTGTTTCGACTTCGGCAGCGCCTCGATCATCTCCCGCGGCAGGTTCAGGGTGTCGGCGCTGATCTGCGGCGGCGTGTTCGCCATCCACTGCGCCAGCGAGATGTCCTCGAACCGTGGGTTGCGGAACATCTCCAGGAACCGCAACGGCTCGTCGCCGAGGTTCTCGATGTAGTGCCCGTACGCGAACGGCACGTAGCCGACGTCGCCGGCCTGGTAGTTGAACGTACGGTTCATGCCGGAGCTGGCGAAGACGCCCATCCGACCGAAGCCCGAGATGTAGTACTGCCACTCGTCGTCGGTCGGATGCCAGTGCAGCTCCCGCATCCCGCCCGGTTCGATCTCCACCAGGGCGGCGCAGATGGTGTTCGCGGCGGCGAAGTTCGTCGAGTCGGCGATCCGTACGGAACCGCCCTTGAACCGTTGCGGCGCCTGCGCGTGCATCCGGTGCTTGAACGTACGCGGCACGTCACCGGTCGGGCTGACCACCCTGTCGGCGGAGAGCGCGGGCGGGACCTGCCCGCTGAAGATGTACTTGTCCCGCTCGGGCAGGTTCTCCAACTGGTCCACCGTCCAGCCGAAGTTCTTGGCCAGCACGTTCTTCGGCACGTGCGCGAAGAAGTCGCTGATCAGGAAGGTCCCGTTCTCGGTGAACGCCCCGTCGTCGAAGACCAGCAGGAACTCCACCCCGTCGGCGAGCGCCTGGATGTGGTGCGGCACGCCCTTCGGAAAGAACCACAGGTCGCCCTGCTCCACGTCTTCGAGGAAGTTGCGGCCCTCATGGTCGACGGCGCTGATCCGGCAACTCCCGGCCAGCACGTACGCCCACTCGGCCGCCTGGTGCCAGTGCAGCTCCCGGTACGCACCCGGCTCCAGTTTCATGTCCACGCCGGAGAGCTGGCTGGCGATCGGCAACTCGCGCTGGGTCACCTCGCGGGTCCACCCGCCCTTCTCGATCCGGGTGTGCGCCATCGAGAAGGAGAACTTCAGGTTCGGCACCGTGCCCTGGTCGGTCGGCGGCGGCACGAGCAGGTCCGGGTTCTGCCGGTCCAGCTCGACGTTGCGCGGGCCGGGGTCCAGACCGCCCTGGTCACCCCGGATGGGCTGGAGTACGTCCTGACGGGCGAAGTCGGGCATCGTGGTTCGTCCTCTCGGGTCGGTGCCGCGTCGAGTGCGGCCGGGATGGCAGGAAGAACAGGGCCCGGGCGGGGCACGGCCCGCCCTGGACGGCCACGGCGACCGGGATCGCCAGGCAGGTGAGCAGCAGTGCGGCAACGGCCCACCAGGAGATCCCGGCCGCCGCACCGGCGACGGCGAGCCCGGCGAGCACAACCAGCCGGGTGCGCAGACCGGCGATCGAGGTCGGTCCGGTGGGCGGGGTCGGTCCGGCGGGCGGTGCCGCGACGGTGGACGGGGTTCGCCGCCGGGTGACCGATGCCGCCGGGCGGTGGCGGGTCGGGGTTCGCACTGGTACGACTCCTCTCGGGTCGAGCACACCGGATCGGTCCGGGTCTTCCGCCGTACGCCGGTCGGGTTTCACAGCAGCAGGACGATCGGCAGGCTGAGCCCGAGTACGGCGACCACCGTGCCGGCCGCGGCGGCCACGTGGGTGGTCAGCGGGGCGTTCACCAGCGGGCCCATCAGCGACCGGTCCCGGCAGAAGAGGACCAGCAGGAAGAGCGCCACCGGCACACCGAGTGAGATCACCACCTGGCTGAGGATCAGCAGGCCGGTCAGCGGGGCACCGAGTACCAGGGCCAGCACCGCCGGAGTCATGGTCACCAACCGGCGCAGGTGCACCGGCACCCGCCGGGCGAGGAAGCCGTGCAGCACCACGTCCCCGGCGAGCGTGCCGACGCCGGACGAGGAGATGCCGGAGGAGAGCAGGGCGATCGCGAACGCCAGCGCGGCGGCGCCACCGACCTGGGTGGCCAGGTGCTCGTGCGCGGCGAAGAGATCACCCGTCCACCCACCGGCGGTGGCCGCACCGAGTCCCGCACCGAGGGCGATCATCGACACGTTGACGATCGTCGCCACGCCGAGGCCGACCACGCAGTCCAGCCGCAGCGCACGGCGTACCAGGGTGGGTTGCGCCCGAGCCACGGCCGCCGCCGGTCCCCGGTCCTGGACCAGGGCGGAGTGCAGGTAGACCGCCGGGGTCGACGTACGCGATCGCGGCGACCAGGGCCGGACCCAGCATGGGTGTCAGCCTCGACCGACCGCGACCCGCTACCGGTGCCTCGGTACTCGGCGCAAGCGCATCCGTCGTCACCACCCGATCGTGGCCCCACCGCCGGTCGGTCCACATCGCGCGAACACGGGGGATTTGCCGGGCATGTCCGCTGAGCGGGGACAGCGAGACCTCGTCCGGCAGGAAAAGCAAAAGCCCGCCCCCCGAAACACAGGGGACGGGCTTTTCTTTGTAGCGGGGACAGGATTTGAACCTGCGACCTCTGGGTTATGAGCCCAGCGAGCTACCGAGCTGCTCCACCCCGCGTCGGCTCGTTAACACTAGCGCACCGGCACACGCGCCCGCAAAACGAGCCGACACATGGTCCTGACTTCAACGCTGACCAGGCACTTTGCCGTACGGGCGGGTGGGGCGGAAGGCTCCCGATCGGCGGTGCGCGATATTCGGCGGAGCGCCCCATACCCCAAAAAAGAGCTCGGGGTACGGAAATCAGCGAACTGATTCCCGTACCCCGAGCGAATGCCTTTACCAGCCGTAGGACGCTCAGCCGCTCGGCGTACCGGCCGGCGGACTCGGCGTGCTCGCCGGTGGCGTGGGTGAACCCGCCCCCGTCGGCGTGGAACCCGGCACCCCGGCCGCCCGCTGGGCCGCCTGGAACTCCGTCAGCGCCGTGTCGAGCGTCTTCAGCGACTTGCCCCACCGCTCGACGTCACCGGACGCCTGAGCGGCCTGGACCTCGGCGATCGCCTGCTGCACCTTGGCCGCCGCCGCCGCGAGTTCACCGGTGAGCGCCGGTGGCGGGGTCGGCGTCGCGCCGGGGCTCGGGGTGGCCGACGGATTGTCGGTCGGCGCCGGTGGGGTGGCGGGCGGCGGATTGTTGGCGCCGGCCGCCTTGCCCTGCTCGACGAGCTGTTTGATGCCGTCCTGCAACGTGTTGGCCAGTACGACGTACTCGCCGCCGTCGCCGTAGGAGAGCAGCACCCGCTGCAGCAGTGGGTACGCGTTCTGCTGGTTGCTCTTCACGTACACCGGCTCGACGTAGAGCATGCCGTCGCCGAACGGCAGTGAGAGCAGGTTGCCGTACTGCACCTGGGCCTGGTTGGACGAGAGCAGGTTGAGTTCCTGCCGGATCGCCGCGTTGTTGGTCATCTTCTGGTGCACCTGCACCGGGCCGGAGACCGCCGTCTGGTCGGGTAACTCCAGCACCTGCAACTGCGGCTGCCCGTTCACGTACGACCCGGAGATCAACGCGGCCAGGTTC
This sequence comes from Micromonospora sp. NPDC004704, assembly GCF_053601675.1. Taxonomy (NCBI): domain Bacteria; kingdom Bacillati; phylum Actinomycetota; class Actinomycetes; order Micromonosporales; family Micromonosporaceae; genus Micromonospora; species Micromonospora sp. NPDC004704. The sequence continues at coordinate 38,812 of NZ_JBSGCD010000033.1, read as the reverse complement.
TGCCGGCTGGCCGGTGTGACCGCCGAGGTGAGCTGGAACCTCGGCGTGTCCTGCCCGGGGAACTGGGTGAACAGGTAGTACGGGGGCTGCCGCTGGCCGGTGTCGGGGGCGTCCGGGACGTTCGGGACCTCCCAGAAGTCCTGCCCGGAGAAGAACTCCCTCGGGTCGGTGACGTGGAACTTGGCCAGCAGGTTGCGCTGCACCTTGAACAGGTCGGCCGGGTAGCGGAAGTGCGCGGCCAGGTCGGCCGGGATCTCCGACTTCGGCGTCACCAGGTCCCCGCCGAAGGCCTTGTTCCAGGCCTTGAGCACCGGGTCGGTCTCGTCGAACTCGTAAAGCTTGACGGTCCCGTCGTACGCGTCGACGGTGGCCTTGACCGAGTTGCGGATGTAGTTGACGTTCTCCCGGGCGAGCTGGAAGGTGCCCCGCCCGGTCAGCTCGTCGGCCGTCTCGGTCTGCAGGTTGACCTGCTCCGCGTACGGGTAGGTGGCGGCCGTGGTGTAGCCGTCGATGATCCACTGGATCCGGCCACCGACCAGCGCCGGGTACGGGTCGCCGTCCAGCGTCAGGAACGGGGCGACCTTCTCCACCCGGTCGCGCGGGTTACGTACGTAGAGCAGCTTGGAGTTCTCGTTGACCGCGGCGGAGAGCAGGAAGTTGCTCTCCTGCTCTTTGATCGCGTAGAGCAGCTTGCGGGTGAACGAGCCGATCTCCACCCCGCCGGTGCCGGTGTAGGTGTAGGTCTGCCCGCTGTTGTTCTCGCTGTCGTTGCCGGTCGGGCGGTCGAACTCGACGGTGCGGCCCGCGTCGGTCTGGCCGACGATCGCGTAGTCGCTGTCGTCCATCTGCTCGCCGTAGTAGATCCGCGGCTGCTCGGCCGGGATCTGCTCGGCCGAGGCGGAACACCCGGCCTGGGCCTGGTTGCCGAGGAAGCCGGAGACGAAGAACGGCTGGCCGCCGCAGACCACCTGGTTCGCCGGGGCGCTGACCAGCCCGTACCCGTGGGTGAAGACGGTGTGCCGGTTGATCCAGTTGCTCTGCTGGGTGGTCAGCTCGCCGTAGTTGATCTCCCGCATACCGACCACGTAGTCCTGGGTGGCGCCGTTGACCGTGTAGCGGTCGATGTCGAGCTTCGGGCCGAAGTCGTAGAAGCCACGGACCTGCTGCAACTGGGTGTAGGTCTCGGAGATCAGTTGCGGGTCGAGCAGCCGGATGTTCGGCACCACGGAGGTGTCGGTCGCCAGCGCGGCGGGGGGCTTCAGGTTGCCCGCGCCGTACGGGGTGGTCCGGGTCGCGGCCAGCCCGAAGGACGCCCGGGTCGCCTCGATGCTGCGCTGGATGTACTGCGATTCCTTGTCCTGGAGGCTCGGCTTGACCTCGAAGGTCTGCACCGCCCACGGGTAGATGCCGCCGATCGCCACCGCCGAGATGCCGAGCAGGGCCAGCGAGATGCCCGGCCAGACCAGGTTCCGCATCACCGCGTTGGAGAACACGATGATCGCGATCGCGACCACGATCGAGATGTAGGCCAGGATCTCCTTGGCCGGCAGCAGCGCGTTGATGTCGGCGTAGCCGGCACCGTAGGTGTTGACGCTCTCGTTGAACTCCAGCAGCATCGCCCGCCGGTCCAGCACGTACGCGATGGCCTTGAGCAGCACGAAGACCGCGACCAGGGTGGTCAGGTGGGCTCGGGCGGCGTTGGTCATCCGGTCGCCGACGCCCTGCAACCGGACCCCGCCGAAGATGTAGTGCACGGCGAGGGCGCCGATCACCGAGAGGACCACGACGGTGAAGCCGACCCCGAGCAGGTAGCGCCAGAACGGGAACTGGAAGACGTAGAAGCCGATGTCGATGCCGAACTCCGGGTCCTTGACCCCGAAGTCCTGGCCGTTGCGGAACAGCAGCCACTGGCTCCACCGGCTCTGCGCGGACAGGCCGGCGAAGAGGCCGACGATGACCGCGATCGCGCTGATCCAGGCGCCGATCCGGGGTGCCAGGGCCATCCGGTAGCGCTCGAGCGTGGCCTGTTCGGCCGAGTGCGGGCGCAGCACCGGGCGCAGCCGGTACGCCAGCCACAGGTTGCCGCCGATGATCACGGCCATGGCCGCACCGACCGAGGCGAACAGCCCGATCCGGGTGACCAGGACGTCGGTGAAGACCTGGGTGTACGAGACCTCGTCGAACCACAGCCAGTCGGTCCAGGCCTGTACCCCCCAGCCCAGCAGGGTGAACAGCAGGAACACCCCGACCAGTACGCCGACCGTCACGCGACCGCGCCGGCTCATTCTCGGTAGGGGACTGCTACGCATGACCACTGTTGGCTCCGCTCCACGGTGATCGGCTCCGACCAGGCACCCAGAGTACGGGGTCCACCTGAGCGGGATGAGCCCAAGGTGAGCCGAAGGTGAGCGGGCCGGTTCAGCAGCGTGGCGGTTGGCCTCCGGTGCGCAACAGGTTCAACGCGTTCAGTGCGTCCTTGAGGGTGGCGATCCGGTACAGCGGCAGGCCCGGTTGGGGGTTGCGGACGGCCTCCTCGCAGTTGTCCGCCGGCACCAGGAACGACACCGCGCCGGCCTGCTTGGCGCCGACCAGCTTCTGCGGGATGCCGCCGATCGGTCCGACGTTGCCCTCGTCGTCGATGGTCCCGGTACCCGCGATGATCTTCCCGCCGGTCAGGTCCTCGGGGGTCAGCTTGTCGATGATGCCGAGGGTGAACATGAGCCCGGCGCTCGGTCCCCCGATGTCGCCCAGGTCGATCTTCAGCTCGAACGGGTGCGGCTGCCGCTGCTCGATCTCCACCCCGATCCGGGGCGGCTGGCCGCTGGCCGCGGTGGTGGTGACCGTGGTGGTGCCGGGCGTGCCGCCGCGTACGAACCCGACGGTGAGGGCGGTGCCGGCCGGGTGGGCCCGGACCAGCTCGGTGAGCCTGGTCGCGGTGGGCACCGGCTCACCGTTGACCGAGGTGATCACGTCGTCGACCTTGAGCCGGTCCACCGACGGGCCGCCCGCGGTGACGACCTTGACCGCGACCTGCACCGGGAAGCCCAGCTCCCGCAGCGCGGCGGTCTCGGCACTGGTCTGGGACGCGGTGAAGTCCTCGGCGTTGCGCTCGTCGACCTGCTGCTGGGTCTGCCCCGGCGGGTAGATCAGCTCGCGCGGCACCACGGCCTCGGAGTCGGACAGCCAACCGGAGATGGCCGACAGCAGCCGTACGTCGGGCTGCACACCGACCGTGGTCAGCCGCAACTGCCCGGCCGAGGTGGAGGTCTCCCGGCCGGTCACCTGGATCACCTCCTTGCCGTCCTCGGTGCCCAGCGTGTTGACCGTCGGTCCGGGGCCGAGCACCACGTACGGGATGGGTGCTCCGATCACGCCGAGGCTGAGCAGGGCGGTGAGCAGCGCACCGAGCAGGACTGTGACCCCGCGACGTCTCATGCGCCAGAGCGTACCGAGGCCCCCCGGGGGTCCCGCCGGTCGAACCCCTTAGTTCTCCCTGAGCGCAACACCTGGACCGGCATCCGGGCCCCTCGCGCGCGTACCGTGGACGGGTGCCTGATATTCCGTTCGGCTTCGCGCTCCCGGGTGGCCAGCCGCCCGACCCCAACGACCCGCAGCAGATGCAGCAGTTCATGGCTCAGCTGCAACAGCTGCTCGCCGCACCGGGCAGCGGCCCGGTCAACTGGGATCTGGCCCGCCAGGTGGCGGCCAGCCAGCTCTCCTCGTCCGGGGACCCGGCGGTCACCCCGTTCGAGCGACACGCCGTGGAGGAGGCCCTGCGCCTCGCCGACCTCTGGCTGGAGCCCAGCTCGGCGCTGCCCTCGGGCATCCAGACCTCGGTGGCGTGGAACCGGAACGAGTGGATCTTCCGGACCCTCGACGTGTGGCGCAAGCTCTGTGACCCGGTCGCCGGCCGGATGGTCGCGGCCATGGGTGACCTAGTGCCGCCGGAGCAGCGGGCCCAGCTCGGCCCGATGCAGTCGATGGTCGCCAGCCTCGGCGGTGCCCTCTTCGGCGGTCAGCTCGGCCAGGCGCTCGGCTCGCTCGCCGCCGAGGTGCTCTCGGCCGGGGACATCGGCCTGCCGCTCGGACCGGCCGGCACGGCCGCGCTGGTTCCGGCCAACATCCGGGAGTACGGCACCGGCCTGGAGCTGCCGGAGGACGAGGTACGCCTCTACGTGGCCCTGCGCGAGGCGGCCCACCAGCGCCTGTTCGGCCACGTGCCGTGGCTGCGCGGACACGTGCTCACCGCCGTGGAGATGTACGCCGCGGGCATCACGGTGAACCGGGAGGCAATCGAGGAGGCGATGGGTCGGGTCGATCCGACCAATCCCGAGTCGTTGCAGGAGCTGGCCCTGGAGGGCATCTTCACCCCGGAGGACACGCCGTCGCAGAAGGCGTCGCTGGCCCGGTTGGAGACCGCGTTGGCCCTGGTCGAGGGCTGGGTCTGCCATGTCGTGGACAACGCCGCCGCAGAGCGGCTGCCGAACGTGGTCAAGCTCGGTGAGGCGTTCCGGCGGCGCCGGGCGGCCGGTGGGCCGGCCGAGCAGACCTTCGCCGCCCTGGTCGGGCTGGAACTGCGCCCGCGCCGGTTGCGGGAGGCGGCGGCGCTCTGGGCCGCGCTGACCGAGCACCGGGGCATCGCCGGCCGGGACGCCATCTGGGGACACCCGGACCTGCTGCCCTCCGGTGAGGACTTCGCCGACCCGGAGGGCTTCGCCCGCGCCCAGCTCGACCTCGACGAGTTGGACAGCTTCGACTTCACCCAGCCCGGCGGCCCCAAGGGCGGCGACCAGGGCGACAACGAGGGCGAGGGCCCGGAGCAGCCCGGGGACAAGAACCCCTCCTGACCGCCCGTGACGCGCCTCTCCGCCCCCGTCAGGGGGCGGAGAGCAGCGCCCTGGTGGTGTCCCACCCCTCGACGGCGGGATCCAGGGTGGCCAGCTCCGCCGGGCTGCGCAGGCGACGCCAGCCCGGCGTGACCGCCACCTCGGCCGGGTCCGGCGCGGCGGCCCGGAGCGCGTCCGCGTCCGCCGTGTCCAGGTCGATCTCCGACAGCCAGTCCGGCGCGGGCAGCCGCGCTGCCACCCCGAACAGCCCCGGTCCCGGCGCCGCCGGGGCGACCGCGACACTCCGGCTGGTCAGCGGCCGGAGCAGCTTGCCCAGGATCAGGCCGGGCAGGTCGGGGGCGTCGGCGACGATCACCGCCGCCTGGTCGTACCCGTCGGCGGCGGCGGCGGCAAGAGCGGCACCCACGGTACGGGCCGGCAGGTCGTAGATCGGCATCCCCGGCCAGACCACCGCGTCGGCCAGGGCCCGCTGCTCGGCGGTGGCGGCGATCGCCGGTTCCACCTCGCTGAGCGTGGCGATCAGGTCGACCACGTCCTCGGCGAGGGCGGTCTGCCAGCGGTTCGGGTCGGTTCCGGGGGGCGACCAGCGCACCGGCCCCAGCAGCGTTACCAGCAGTCGTCGGGCCATCCGGTGACCCTAGCCGGGCGCTCCCGCGCTCAGTCGGTGAGGTTGACCCCGGCGGCGGCCGCGACCCCCTCCAGGTATCCCCGGGCCCGCTCAGCCTTGGGATAGCGCCCCACCAGCGCCCAGAACCGGGCGTTGTGACTCGGTACGACGAGGTGGGTCAGCTCGTGCAGCAGGACGTAGTCGATCACCCAGTCGGGCATCTCCTGGATCCGGTGCGAGATCCGGATGGTCCGGTCGGCGGGCGTGCACGAGCCCCACCGCCCGTTCTGGTTGGTCACCCAACGTACGCTCGCCGGGATCGCGGCCCGCCCGTGTTCGGCGAGGTAGCGGTCGATCAGCCGCTGCGACCGCAGCAGGAGGTCGTCGTCGGAGCGGCCGGTGCGCTCCTCCCTGGCGGCCAGCCGGGCGAGCATCTTGTCGACCCACTCGCTCTCCTCGGCGCGGGAGAACTGGTCCGGGATGAGCACCACGACCCGCTCGCCGTCCCGGTACGCGGACACCGTCCGGCGCCGGCGCTCACTGCGCCGTACCTCGACGACCGGCTTGCGCGCCACAGCCATTACCGGTTCGCGACAGCCCGGGTTTCATTCACGAAGGAAAACTAATGCGTAGTGACCAGGGGACCGCAAGAGTCAACTCGTCAACACGCGCCAGGAAAATCCCGGTTAGCGGCCTGCCGTCCGAAAAAAATATTTGATCGGCCCCTCGGCGGGACCCGCACCGGGGGCTGACCGGTGCGTACGCGAGGGCAACCGGTGGGCGTCCCCACGGTAAACGATCAACCTGAGCGCTCCTCACGGGTACCCCCCGGAATGACGTTCTGAAGGCATTCAACCGGCGTGTCCCTGCGAAACTGACTTATCCGACCTATTCCGGCATGCACACTCTCGTCGTCGGCTTACTCACAGTGCCGGCGCATTGCTGACATGGAACCGCCCGCACCTGGGTAGGGTCCGCCGGACCGGCGGTCACACAGTCGTGATCGCGGAGAAACCCCAGCGCCAGGGCTTGGAGGCCCGCCGCCGGGCACCCGTCGGGTGAGCCAGCCGACGGGATAGGACGAGGAGGGGCACCGTGGCCGAAAAGGCCCAGACCTACAACGGTTACTGCGTGAAGTGCAAGGAAAAGCGCGATTTCGAGGGCAACGTCGAGGTGTCCAAGACGGGCATGAACATGGCCAAGGGCAAGTGTCCCGTCTGCGGCACCACGGTCAACCGGATCCTGGGCAAGGCCAAGGTCTGAACGACCGAGGGCGAACCCGCCCGCGGGGGTTGGGGCGGCCACCAGGCCGCCCCTTCCCGTACCCGCGGGTTACGGGCACTGTCGCGGTACGGACACCGCGCGTCATGTCCCGACGGCGACAGAAGTTACCCGCTGGTTGTGGATAACCCGCCAAGTCCTGTGGATAGTGCACGGCAGGGCCGGGCACGCCTGTGGATAACGATCGACCGACCGTTCGGCAACGATGACAGCGTGTCACCCATGACACGTACCACGCTCCCCCGGCCCACGCTCCTTCCCGGCCTGGCCAGGCTCTGGCGCGACCGGCACACCCTGCAACTCGGCCTCGATCCCAGCCGCGCCGTCCTGCTCGAAGTGGCCAACCCCGGCGCCGCCCGACTGCTCGACCTGCTCGACGGCACCCGCAGCGAACGGGCGATCCTGGACCAGGCCGTACGACTCCAGGTCACCCGCGACGACGCCCGTACGCTGATCGACACCCTCCGCGCCGCGGGCCTGGTCGTCGGGGCACACACCCTCCTCCCGGCGGACCTGCCCGAGCCGGCCCGTCAGCGGCTCTCCAGCGAGGCTGCGGCGATCGCCCTGCGCGGCCCGGACGCCACCGCCACCCCCGCCCAACTGCTGCGTCGGCGCCGCGCCGCGCGGGTCGTGGTGACCGGCCGGGGCCGGCTCGGCGGCCCGATCGCGGTCGCCCTCGCGCAGGCCGGCGTCGGCCACGTCCACCCTGACCTGGACGGTCGGGTCGGGGCCGACGACGTGACCGGTACCGGGCCGGCCGCCACGGACGTGCACCGGCCCAGCGCCGAGGCGGTCGCCGACGCCATCACCCGCGCCGCTCCCGGCACCGAGACCCGACCGGTCCGGCGCGGCCACGCCAGCCTGGTGATCCAGATCGGCGCCGACCGCCCGGCCAGCCTGCTCGCCGCCGGGTACGCCCAACGCCGGCAGGCGCACCTGCTGCTGAGCCTGCACGACGGCGTACCCGTGGTCGGGCCCCTGGTCCGGGCGGCCGGCGCCCCCTGCCTCAACTGCCGCGACCTGCACCGACGCGACCGCGACCCGGGCTGGCCGGAACTCGCGGCACAGCTCGCCGCCGACCCCGCGCTCCAGGCGTGCAGCACACCCACCCTGCTCGCGGCGGTCGGCTACGCAGCCGGCGAGGTCCTCGCCTTCCTCGACGGCGGTGTGCCGGAGACGATCGGTGCGGCGGTGGAGATCCGGACACCGGGGCGGTTCCGGCGCCGGACCTGGCCCCCGCACCCCGACTGCGGCTGCGGCACCCGCCGCCGGAAACCACGGTCCCCGGCGGCGTAGCAGGCGTCATCGGGGGCGCATCTTGCGGTCTCGGCAGAAGGAATATCGGTCAACCGGGGCCAGGGTGGCCCGAGCCACCCGCTGACGGCGGTCGTGACCACCGAAAGTCGGTAACAATGATCTGGTGACCGACATCCCACGCCGGGCCGTCTCCCGGACCGCCAAGCTAGCCGCCCTGCCGCTCGGCTTCGCCGGTCGGACCGTGCTCGGCGTCGGTAAGCGGGTCACCGGCCTCGCCTCGGAGGTGATCTCGGCCGAAATCCAGCAACGTACGGCCGAACAACTCTTCAGCGTGCTCGGGCAGCTCAAGGGCGGCGCGATGAAGTTCGGTCAGGCGCTCTCGGTGTTCGAGGCCGCGCTGCCGGAGGAGATCGCCGCGCCGTACCGGCAGGCGCTGACCAAGCTCCAGGAGTCGGCTCCGCCGCTGCCGGTGGCGAGCGTGCACAAGGTCCTGGCCGAACAGCTCGGACCGGACTGGCGGTCGTACTTCCTGGAGTTCGACGACAAACCGGCCGCCGCGGCGAGTATCGGGCAGGTGCACCGGGCCATCTGGAACGGGCCACCGGTCGTACCGGCCGGCACCCGGCGGCGCGGCACCAAGGCCAAGGCCGCCGCCACCGGCCGACCGGTCGCGGTGAAGGTGCAGTACCCCGGTGCCGGCGACGCCCTGCTCGCCGACCTCAAGCAGCTCTCCCGGCTCGGCAGCATGTTCCGGGCCATCCAGCCCGGACTGGACATCAAGCCGCTCCTCGCCGAACTGCGCGACCGGATCAGCGAGGAACTCGACTACGAACTGGAGGCGGAGTCGCAACGGGCCTTCGCCGCCGCGTACGCCGGTGACTCGGAGATCTTCGTGCCGGAGGTGGTCGCGGCGAGCCCCCGGGTGCTGGTCACCGACTGGGTCGAGGGCATCCCGATGTCCCAGATCATCGCCTCCGGGACGGAGGAGCAGCGCAACCAGGCCGGGCGGCACCTGGCCACCCTGCACTTCTCCGCGCCCGGTCGGGCCGGGCTGCTGCACGCCGACCCGCATCCGGGCAACTTCCGGCTGCTGCCGGACGGCCGGCTCGGCGTGATCGACTTCGGCGCGGTGGCCCGGCTGCCGGGCGGGCACCCCGAGCCCGTCGGCCGGCTGGTCCGGTTGGCCCTCGCCGGGGAGGCCGAGGCCGTGGTCGCGGGCCTGCGCGGCGAAGGCTTCATCAAACCGACCGAGGTGATCGACGCCGAGGCCGTGCTCGACTTCATCATGCCGGTGCTCGAACCGCTCTCGGTGGACGAGTTCCGGTTCACCCGCGCCTGGCTGCGGGTCGAGGCCGGACGGCTGACCAACCCGAGGTCACCGGCGTACCAGTTGAGCCGGCAGCTCAACCTCCCGCCGTCGTACCTGCTGATCCACCGGGTCACCCTCGGCTCCATCGGGATCCTCAGCCAGTTGGAGGCGAAGGCACCGTACCGGGCCATCGTGGAACGCTGGCTGCCCGGTTTCGCCCCGCCGGCCAGCACGGCGGAAAACGACTAGAGACGGAAACGAGCCGAGGGCGGATCCGGGTGCTGGGAAGCACTCTCGGATCCGCCCTCGGTCATTCGGGCCGGTCGGTGACGACCGGCGGGACGGGTCAGCGGGACCGCCCGCTCATCAGCGGGCGGCTCGCCGGGTGGTTAGTAGAGCCCCTGCTCGCGGGCGGCCCGACGGTGGGCCTCCAGTGCGATGACACGGGCGGAACGGGTTGCCTCAGTGCGCGTGGTGTGACGACCGGCCTGAGGCAGTCGCATTCGAGCACGTGACAACGCTTCTTGGATGAGATGCATCTCTTCGACTCCGTTTGGATTCTGGATCGCGGTGTTCGGGAAAACGTTCGATACCGGCAGGATGCCGGCGTACGACTGGATCGGGTTCATGTCAGGCCGCCAACCGGACAGCAGCGCGCGACTCGGACAGCCCATCGGCCGCCAACCGCGCCTCGGCCTCGACCCGCAGCATCACGTCACGCGCGACGTCCTCCTTGCGCGGACGGCCACGGGGCCGCTTGCGCGGAACAACCGCGCCACGCTCGAAGATCTCGCCGCCCCAGACGCCCCACGGCTCCGCTCGGTCCACCGCACCGGAGAGGCACTCGACGCGCAGCGGGCAGTCCCCGCAGAGCGACTTTGCCAGTTCCAGCTCGGTGGGCGAGTCGGCGAACCACAGGTCGGGGTCGAACTTCCGGCAGGGCAGATTCGCCTCCAACTCAACGGTCAGGTCAAGTGGAGCCAACGCCAGACTCATGGCCCGGTCACCTCTCTCTCGCTTCGATCTCGTGGATCGCTGTCCTACGTACTTGTGGCGAAACAAAAACTGAGGCCGCGGATCCCGGTAAGCGGGTTCCGCGGCCTCGAGGTGAGCCGGTGGTCTGTAGATCAGACCGGCCTTCCTCGAGGTGGAACACCGCGAACATCCATCCGCTTCTTGGCCAGTTGGATGCCTTCGCCCGTGAAGCCACTCGTGCCATTGATCCCCGCGGACGCGGCAACCCGGACCAGCTCGGCCTGGACCGGAGCCTGGTGCGCCTGGGGAACCAACGGAGTACCGACGGTCAGCAGAGTCCTGGCCGCCGACACCGGTGCGAGAACAGTCAGCGATGCCGACGGTCGCTCGTAGCGGTAGATCTCCATGGGACTCGCCTCCTGTCTCACACTCGTCGCCAACATGTCGTTACCCCTCTTGAGCAGGCCTTTAGCCCCTGCTCGCGAGGTGTGCCTTGAGGCTATTCCTCATCCGGGGGCGAGGGCAAACGGTTTTACGGCTCGATTGTCGAAGTTTTTTCCGGGCCCAACTCGTCCACTGTCGCGCCGCCCACCAGAGCGAGCACCGCCTCGCCGTACAGGCCGAGCTTGCGGGGGCCGATTCCGGCGATCGCCAGGAGCCCGTCGACGGCACTCGGACGGCGTTCCGCCAGCGCGGTCAGGGTGGCGTCGGTGAACACCACGTACGCAGGGACTTTCTGGGCACGGGCGACCCGTGAACGCCAGTCGAGCAGGCGTCCGTACAGCTCGTCGTCGAGATCCGACGGGCAGTCCGAGCAGCGCCCCAGCTTGCGGTCCACCCCGGCGAGCAGGGTGGCCCCGCAGATGCGGCAGGAGATGACCCGGTTCCGTCGCGGGTCGGGTTTCCGACCGGCGACCGCACCGGTCGGGCTCGCTGCCCGCTCGCCGCCGGAGCGGTCGAGCTGCGGCAGGAACCGGGACGGGCGCCGGGGCCGACCGCCGGGCGAGCGGGCCGAGGCGTACGACAGCCAGAGCCACTCCCGAGCGCGGGTCACCCCGACGTAGAGCAGCCGCCGCTCCTCCTCCACCTGCTCGACCGTCTTCGCGTACGTGGTCGGCAGGGTGCCGTCGGCGAGCCCGACCAGGAACACCGCGTCCCACTCCAGCCCCTTCGCCGAGTGCAGCGACGCCAGCGTCACCCCGTCCACGGTCGGTACGTGCTGCTGGGTTGCCCGCCGCTGCAACTCGGTACAGAAGTCCGCCAACGACACCGCCCGTTCCACCCACCCGACCGGGTCGCTCGCGACTGCGGGGCTGGCAAGCCCACTCCGCGCGCTCGCCGCCGCGGCGTCACCGATCGGCAGCAGGTTCGGGGTCCTCGCGTACTCCTCGGCGAGCTGGACCAGCGCGGCCAGGGCCTCCCAACGCTCCCGTGCCGCCCCACCGGGCGGGGGCTGTTCGCGGGCCCAGCCGACCGCGGAGAGCGCGTCGACGACCGCCTCGACCAGCGGGGTCTCGGCCGGCGTCGAGCGCACCGCCGAGCGGAGCGCGATCATCGCCTGGCGCACCTCGGTCCGCTCGAAGAACCGCTCGGCCCCCTGCACGAGGTACGGCACCTCGGCCTCGGCCAGCGCCTTCTCGTACGCCTCCGACTGCGCGTTGGTACGGAACAGGACGGCGATCTCCCGGGCCGGCGTACCGGAGGCGATGAGCTGCCGGCAGCGGGCGGCCACCGCGGCGGCCTCGGCCGGCTCGTCGGGGAAGATCCGCAGATCGGGCTCGGGTCCGGGCGACCGCTGACCGACCAGTTCCAGCCGGAGCTGCGCCTCGGTGCCGCGGGCCTGCCGGATCACCGCGTTGGCGAGTCCGACCACCTGCGGGGTCGAGCGGTAGTCCCGGACCAGCCGGACCACCACCGCGTCCCGCCGCCGACGCGGGAAGTCGACCAGGTACGCCGAGGTCGCACCCGTGAACGAGTAGATCGTCTGGCTGGCGTCGCCGACCACGGTCAGGTCGTCCCGCCCGCCGAGCCAGGCGTCCAGCAGTCGCTGCTGCAACGGGTTGACGTCCTGGTACTCGTCCACCACGAAGTGCCGGTACTGGGCGCGTACCTGCTCCCCGACGTCCGGGTGCTCCTCGATCCCCCAGACCGCGGCACGCAGCATGTCCTCGAAGTCGATCACCCCGTTGGCGCGCTTGACCTGCTCGTACGCGGCGAAGACCTCGGCAACCCGAGCCGGGTCGTGCGGTGTCTCGCGCAGCGCCTTGGCCGCCGCCACCACGTACTCGGCCGGCTCGACCAGCGAGGACTTCGCCCACTCGATCTCACCGGCGAGGTCCCGGGCGGCAGCCCGGTCCGTACGCAGCCCGGATCGTGCGGCGGCGAGGGTGACCAGCCGTACCTTGCTGTCCAGCAGTTCCGGCATCGGCCGACCCTCCAGCAGCCGGGGCGCGAAGTAGCGGACCTGGCGCAGCGCCGCCGCGTGGAAGGTGCGGGCCTGTACGCCGCCCACCCCAAGCGCGGTCAGCCGGGCCCGCATCTCGGCGGCGGCGCGGGCGGTGAAGGTGACCGCGAGCACATGTCGGGCGGCGATCTCCCCGGTGAGCGCACGGTGGGCGATCCGGTGGGTGATCGCCCTGGTCTTGCCGGTGCCCGCGCCGGCCAGGATGCAGACCGGACCGGCCGGCGCCGTGACCGCGGCGCGCTGCTCGGGATCCAGCCCGGCCAGCACCCGTTCCGCGCTTGAGTCAACCGCCACAGCTAGGAATCATCGCAGTCGGCTTCGGCGTTGCAGCGATTAGCCTGTCGATCGACGACTACTGGAGGACCTGATCATGCTGACCATGTACTCGACGTCCTGGTGCGGCTACTGCCACCGGCTCAAGTCCCAGTTCGATCGGGAGGGGATCGCCTACCAGGTGGTCGACATCGAGCAGGACCCGAAGGCGGCCGAGTACGTGATGAGCGTGAACAGCGGCAACGCCACCGTCCCCACCATCCTCTTCCCCGACGGCACCGCCCTGACCAACCCCTCCATAACCCAGGTCAAAACCCACCTCTCCACCCCCACCACCGCCTAACCGCCCCCACCCACCCCCACCCCCCACCCCACCGCCTCGTTGATCATGAAGTTAGCGACGCGACACGCCGAACAGCAGGTCGCTAACTTCATGATCAACGAGGCGTGACAGCGGGGGTGGGGATGGTGGACACCGGAACGGCGGTGGGGGTGGGGGCGGGGGGTGAGAGGTGGCGGCCCAGCCAGAGGAAGCGGGCCACGGCGAGCATGGCCACCGCCATCAGGGCGAAGAGCAGGCGGTAGTCGACCACCCCGACCAGGACCGCACCGAGCCCGATGGACAGCGACTGTGGGCCGCTGATCAGCGCCTCTGACGCCGCCGCGACCCGGCCGACCAGCGGCACCGGCGTACGTCGCTGGGTCAGCGTGTTGAGCGAGACGATCACCAGCGGCAGGGCGAAGCCGGCCATCACCATCGCCACGAACCCGAGCAGGAGATTCGGCTGGACCAGGGCGAGCACCGCCGGCGCGAAGATCGCCACCCCGGTGGCCAGCGCACCGACCTCGCCCAGCCGGCCGACGATCGTCGCCGACGACAGGCCGCCGAGCAGCCCACCGATCCCCTGCACGGTCAGCAGTACGCCGACGAAGGCCGGCGGTTGGCCGAGCCCCCGGTCGACGTAGGCGAAGATCAGCGACTCGCTGAAGCCCAGCACCAGCATGGTCATCGCGGTCCCGGACACCCCCCGCCGCAGCGCCAGGTCGTCGAACATGTGCCGTACGCCGGCTCCGATCTCGGCCAGCCAGCCCGGCTGCCGCGGGGCGGGTGCGTCCTCGCGTACCCGCATCCGGCTGACCGCGGCGGCTGCGGTGAGGAAACCGAGCGCGCCGAGGGTGGCCAGGGCCCAGCCGCCGACGCCCGCGTAGAGGGCCGCGCCGGCCAGCGGGCCGACCAACCGCAGTCCCTGTTTGACCGTCTGGAGGGCGCCGTTCGCCTCGGCCAGCAGGTCACCCGGGACGATCTCTTTGATCAAGCCGATCAGGGTCGCACTGAGCGCGACGTAGGAGAGCCCGTAGAGGGCGCTCACCCCGTAGATGATCCACACGTCGTCCCGGTCCCGGACCGCGTAGAGCGGGGTGAGCAGCGCCGCGGTGCCCAGGTTGACGGCGATGAAGAACACCCGTCGGCGGAACCGGTCCACCATCCAACCGACCAGCGGCGCGAGCCCCATCGGCGCGACGATCGCGAAGATGGTCGCCCCGGCCATCCCGTCGGAACCGGTCAGGTCCTTGACCCAGATGGCGAGCGCCAGGAGCAGGATCGACTCGGCGACCATGCTGGCGACGAGCCCTCCGAAGAGGAGGCGGAAGTCGGGGCGGCGGAGGATGGCACGCATGGCGAGGGGTCCCTTCGTGCGCGGCAGCGGCCCTAGCCGTCGTCCGCGTCAATCGGCTCGGGCGGCCGAGCCGGCACGCCCCAGGCGATGAACCGGACCGGTCGCGAACCGGGTGGTCGGGCTTCGGGGTCGGTCAGGCTCGGCAGCCGGCGGGAGAGCAACTCGGTGATGGCCTCGCCGATCTCGGTGAGCTGCGCCGGCGTGCACCAGCCCATCGACTGGGTGAGGAAGCCCGCCTCGCGCCACTGTGGCGTCTCCTCGTGCCGACCGCCCAGCCACTCGCGCAGCGCCCGGTATTCGAGGTCGAGCAGCACCTGATGGGCGGCGGTGCCGGCCCGTGACCCCGGATCGGCCTCGACGTGGTCCGGCTCCCGATCCGCGTACGCGGGCTCGACATCGTCCGTACGGGACGGGTCGCCCGGTCCCCAGCGGTACGGCTGGAGCACGATCCGCCAGGGACGTTGCCGTCCGGTGCCGCCGCCGGCCTCCTCGACGAAGCCGTAACGGGCCAACTGACGCAGATGCCAGGAGCAGTTCGCGGGGCTCTCGCCGACCTGTTCGGAGATCTCCGTCGCGGTGGCCGGACCGGAGAGCGCGACCACGTCGAGGATGCGCAACCGCAGCGGGTGGGCCATGGCACGCAGCATCCGTGGATCCCGGATGTCCCGGACGGCCGGTTGCGGCATGGCCGGAAGCGTAGCTTTCGAAAGCTTTCTTTGGAAAGAGATCCTTTCTTGGACACGCCGGGACCCCAATTCCGCACCGGAGTGCGACGGCCGGCATACTGACCGTGGGGGGCAGTCTGAAGCGGTCATCGCCCGGCACGGCCGGGCTCGACACACGATGTCCGGCGTCCGCCGGGCTCGAAACGATCGAGAGCGAGGACCAGTTGCCTCCAGCTCAGTCCAACTCGGCCGACTCCAAGTCGGCCGTGCCCAGCCCGCTGATGCGTCGTCGCCGGCTCGGTGCCGAGTTGCGTCGCCTGCGCGAGTCGGCCCGGCTCACCGGCGACCAGGTGATCGAGCAGATCGGCTGGGCATCGGCATCGAAACTGTCCCGACTGGAGAATGGTCGAAGCCGACCCGATCCACAGGACGTCATGGTCCTGCTGGAGCTATACGGGGTCACCGGGCCGCTGCGCGACGAGCTCGCCAGCATCACCCGGGAAGCCGGGGACGTACGGAGCTGGCTGCGCTCGTACCCGGTGATGACGCCACGGCAGCGCAGCTTCGCGGAATTCGAGGCCGGCTGCGCCGACATCCGCGAGTACAGCCCGGTCGTCGTGCCCGGCCTGCTCCAGACCAGGGAGTACGCCCGGACCCGGATCATCTCCTTCCGCCCGCTCGGCAACCACTCGACCGACGCGGAGAAGTCGGACGTGGAGGATCCGGAAACCGAGGTCGAGGCCCGGATGGCCCGGCAGGCCCGGCTGATCCACGAGACCCACCCGCCGCGCTACTCCGCCGTGATCGAGGAGGCGTCGCTCAGCCGCCGGGCCGGCTCGCCGGAGGTCGTACGCGGGCAGCTCAACCAGCTCTGCAAGCTCGCCGCGTTGCCGAACGTGACGTTGCAGGTGCTGCCGAGCCAGGCGCGGATCGCCAACTGGTACCTGCCGCACACCGGCTTCTCGCTCTACCGGTTCGCCGACCCGCAGGACCCGGAGACGCTGGCGATCGAGGGACACCTCACCAATCAGGTGCTCACCGATCGCGACGAACTCGACCGGTACACCGTGGTCTTCGACTGGCTCCAGTCCGCCGCGCTGACCGCCGAGGACACCCTGACGTGGCTGGCCGACGCGGCCGGGCGGGTCTCCAGCGAGCCGGGCCGGAATTCGTCGGGTCGCGGCTCGACGACACCGCCGATCCAGCGTCGGCGGACCGAACGCCTGACCGACCAGTGACTCGTCGCGGCCGGACGCCGTTGGAGGGACGGCCACCCGTCACGATGCACCAGTCAGGTAGGAGCTGACCATGAACACTGCCTGTTCGTCCCCGGTGCCGGACCCGCTCGGCGAGCACCTGGCCGGCGCCGCCTGGCGGACCAGTTCGCGCAGCCAGACGTCCAACTGCGTGGAGGTCGCGCCGCTCGGCGACGATCGGGCACCGGTGGCACTGCGCGACAGCAAGGACCGCGGCGGGCCGGTGCTGGTATTCGCCCGTACCGGTTGGTTGGACTTCATCGCCGGCGCCAAGGACGGCGAGTTCGACCTGAACTGAGCGTCCCCCGTCATCGAGGGCTGCCTGCCGCGTGTGACCGCGCGAGCCGGCAGCCCTCGACGTGTCCGATGACGAAACCGGGGCCGCCCCCGACAAACCGGCGGCCCCGGAACGTCTCCGCTCGCGGGCCGGTGGTGACGGAGTGGTCATCGGCCTCTGTGGAACCGTCCGAAGCGCTCAGTCACCTTTCGGCGCAACGGATCCGGCTCCCCGGCGCTCCTCCGGGGGCGCCCGGTCGGTTGCTGATCCACTGTGACACCACCACTGAGCAGGCATCACCCGAATGGCTGACCCGCAAAACCAATCAGCGCGTATCACTTGCCGGCGACGCTCCGGTGCGTAACATGACGAGTGGAACTACGTGGAACTTCCACGGACCAACTCCACTCAGTAGTTACACGATCATCATCCGTCACGGTTCATCCGGAGACGCCCATGCGGTTTCTGATCGTTCGCACCGACATCCGTACCGCGGCCGACGACGACCTGGCCTCGATCTGGGCCGGCGGTGGCCGGCTGCGCGACGAGCAGACCGCGCCCGAGAACCGCCGTCAGATCGTCCGCGCGGACGATCGCGACGCCGCCCTGATCCTGGCCCGAGCGCTGTCCACCGTCGGGGCCGTACGCTCCGGCCGGCAGCGGGTCAAGGTGGTGCCGCTGCGCGAACCCGAGCTGAAACCCCACGCCGAGTGGCGGGAACAGCCGGGGACAACCGGCCCGCCACCACGCACCACCCGATAGACGACCGCCGTACGCCGGCCCGGCTCCCCCGCCGTGCACCACGCCACAGCCGGCCTCGGCGGCCCATGATCTTGGCCCGTGACCGCCGCGGCAACGACGGTCACGGGCCAAGATTGTCCTGCGGGAGCCTCGCGGGCACAGAAGAACGCGGCGGGTCAGGCCTCGTCCAGCCACCGGTGGATCAGGTAGAGCGCGATCGACGAGGGCGGCGGCAGCCCCACCCGCAGCTCCGCGTCCGCGCCGACCCGGGCACCGGCGAGCACGTCGGTGATCTCCCGACGGCTGAACCAGCGGGCCTGGGCGATCTCGGTCGGATCGACCCGTACCGGCTGCGCCGGATCGGCCCGAGCCAGGAAGCCCAGCATCAGCGAGCCGGGAAAGGGCCAGGCCTGGCTGCCCGCGTACGCGAGGTGGTCCAGGCCGATGCCGACCTCCTCGGTCACCTCGCGGTGCACCGCCGCCTCGGCCGACTCACCCGGCTCGACGTACCCGGCCAGGCAGGAGAACCGGCGGACCCCGTCCCGCGGACGCCAGGCCGCGTTGTTGCCGAGCAGGCACAGCCCCTCCGGACCGGGCTTGCCGTCATGCACCAGCACGATCATCGCCGGATCGGTACGCGGCCAGACATGGTTGCCGCCGTCGTCGACCCGTGACCAACCCGCCTCGATCACCTCCGTCGGCAACCCCGTGGTCGACGAGTACGCGTGCCGCGCGTGCCAGTTGCCCAGCGCCACCGCGGTGGTGAACAGCCCCGCGTCGGAGTCACTGAGCAGGTGCCCCACGTCGCGCAGCGACACCGCCCTGGTGTCCGGCAGCACCGGCAGCGGCGCGTCTACCGCGAAGACCGGGGTGCCGTCCGGCTCCACCCCGAGGAAGAGCCGACCGAGGGCGTCCTCCGGCACGTCCGAGGCCGCCAGCAGCAGCAACGTCGGTTGGTCGGTGTCCGGGCCGGCGAGCGCCCGCCCGCCACCGGCGATGTCCACCACCAGGATCCGGGCCCGCTCCCAGGCGGCGGCCAACCACTCCGCATCGGCCCGCCGGTGCGCCGCCCGGTCGAGCGTGGTCCGGGCCAACGGTGGACCGTCCGCCATCTCCATCCAGGTCACGACGCCGTGGCCGCCGGCTCTACCGGGGTCAGCGCGGCGAGCGGCCCGGCGATCCGCGCCGCGTCACCGAGTACGACCGTGACCGCGCCAGCCGGAGCCAGGTACTTCGCCGCCGCGGCGGCCACCTCGTCCCGGGTGACCCGGGCCAACCGGGCCGAGTGCTCGGCCAGATAGTCCAGCCGCAGTCCGTAACCCGCGTACACGCTGGCCACCGCGGCCAGTCCGGCCTGCGTCGACACGCCGAGTTGCAGGGTGCCCAGGGCGTACTGGCGGGCCTGCTCCAGCTCGTCCTCCTTCGGCGGCAACGAGGCCAACCGGCCCAGCTCGTAGATCGTCTCCAGCAGGGCCGGACCGGTCACCTCGGTCGCCACGTCGGCCGCCACGATCAGGGACGAACCGGCGACACCGTGCTCGATCACCGAGTGCGGCCCGTACGTGTAACCCTTGTCCTCGCGGATGTTCTCCACCCAACGGGACGAGAAGTAGCCGCCGAAGACCAGGTTCGCCAGGTGCAGCGCGGCATGGTCCGGATGCGTACGCGGCACCGCCGGCAGCGCCATCCGCAGCGACGACTGCACCGAGTCCGGGCGGTCCACCAGCACCAACGGCCCCGGTGTCAGCGCCGGTGCGGGCGGCAGTTCGACCGCCCGTCCCGCACCCTTCCACCGACCGAGGGTGGACTCGGCGGCGTCCAGCGCCCGCTCCGGCCGTACGTCACCGACGATGACCAGGACCGCGCCGTTGGGGTGCACCCGATCGGTGTGCAGGGTACGCAACTGGCCCGGCCGGACCGCTCGTACCTGCTCCGGTTCCGGGGTCTGCACCGCGTACGGGTGCTTGCCGTACATCCGGTGCAGCAGCGCCTCCCGGGCCAGGTGCGACGGCTGGCTCTTGGCGACCTGGATGTGGTCGATCATCCGGTCCCGCTCGTTGGCCACCTCGTCGGACGGGTAGGCCGCGTCGGTGAGCACCTCGGCGAGCAGTTCCAGGATCCGGTCCAGGCCGGTGACCAGCCCGTTGCCGGAGATCATCAACCGGTCCGGGTCGGCACCGGCGGCCAACCCACCGCCCACCTTCTGCAGCTCGGAGGCGATGTCCAGGTTGGACATCGTGCCGGTGCCGGAGAGCAGGGTCTGGGAGAGCAGCACCGCGCGGGCCAGCGGTGCCCGGCCGAACGGCACCCAGAGGCGTACCTCGACCAGGGGCACCGAGGGCCGTCGGACGGCGATCACGGTCAGCCCGTTGGGCAGCGTCCGCTCCGCCTGGGTGGGCACCTTGAGCTTGCGGGTCGGGCCCAGCGCGGGCAGGGCGAGCTTCACCTCATCGCTGGTGGAGCTGACGGTGCCGTTCACTTCGCTCCTCCGGGGATGACCTCGACGGCCGCCCGACGCTCCGGACGCAGGGTCGCGGCGGCAGCCCGTACCTGCTCCTCGGTGACCTCGCCGAGCAGCCGGGGCAGGTCGTTGATCAGTTCGGGGGCGCCGCGCTGCTGTTCGAGTGCGGCCATCTGCAGGGCCCGGCCGAGCACCGCGTCGGTCCCCCGCAGCAGGTGCGTCGCCATCCGGGCCTGGGTACGGGCCAACTCGCCGTCGACCAGCCCGTCCACCGCGATCCGGGACGTCTCCTCGTCGATGGTGCGCAGGACCTTCTCCACGTCACCGCCGGGCGGCAGGTGTGCCTCCACCAGCAGCGCGGTGGGGTCCCGTACGCCGAACGGCTCACCCATGAAGCCCAGGTAGCCGCCGATGCTGGTGACCGTACGGTCGCGCAGGACCAGCCGCTCGACCAGCCGGGAGGCGTCGCCGTCGGTCAGGACCTCGGCCAGCACCACGTACGGCAGGTAACCGGTCAGGTCGGCGACCGGGTCCGGTACCCGCCACGCGGCCGCGACCGCGGGCAGTGGCGCCAACCGGTCCGAGTACGACTGCCGCCGCTCGCCGGTCAGGTCCGGCTCGGCGAAGTCGGGCCGGACCGGCGCCGGTCGCGCCGGTACGGAGTCGAAGTGCCGGGCGACCAGTTCCCTGGTCTGTGCCACGTCCAGGTCCCCGCCGATGGCGAGTACGGCGTTGCCGCAGGCGTAGTAGCGGTCGAAGAACTCGGCCGCCTCGTCGACGGTGGCGCTCTCCAGGTCGTCGAAGGAGCCGTAGCCGTCGTGCGCGTTCGCGAAGGTGTCGAACATGATCGGCGGCAGCCGGAGCCAGGGGAAACCGCCGTACGGGCGGTTGAGGACGTTGACCCGGATCTCCTCCTTGACCACGTCGACCTGGTTGCGCAGGTTCTCCTCGGTCAGCCGGGGACCGCGCATCCGGTCGGCCTCGAGGAAGAGGGCGCGTTCGAGGGCGTTGCTGGGCAACGTCTCGAAGTAGTCGGTGTAGTCGAGGTGGGTGGAGCCGTTGAACGTGCCGCCGGCACCCTGCACGTACCTGAAGTGGGCCAGCTTCTCCAGATTCGCCGAGCCCTGGAACATCAGGTGCTCGAAGAGGTGGGCGAAGCCGGTCCGGCCCTCGGGTTCGGATCGGATGCCGACGTCGTAGACGACCGCCACACCGATCACCGGGGCGCTGCGGTCCTGGGTCAGCACCACCCGCAGACCGTTGTCGAGGGTGAACCGCTCGACCGGATACTTCGTTGCTGGAATCTTTGATCTCCGCGCCGCCACGACCCGACCCTAGCGCGTCCCCACACCCGCGTGCGGCGCCGTTGCCCCGACCGGGGACAGCGGATCGACCGCCGCGCCGATGCGGGTGAGCGGGAGCACCTCCCGGCCGACCCGGTACGCCTCCTCCAGGTGTGGCCAGGCGGAGAGGACGAACTCGTCGACGCCGAGCGCGGCGTACTCGTCGAGCCGGGCGGCGACCTCGGCGTAGCTGCCGACGAGCGCCGTACCGGCGCCCTCGCGGACCAGGCCGACCCCGGCCCAGAGGTTCGGCGCGATGGTGAGCCCGCCGGTGGTGCCGGCGTTGAGCGCGGCCATCCGGGCCTGGCCGACCGAGTCCATCCGGGCGAACCGGGCCTGCGCGGCGGCGATCCGGGCCGGGTCCATCCCGGCGAGCAGCCGGTCCGCCTCGGCCCACGCCTCGTCCGCGCTCTCCCGGGCGATGACGTGCAACCGCAGACCGGTACGGAGCACCCGGCCGTGCTCGGCGGCGAGCCGGCGGATCCGGGAGACCCGTTCGCCGATCACGGTCGGCGGCTCGCCCCACATCAGGTACACGTCGGCGAGCCGGGCGGCCACCGCCTCGGCGGCCGGGGAGGCTCCCCCGAAGTAGATCGGCGGCGGCTCGGCCAGCGGGGTGGACAGGCCGCCGCGCTCGATCCGGTAGTGCTCGCCGGAGTAGTCGAACGGCGTACCCTGCCAGGCCAGCCGGAGCACCTCCAGGGCCTCGGCGGTCCGGGCGTAGCGGGCGTCGTGGTCGAGGAAGTCGCCGTACGCCCGCTGCTCGGCCGGGTCACCGCCGGTGACGATGTTGATCGCCAGCCGGCCGTCGGAGATCGCCTGGAACGCCTCGGCCTGCTGGGCGAGCAGGGTCGGCAGGGCGAACCCGGCGCGGACCGCCACCAGTAGCCGCAGCCGGGTGGTGTGCCGGGCGACGGCGGCGCAGACGATCCACGGGTCGGGGCACCCGGAGCCGACGGGGGTCAGCGCCGCGGTGAAACCGGACTCCTCGGCTGCCCTGGCCACCTGGCTCAGGTAGTCCACGCTCGCCACCCGGTCGTGCCGGGCGGCTCCGGCCCGTACGGTCGCGGCACCCACCTGGTGACCGTCGCCGGAGGTGGGGAGGAACCAGTGGAAGGTCACGGTCTGCTCGCCTCCCGCGCCGGGGCGCGCTCGGTGGATCGGATCTCTATCTCTGTAAGTCCTACTAGTTAGATAGGGATCTTGTCCAGAGGCATTCGTGCTGCGGGACGGACGGGGCTCGATCCGGGGTGCGGTGATCGGCGATCCGGGCGTCAGGCGGTGGCGACGAGTGGGCTGGTCACCCCGTCGAGGGCGGCGAACCGGTACGCGATGCCCCTGGCCTGGCCACGGATCTCCGGTACGGCGGTGGTCTCCCACAGCCGCCCCCGGCGCGGTGAACCGAGGGTCCAGAGCGGGGCGGTGGGCGTACCGTCGCGCCCCAGGACCGCACCGGCGTGGTCCACGTCCAGCCCGAGCCCGTACGGCCCCGACCGGGCGAGACCGTCGGCCAGCAACTGCCGTACCAGGGGATCCGCCGAGGCGGGCAGCCGCCCCGGACCGGTGCAGTTGACCACCGCGCCGTACCCGTCGAGCCGGTCGTCGGCGCCCGACGCCGGGGCACGGTGCCCGAGCCGTACGTTCAGTCCGCCCTCCGACCTCGGCTCGATCGCCTCCACCACGGCCGCCCGTACGGCCAGCCGGCCGGTGTCCCGCAGCCGCCCCACCTCGTCGGCGATCTCCGGGGCCATCCGGTGCCGGTGCACCTCCCAGTGCCGGGCCAGGTGCCGCAGGAACCGGTCCCGGTCCGCCGACGAGAACCCGGCCCAGTAGGTGTCCAGCCGGGGACGCAGCCCGTCGACCACGGCCCGCCAGTCGGCACCCGCCTCGACCAGGGCACGAACCTGGCGGACCAGCCGACGCAGCGACTCGGGCGCCTGCGGCAGCGCGGTCGGGACCGGTGCCGGCGGGCCCGGCCGGTGCTGGGCGTTCGGCAGCAGTCCGTGCCGGGAGACGGCGACCATCGGGCCCCGGTGGCCGGCGGCATCCAGGCTCAGCGCCACGTCGACCGCGGTGAGGCCGGTGCCGACCAGCAGTACCGGCTGGTCGGGCGGGACCGTGTCCAGTGCGCCGGGCAACCACGGGTCGCGCACGTAACCCGATCCCCGCGCACCGGAGGCCGGCCACCGCTGCGCCGGGTCCGCCGAGGCGGGGGCCCCGATCGCGAGTACGGTCCGGTCGGCGGAGAGCCACTCGCCGGATTCGAGTTCGGCGCGCACCCGCCCACCGGTGTCGACGATCCGGCGTACCCGGTCCCGGACGATCCGCAGCCGACCCGGCGCGTCCCGCCCGACCCCGCCGAGTACGTCCCGCAGGTAGTCGCCGTACCAGCTCCGGGGCATGAAGTCACCGGCGGCGACGGCCGGGCGTCGGACCCGACACCAGTCGACGAAGTCGCCGGGCGCGTCCGGGTCGGCGCTCATCGTCCCGGCGGGTGAGTTGAGCAGGTGCCACGGCTGGGCCGCCGGCCCGTACGCCACTCCGGTGCCGGGGGACGCGGCCGGATCGACCATCGTCACCGAGGCGGCGGTGTGCCGCAGGAGTTCCCGGCTGACCAGCACGCCGCTACAGCCACCACCCACCACCAGCACCGTCCGGCTCATCCCGCCGCCCCTCGATGTTGATCTGGAAAATCCTATGCAGAAAGTAGGAGATCAACGACCTCGCCCGCTAGCGGTCGTGACAAATTCGGCGGGATCCGGAGGACGAATGCGGGACACTCCGGACGGCACCGACGGAAGAACCGTACCCAGGACGACCACCCGCCCCGACCGTTTCGGCGCAGTTCGGTGTCGGCGTGGCGTCAGATCGGGCGGACCGACGCGAGCGCGTCGTCGACCACCCAGTCAAGCTCGCGGTGGGTGCCCGGAATGGAGACGTAGAAGACCGCGGCGGTGGCCCGGCCGACGTCGATGCAGGCGACCGCGGCCAACTCGTCGGTCGCCTTGAGCCCCGGCCGGCTGAAGTGCAGCCGGAACACGGTCACCCAGGCGGGCCGACCACCGAGCAGGGTCCGCTCGTCGCGGAGCAGTTCCATCCGACTCGGCTGCGGGTAGTACTCGGCCCGCACGTCGGCGGCCACCTGCCGGCCGACGCACTCCAGGTCGAAGGTGAGGGCGTCGTTCTCGGCGGCCGGCACGGCGGCGGAGAGGATCGACGCGTGGTAGTCACTGAAACCGTCGTACGCCGACTCGGTGACGAAGTGCTGCCCCACCCGGTACGGCACCTCGAGCATGCCTGCGTTCCACTCGGTGTCCCACGGCAGCCAGGGTGCCCCGTACTCGGTGTAGGAGATGCCCGCCTCCTCGTCGACCGTACGCGGACCCACCGCCGGCGCCACGGTTGCCGGCGGTGACGGCGCGGCCTGCGGTGATGCGGTGGATGGTGGGCACATCCGGGCCAGTGGCGGCCGGGTGTCGGCCGGGGCGGAGAAGTCGTCACCGAACAGGTGCGGATCCGAGCCGAGGGTCATCACCAGCACCACCGCCAGGCCGGTGACCAGGACCGCACCGGCCGCTCCGGCGAACCACCAGAGGCGGTACCGTTCACGCCCGACCGGTGCCGGCGGCGCCACAGGGGACGGACCTGCGACGGGCGGGCCACCGAGCCGGGTCACCGGGCCGGCCGCCCATGCCGTACCCGGTGTGGGCCGGGACGGCGGCTCGGGTGGCATCGCGGGAGGCATCTGCTCTAGTCAACACCAGCATCCGACGTGTCGCCGACCAGCCCTCGCGGCTCAGGGTCACTTTCGGATCCGGGCCACTGGCGAGTCCGGGCAAACCGTCTCAGTTCATCCGGAGCCGACGAGGTTCGGCTCGACGGTGTCGGCGGCGCGGGGCGGTGGGGCCTGCAACTCGACCACGTGTGGACGGCTGGGCCCGGCCGGGGCGTCGTACCAGGGGGTGAAGGCGGCGATCAGGGCGAGGAGAAGTCCACTGAGGGCAACCGCGAGCACAACGAGGATTTCTCGTACCGCCCCCGGTCCGGCAGTCAAGATCATGACGACCTCCCCATCGGGAACCCGTCGACCAGCCCGCCAGCTCCCCAGGGAACAGGATCACCCATGACCGGACACATCGCAGTCATCCATCGGACGCAATCCGATGACCCGATCGGCTTCCCACCCCCGCCCCCTCGCCCACCCCCTCCGCCGATCCGGACAGAAGGGGGCTTGTGGATCTTCTAGGGCAACCTATTCACCCTGGAACGACGAGCGGGGAGACGGGGAGGAAGCAGAAGGGCAGAGGGGGTGGATCAGACGGCGCGGGGAGCGGCGGGGCGGCGCGGGCGACGGGTACGACCCGAGCCACGGTGCTGCGCCCGGGGCGACGCGCCGCCGGCCTGGTTCGGAGCCTGGGCGGGCTTCGGCGCGACGACCGTGACCGGCACGCCGGACGGTACGCGGGCACCGGTCACCCGGACCAGCTCCGCGTCACCCGGCCGGACCTGCGCCGACTCCGGACGGATCCCGGCGGTGGCCATCAACCGGGCCATGTCCCGGCGCTGGTCGGGCGTGACCAGCGTCACGACGGCACCGGACTCGCCGGCCCGCGCGGTACGACCGCCCCGGTGCAGGTAGTCCTTCGCCTCCGTCGGCGGGTCCACGTTCACCACCAGGTCGAGCCCGTCGACGTGGATGCCACGGGCCGCCACGTCGGTGGCGACCAGCGCGGTCACCTGGCCGTTGCGGAACTGCTCCAACACCCGGGTCCGCTGCGGCTGCGACTTGCCCCCGTGCAGCGCCGCGGCGCGTACGCCACTGGCCAGGAGTTGCCGGGCCAGCCGGTCGGCGCGGTGCTTCGTACCGGTGAACAGGATCGTCCGGCCCTCACGGGCGGCGATCTGGGTCGTGGTGGCGGCCTTGTCGGCCGCGTCGAGGTGCAGCACGTGGTGGGTCATCGCGGTGACCGTGGCGGTCCCCGGATCCACCGAGTGCGACACCGGGTCGGTCAGGAACCGGCGGACCAGCCGGTCGACGCCCCGGTCCAGGGTGGCGGAGAAGAGCATCCGCTGCCCGTTCGGCGCGACCTGCTCCAGCAGCCGGGTCACCTGGGGCAGGAACCCCATGTCGGCCATCTGGTCGGCCTCGTCGAGCACGGTGATGGTGACCTGGTCGAGCCGGCAGTCACCCCGGTTGGTCAGGTCGGCGAGCCGACCCGGCGTGGCGATGACCACCTCGGCACCGGCGCGCAGGGCGTCGGCCTGGCGCTGCAGGGAGAGGCCGCCGACCACGGTGACGCAGCGCAGGTTGACCGCGCGGGCGTACGGGGCGAGCGCGGTGGTCACCTGCTGGGCCAGTTCGCGGGTCGGCACCAGGACCAGGGCCAGCGGCTGACCGGGGCGGGCCCGGCGACCGGCGGTACGGGAAAGAAGCGGAAGCCCGAACGCGAGCGTCTTGCCGGATCCGGTGCGACCCCGGCCGAGTACGTCCCGACCGGCGAGCGAGTCGGGCAGGGTGGCGGACTGGATCGGGAAAGGCTCGGTGATGCCGTTCGCCACCAGCGCGGAACGCAGCGCGGGGGCGAGGGCGTCGGTGAACGACGCGATGGCATGAGTCATGGATAGCACCTTCCTCAAGGGCGGCACGTGTCGAGGAAGGTGCCCGTGGGGCACTGGCCGCCGGGAGCCGTGAAGGGCTCCACCAGCGATCGCAAGCACGAACCGATGGGTAATACGCGGGGCCGGCCCGCGCCAGCAAGGCGCGGGCCGGTCACGTCACCGCGCCCGGCGGGCGCAGTGGGGTGTAACTGGGTTCAGATCAGCCGGATGTTCTCGGCCTGCGGGCCCTTCTGGCCCTGGGTCACCTCGAACTCGACCCGCTGGTTCTCGTCCAGGCTCCGGTAGCCGGAGGACTGGATCGCCGAGAAGTGGGCGAAGACGTCGGCGCCGCCGCCGTCCGGGGTGATGAAGCCGAAGCCCTTGTCAGCGTTGAACCACTTGACGGTGCCAATTGCCATTTGTTTCGTCTCCTTGACGGAACGATCGGTCCCGCACTTTTGCGGGCCGAAGAGAATCGCCCGCGCCCGGCAGGCGCGGATCGGTGTCGCCCCCTGGTCGCCCCGCCCGGAGAACTCCGGACATAACAAAGAGCGCCTGGGTTACAATCCCGCAGGCGCACACAGAGTCTCTGGGAACCAAAACTGCAACTTGGTCAGCCTAGCACGTACGTGCCGGAACAGCCATCAAGCCACCGGCAGTGCGGTGATCAGCGCCGCCAGACCGTCCGCGTCGAGCAGGTCGACCGGGCGCACGGTGGTGCCCTCGCGTACGTAGTGGAAAGCGGCCCGTACCTGCTCCAACGGCACCCCGGCCAGTTCCGCCCAGGCCAGCCGGTACGCGGCCAACTGCACCGCCGCCGCGTCCGCCGCCGCACCCACCGGCTCCCGACCGGTCTTCCAGTCGATCACGTCGAAACGGCTGCCCGGCCCGCTGAACACCGCATCCATCCGGCCCCGGACCACCACCCCGGCGACCACTGTGGCAAATGGCACCTCCACCTCGGCCGGCATCCGGTCCGCCCACTCGCTGGCCAGGAACCGCTGCTGCAACTCGACCAGCGCCTCGTCCGGCGCGGCGTCCTCGTCGGCCGCCCCGGGCAACTCGTCGATGTCGAGCAGTCGACCGGCCCCGAACCGCTGCTCCAACCAGGCGTGGAAGGCAGTGCCCCGGCGGGCGTACGGGTCCGGGCGGGACGGCATCGGCCGGCGCAGCGTACGGGCCAGCGCGTGCGGGTCACGACGCAGCGCCACGAGCTGCGACACGGAGAGGTGACCGGGGAGCGCGACCTCGATCGGCCCGACCCGCTGGGCGAGTTCCGCCCGCTCGGCGAGAAGCAGGTCCGCCTCCCGCCGCCACCGGTCGAGATCCGGATCGGTAGCGGGCTCAGCCGGCTGCTCGTCGGTCGGCAACGGCGGGCCGGTGTCGGCGGCCATGTGCTGGCGGACCAGGGCTGCCGCGTCGGCCATCGCCGGACGGCGGCCACCCAGCGGGTCGGCGGGCCACTCGGCCCTCAGCACCACCTCGGTGGTCGGGTTGACCGCGTCACCGGCCGGCTCGGGCGCCCACGCGTCGATCACGTAACCGTCACCGGTCAGGCACCGGTCGTACACCTCGCGGAGGAAGACCGACGGGCCGCGCGCCAGCTTCGCCCCGTCACCCCACCAGTAGCCGGAGCAGAGCAGGAGCCGCCGGGGTCGGGTCACCGCCACGTACGCGAGCCGGCGCTCCTCCCGCTCGTCGTGTGCCCGCCACTGCTCGGTGAAGGTCGTGAGCGCCTTCATCACGCCCTTCTGGTCGGCCACCTCGTCGAGGTCCAGGACCGGCAGCCCGTCCGCGTCACCGCGCAGCGGGAACGGCAGCACCCCCAGGCCGAGCAGGTAGTGGTCGGAGTTGCGGACCGGTCCGGGCCAGACCCCACGGGTGAGCCCGGCGACCGCGACCACGTCCCATTCGAGGCCCTTCGCGGCGTGCGCGGTGACGATCTGCACCGCACCCTCCATCACCTCCAACTCGCCCGGCGCCAGTCCCCGTTCCTCCTCCTCGGCGGCGGCGAGGAAGGCCAGGAAACCGGAGAGGGAGGCGTTGGTCGAGTCACCGGAGAACCGGGCGGCGACGTCACCGAGGGCGTCCAGGTGGCCACGGGCCAGGCCGGCGTCACCGCCACGACCGTCCGTACCGGCCCGTACGGCGACCTCCACCTCCAGGCCGATGGTCCGCTCCACGTCCGCCACCAGGTCCGGCAGCGACTGGTCCAGTCGGTGCCGGAGCAGTCCGAGTTCCAGGCCGTACGCGCGCAGCCGGGCATAACCCTCGGCCGAGTAGAGCTGCGCCGGGCCCAGGTCGGCCAGCGCCTCGACCAGGGTCGCGTCGTCCAGCCGGTCGGTGCTGATCTCCGGCTCGACGTCACCGTCGGCGCGGGGCAGTTCCCGCCGGGCGGTGGCGATGGCCCGGGACCTCTTGTGCAGGGCCACCAGGTCGCGGGGGCCGATCCGCCACCGGGCCCCGGTGAGCAGCCGGAGCAGGGCCGCCCCGTCGGTCGGGTCGGCGAGCACCCGCAGGGTGCAGACCACGTCCCGTACCTCGGGGGTGTCCAGCAGGCCACCGAGCCCGACCACCTCGACCGGCAGCCCCCGCTCGCGCAGGGCCGCCTCGATCGCCGGGATCTGGCTGCGTACCCGGACCAGCACCGCGCTGGTCGGGCGCCGGTCGACCGGGATGTGCTCGGGCAGCGCCGTCGGCATTCGGGCCGCGCCCCGCCAGGCGGCGAGCAGGCTGTCCGCGATCCAGTCGGCCTCTTCCTCGTACGTGGAAAGCAGCGCACAGTGCACGGTCCCGCCGGCGGCCCCCCGCGCCGTCCGGCCGGGAATCGGGTCCTTCACCTGCATCGCCGCGGCCAGTTCGCTCACCTGGGCACCGGCGGCCCGCAGCGGCACCGCGAGCCCGTTGGCGACCCCGAGGATCTCGGGCCGGTTCCGCCAGCTCGTGGTGAGGGTCAGGGTGCGCGCCGGACGGCCACCGGTGTGGTTGAACTCGGTCGGGAACCGGTTCAGGGTGCCGGCGCTCGCACCGCGCCAGCCGTAGATGGACTGGCACGGGTCGCCGACCGCGGTGACCGGGTGACCGCCGCCGTAGAGCGCCCGCAGCAGCACCACCTGGGCGTGGCTGGTGTCCTGGTACTCGTCGAGCAGCACCACCCGGTAGCGCTCGCGTTCGATCGCACCGACCTCCGGGTGGTCCCGGGCGACCCGTGCCGCCCGGGCCATCTGGTCGCCGAAGTCCATCGCCTCGAAGTCGTCCTTGCGCTGGTCGTACGCGCGGACCAGGGGCATCAGCTTGAGCCGGATCTGCTGGATCTTCAACGCCTTGCGGACGTCGGCGTAGATCTTTCCCGGCTGGGAGCTGACCTCGGCGTAGAACCGTCCGGTCCAGGCGGAAAGCTCGTCCGGGGTGACCAGGTGCTCGGCCAGTTCACCGGCGAGGGCGAGCACCGCGTCGGTGATGGTGCTCGGCATCCGGTCGACATCGGACATGTCCCCGTCGTACGTACGCACCAGCAGGTCGGCGAGCTGCCACCGGGACGCCTCGGTGAGCAGTCGGGTCGACGGCTCGTACCCGGCCCGCAGCCCGTGCTCGGTGACGATCCGGGCCGCGTACGAGTGGTACGTCGCCACCGTCGGCTCACCGCCGAGCTGATCGCCCTCCGGATCCCGGCCGTCGCGCCCGAGCCGGCGGACCAACTGGTCCAGCCGGGTACGGATCCGGTGTGCGAGTTCACCGGCCGCCTTGCGGGTGAAGGTGAGCCCGAGCACCTGCTCGGGTTGGACGTACCCGTTGGCGACCAGCCAGACCACCCGGGCGGCCATCGTCTCGGTCTTGCCCGAGCCGGCCCCGGCGACCACCAGCAGCGGCTCGACCGGCGCGGCGATGATCGCCGCCTGTTCCCGGGTGGGTGCGTGCAGCCGGAGCAGCTTGGCCAGCTCGACCGGGGTGTAGCGCGGGCCGGCGTCGGCTCTCCGTGGCGGCTTCGGCGCCGTGGCGGCGAACAGTGACGACTGGCTCAATCCTGCTCTCCACGCTGGGTCGGCGGTGTCATCCCCGGCCGCCGTGCGGGCGGTTCGACCACCTGGCGGCCCTTGCCGGAGACCGGGCAGCTGGTCCGGACCGGGCAGACCCGGCACTTGCTGTTGGCCACCGCGGCGAAGGTCGAAGCGGCCATCGTATCGGCGGTACGCCGTACCATCGCCCGCGCCCAGCCGGCCTCGTCGGCGGCGGTGACCGGGGCCTGGCCCTGTTCCTTCGCGTCCTTGGTCCCGGTGCCGAGCTGCACCAGCGCGGCACCGCCCGAGGAGTCGCCGAACTCGGCGAACGCACCCGCCTCCACGGCCGCCTGGTACGCGCCGAGCTGCGGATGTTCGGCCAGCTCGGTGCCGGTGACCGCGGTCGACTTGCCGGTCTTGAGGTCGATCACGACCAGCCGGCCGTCGGCGTCGACCTCCAGCCGGTCCACCCGACCGGTCAGGTCGACCGGCCGGGTGGGGTCGTCCAGCCGGACCGCGAACTCGTGCTCGATGGCGAGCAGCCGGCGCGGGTTGGTCGCCAGCCAGCGGAGCAGCTTGTCGACCATCGCCTCGGCCCGCTGCTTCTCCGGCCCGGCCATCCACTGTGCGGCCAGGTCGATCACGTCGAACCGCGCGGTGACGTACTCGATGAGCTGGCTCCGGTCGGCGCTGGCGTCCTCAGCCAGCATCGCGGCGGCGTGCACCAGGTTGCCCACCCCCTGCGCGCCGCTCGCCGGTGCCGCGCCGCCGTGCCGCTCCAGCAGCCAGCGCAGGCTGCACCGCAACGCGCTCTCCATGGTGGACGGGGTGACCTTGACCGGTTCGCCCTCGTCCACCAGCGGCCGGTCGTCGGAGAGCGCCCGCAGCCCCCACCAGTCGTCCGGGTGGGCGCCGGGCACACCGGCGACGGCGAGCCGGGCGAGCTGGGCCGCGGCCTCCTGCCGCCGCTGGTCGGACGAGGCCGGGTCGATCACCACGGTACGCAGCTCCGCCACCAGCGCCGGCAGGGTGAGCGCCCTCGGCGCCCGCTCCACCGGCAACTCCCCCGGCTCCCCCGCCTGTGCTCCCTCCGCCTCCGCTACTGCCGCCGGCGCTGCCTGTGGTGCCGCCTCCGCTTCCGGAACCGGGCCGTTCGAGCCCTCCGGCGCGGAGCCGTTCGAGCCCTCCGGAGCCGGGTGCGGCGCATCGTCCGGGGCCGGGCCGTTCGGAGAGGGACCCGGGTCGGACGAGCCGACCGGGCGGGAGCCGGGGTCGGCCGGCGGGGCCAGCTCGTAGAGGAAGCGGCTCGGCTGCTCCTCGTGGTCCATCCCGCCGACCGCCGCCGAGGCGACCGCACTGACCAGCAGCCGGCGCCGGGCGCGGGTGACCGCCACGTAGAACAGCCGGCGCTCCTCGTCCAGCAAGGCCGAGGTCTGCCCGACCAGGCTGGCCGCCAGCCCGCTGCCGTCGGCGCGGCCGGCGAGCACCTCGACCAGCCGCTCCGAACCGAGCAGGCTGCCACGAAGCCGCAGGTCCGGCCAGGTCCCCTCCTGTACGCCGGCAACCGCGACCAGGTCCCATTCGAGTCCCTTGGCCGCGTGCGCGGTCAGCAGCCGCACCGCCTCGCCGGGATCGGCGCTCGGGGCCAGGGTGTCGGCGGGCAACTGCTGGCCCAGCACGTGCTCGAGGAACACCTCCGTACGGGCACCCGGCAGCCGGTCGACGAACCGGGCGGCCGCGTCGAAGAGCACCACGATCGCGTCCAGGTCCCGGTCGGCGGCGGCGGCCCGCCAGCGGGGCGCGTTCTCGCCCTCGCCGGTGGCGGTCCGGCCCCGGCCGATCGCGCCGGACCAGCGTTCGGCCAGCCCGCTGTCCTGCCAGACCGCCCAGAGGACCTGTTCGGCGGTGGCTCCGGGAGTGGCGGCGGCGGTCCGGGCGGTGGCCAGCAGCCCGGCGACCGCCTGGGCCGGTGCCGCCCAGCGCCGTTCGATCGCGGCCAGTTCCGCCGGCTCGCGCAACGCCTCGACCAGCAGCTCACCCGAGGGCCTGCGGTCACCGCCGGCCAGGGCGAGTGCGCGCAGGCCCTGCCGCAGCCGCCGTTCGGCCAGCGGATCCGCCCCGCCGAGCGGCGAGTGCAGCAGCGCCACCGCCGCCTCCTCGTCGAGCCGGTCCGGCTCCAGGGCGCAGCGCAGCAGCAGCAACAGCGGCGCCACCGCCGGTTGCAGGTGCAGCGGCAGGTCCTCGGCGTGGACCACGGTCGGCACCCCGGCGGCCTGGAGCGCCCGTTGCAACGAGGGCAGTTGTCGGGGCGCCGAACGGACCAGCACCGCCATCTGGGACCAGGGCACCCCGTCGATCAGGTGGGCGGCGCGCAGGGCGTGCGCCAGGTACGCCGACTCGCCGGTAGCGGAGCGGAACGTACGGACCTCGACGGTGCCGGGTTCGGCGTCCGGCAGCGGTGCCAGTTGCCGGTGGGTGATCGGTCCGCGCAGCCGTCGGGCGACCCGTGCGGCGGCGCCGAGCAGTCCCGTACCGCCCCGGTAGCTGGTGGTGAGCAGGACGGTCCGGGCCACCGCACCGGAGGCGGTACGGAACCGGTGCGGGAAGGCGGCGACACCGGCCGGGTCGGCACCCCGGAACGCGTACGTCGAGGAGTCCGGGTCGGCGAACGCGACCAGCGGCTTGCCGCCTCCGGCGATCAGGTTGAGCAGTTCGAGCTGGGCCGGGTCGGTGTCGGCGAGCTCGTCGACGTAGACGTGGGTCAACCGGCGCCGCTCGGCGGCCAGCAACTCCGGGTCGTCGACGAGCAACCCGCTGGCGGCCCGGACCAGCTCCGCCGGGTCGTACGCGATCGAGCCCCGGCCGGTCGCGTCCCGCAACGCCAGTACGGCCACGTACTCACGCAGGAAGCGGGCTGCGGCGGGCCAGTCGGCCCGGCCCAGCCGCTCGCCCAGCCGGGCCAGTTCGACCGGTCCGACCCCGCGTTCGGCGGCACGTTGCATCAGGTCGCGGAGCTGGCCGGCGAAGGCCCTGGTGCGCAGCGCCGGGCGGAGTTGTTCGGGCCACCCGATCCGGTCGGCCGGTGCGTGCGCGTCTGCCGGGGCCTTCGCGTCGGTCGGGTTCTGGTCGCCGACCACGTCGAGCAGCTCACGGATGATCAGGTCCTGCTCGGGGCCGGTGAGCAGGCGCGGTGACGGCTCACCCCGTTCGGCGGCGGCCCGGCGCAGCAGGCCGAAGGCGTAGCCGGGGAAGGTGCGTACGAGGGGTTCGTGCATCACCCGGGCGCCGATGCCGGTGACGCGGGCCTCGATCCGGTGGCGCAGCGCGGTGGCGGAACGCCGACCGAAGGTCAGCACCAGGATGCGTTCCGGGTCGACTCCCCCGGCCACCCGCGCGGCGACCGCCTCGACCAGGGTGCTGGTCTTCCCGGTCCCCGGCCCGCCGAGTACGAGCAGCGGCCCGTCGACGTGCTCGACGACCTGCTGTTGCCGGGGGTCGCCAACCCACGCCGGCACGGCCTCGGCCGGCCGACGAACGAGCTGGTACGCCTGCACGCCGCCCATCACACCATGCCGCCCCGACGCTCCCGCGTAGGCAACGGCGGCTTGTCACCGCTTTCCGGAGCCCTTCCCGAGCGAGGACCGCGCGGGGTGACCGGGTGGTGACGGTGACGGGAGCGTGGGTCAGTCGAGGCGGGCTTCGATGGCGTCCAGCGCGGCGCCGATCGAGTCGACCACCACCAGCAGGTTCATCGCCCGCTGGTGGGCGAAGCGGGTGGGGGCGAGTCCGTACAGCCAGTCGATCAGCCCGGTGTAGAACCCGTCCTGGTCGAGCAGGACGACCGGCTTGTGGTGCATGGCCAGGGTGGCCATGGTCCAGACCTCGAAGAGTTCGTCCAGGGTGCCGAGCCCGCCGGGCAGGGTCAGGAACGCGTCCGACTTGTCGATCATCGCGGTCTTGCGGCTGGCCATGCCGTCGGTGATCACCAGCTCGTCGGCGTGCCGGTCGGCGACCTCCAGGTCGACCAGCGCCTGCGGGATGATGCCGAGGGTGTGGCCACCGGCGGCGCGGGCGCCGTCGGCGAGCGCGCCCATCATGCCGACGCAGCCGCCGCCGGAGACCAGGGTGTGGCCGCGCCGGGCGAGCTCACCGCCGGTCTCGGTGGCGAGGTCCAGCCAGCGCTGGTCGAGCGTACGGGAGGAAGCGCAGAAAACGCAGATGGCGGCCATCAACTCACCCTTCGCGAGAGGTGGAAGCTGCCTGCTGGTCGGCTCCCGCCTGGGCGATGGCCGTCTCCTGGAGCGCTTCCTGTTCCGCGGCGAGCGCGGCGTCGGCATCTACGATATGCCCGACGGCGGTGGCCACATCATCGGTGACCAGTATCAATTCGAGATCAGCCGCCCCGATCTTGCCGGTTGCGGCGAGGGTGTCCCGCAGCCAGGCGAGCAGCCCGCCCCAGTACTCCTTGCCCATCAGGACCACCGGGAACCGGGTGACCTTGCCGGTCTGCACCAGGGTCAGCGCCTCGAAGAGTTCGTCCAGGGTGCCGAACCCACCGGGCAGGACCACGAACGCCTGGGCGTACTTGACGAACATGGTCTTGCGGGCGAAGAAGTAGCGGAAGTCGATCGCCATGTCGACCCAGTCGTTGATGCCCTGCTCGAACGGCAGCTCGATGCCGAGCCCGACGGAGAGACCGCCGGCGTCGGTGGCGCCCCGGTTCGCCGCCTCCATCACGCCGGGTCCGCCGCCGGTGATGACCGCGTACCCGGCGCGGGCGAGAGCGGCGCCCAACTCCTCGGCGAGCTTGCACTCGTCACTGTCGGGGAGGCTGCGCGCCGACCCGAAGACGCTCACCGCGGGCGGCAGGTCGGCCAGGGTGTCGAAACCCTCGACGAACTCGGAGAGGATGCGCAGGGCCCGCCAGGCGTCCTTGGTCTTCCAGTCGGCCCGGCTCCGGGAGTCGAGTAGGCGCTGGTCGGCCGTACTGGATGGGATGGCGTCCCGGCGCAGGGTGACCCCGCCGCCGTGCCGCTCCGGCCCCCGGGCCCTGCCGTTGCGTCCCTTGCTGTGACTCATGCGTCCACGGTAGTGGGATGGCCAGTCCACGTCGGCAACTCACCCCGGCTGCGGGAAAAGAGCGCCGCTCAGGTGCAACCTGAGCGGCTCCGTACGCGTCTTACTATTCACATACCGGGTATGCACGGGGTCCGGCAGCGCCGCCGGACACCTTTGGGGGGAGGCGCACCGTGATCAACAACAACGAGATCATCCGGCTCCGGCGACAGATGCACCAGCGAATCCGCGCCGTGGTGGCCGAACGCCGGGTTGCCCGCCAACAGGATTCGGCCGACGACACCGCGTTCGACTCGACCATCGCCGCGGAAACGTCCGGCGGCACCGGCGAGGGTTCGCTGATCGGCGGATAGGCCGGCCCGATCCGGCCGGGCCGGCCCGTGTTCGACGTCGGCCCCGCGGGCCGTCGTCGAAGGCGACCGTCAGACCGGCGCGAGCCAGCGGTGCAGGGTGGCCGCCCCGTCGCGGATCTTCCCGATCTCGACGTGCTCGTCCGGCGCGTGCGCCAGGTTCGGGTCGCCCGGCCCGAAGTTCAGCGCCGGGATGCCGAGCGCGGCGAACCGGGCCACGTCGGTCCAGCCCAGCTTCGCCACCGGCTCCTCGCCGACCGCCGTCAGGAACTCCCGGGCCGGCGCCGCGGTCAGTCCGGGCAGCGCCCCCGGTGCCACGTCCACCAGGTTCACCTCCAGACCGGCGAACACCTCGCGTACGTGTGCCTCCGCCTCGGCCGGCGACCGGTCCGGCGCGAACCGGTAGTTGACCTCGATCTCGCACCGGTCGGGCACCACGTTGCCAGCGACCCCACCGTGGATGCCGACCGCGTTGAGCCCCTCCCGGTAGGTGCAGCCGTCGATGGTGACCGTCCGGGCCTGGTAACCGGCCAGCCGGTTGAGCGCCTCGCCGGCCGCGTGGATGGCGTTCACCCCGCGCCAGGACCGCGCCGAGTGCGCCCGCCGGCCGGTGGTCGTCACGATCGCCCGCAGAGTGCCCTGGCAACCGGCCTCGACCACGCCGTACGTCGGTTCGAGCAGCACCGCGAAGTCGGCCGTGAGCCACTCCGGGTGCGCCTGCGCCACCAGGGTCAGGCCGTTGTAGCGGCTGTCGATCTCCTCGGCCTCGTAGAACAGGTACGTCACGTCGTACCGGGGTTCGGCCAGGCTCACCGCCAGGTGGAGGGCGTACGCCACGCCGGACTTCATGTCCGAGGTGCCGCACCCGTAGATCAGGTCACCCTCGCGCTTCGACGGGAAGTTGTCGTTCAACGGGACGGTGTCCAGGTGCCCGGCCAGCACCACCCGCTGCGAGCGGCCCAGCTCGGTACGGGCCATCACCGTGTTCTGGTGCCGCCGCACGTCCAGGTGGGGAACCGACCGCAGCACCTCCTCGACGTGGTGCGCGATTTCCTTCTCGTTGAGCGAGACGGACTCGATGTCGACCAGGGCGCGGGTCAACGCGACCGGATCGGCCAACACCTCGGGGGTCAGCGGGTTCTCCATGTCCGGCACGGTACCGTCAAGATTGTGCGGGCGCGGACCGAGCGGGCGAGCTGTGCTGTCCATGACTCACCGGCCCCCCAGCTTCCGACCGAAGGATGACTCGATGACTTCCGCGCAGCCCGCCTGGGGTATCGGACTGGCCACCGTCACCGCCGACGACCAGGTGCTCGACACCTGGTACCCGACCGGCAAGCTGGGCCTGGGCGCGCTGCCGCTGGTGCCCGGCGAGGAGCAGGCGGACGTACTCGACCTGCCGCCGGGAGCGGTCGGCGAACGGGCGCTGCCCGGTCTGCGTACGGTGGTGGTGATCACGGAAATCGGCTCGCTCGCCGACCCGATCAAGGATGCCTCCGACGCGTACCTCCGGTTGCACCTGCTCTCCCACCGCCTGGTCCGGCCCAACGAGCTCAACCTCGACGGCATCTTCGGCCAGTTGGCGAACGTGGCCTGGACCTCGGCCGGGCCGTGCCCGCCGGACCGGGTGGACGAGCTGCGGGTGATCGAGCGCGCCGCCGGCCGCCACCTGGCCGTGTACGGGGTGGACAAGTTCCCCCGGATGACCGACTACGTGGTGCCGTCCGGGGTCCGGATCGCCGACGCCGACCGGGTACGGCTCGGCGCCCACCTGGCGCCCGGGACCACGGTCATGCACGAGGGCTTCTGCAACTTCAACGCCGGCACCCTGGGCACCTCGATGGTCGAGGGCCGGATCGTGGCCGGGGTCGTGGTCGGCGACGGCTCCGACGTCGGCGCCGGTGCCTCGATCATGGGCACCCTCTCCGGCGGCGGCACCGAGAAGGTCCGCATCGGCGAGCGCAGCCTGCTCGGCGCGAACGCCGGGATCGGCATCTCGCTCGGCGACGACTGCGTGGTCGAGGCGGGTTGTTACATCACCGCCGGCTCCAAGATCAGCCTCCCGGACGGGACCGTGGTCAAGGCCCGCGAACTCTCCGGCGTGGCCGGGCTGCTGTTCTGGCGCAACTCGCTGACCGGTGCCCTGGAGGCCCGGCCCCGCACCGGACACGGCATCGAGCTCAACGCCGCCCTGCACGCCAACGACTGACCCGGACGAAAGCGGGGTGGGGGGGGGGGCGCGCCCGCCCCCCCCCCCCCCCCCCCCCGGCGGCCGCCCCCAGCACCGGCGCGCGACCAGGGGGGGCGGGGGGGCCGCGGGGGAACGGGGGCGGGGCGGGGGAGAGGGGGTGAGGG
>NZ_JBSGCD010000032.1:0-83407 GCF_053601675.1 Micromonospora sp. NPDC004704 | reverse complement strand
CGGTGGTGAAGCATCGACGCCCGGACCTGTCGTCACCGTCACTCGTTCCTCCCCGTCCGGGCCCCTGCCCGAGGACGTCGGTAACACGTGCCGGCGACGGCACCGGTTGCGGGCGAGCGACCGGACGATGCTGTGGTTCACTGTCGGGTGCCGGACCGAGAGGGGGAGACCGTGCAACTGCCCGGAGTGCTCGGCGAGCCGATCAGGTTCGTGCTCAACTGGGGACGCCGCTATTCATTGTGGGTCTTCAATTTCGGGCTCGCCTGCTGCGCGATCGAGTTCATCGCCACCAGCATGGGCAGACACGACTTCATCCGGCTCGGGGTCATCCCGTTCGCCCACGGTCCGCGCCAGGCCGACCTGATGGTGGTTTCCGGCACCGTCACCGACAAGATGGCCCCGGCGATCAAGCGGCTCTACGACCAGATGCCCGAGCCGAAGTACGTCATCTCGTTCGGTGCCTGCTCCAACTGCGGCGGGCCGTACTGGGACTCGTACTCGGTGACCAAGGGGGTCGACCAGCTCATCCCGGTCGACGTCTACGTACCCGGCTGCCCGCCCCGCCCGGAGGCACTCCTGCACGGCATCCTCCGTCTCCAGGAGAAGATCGCCGCCGAGCAGTCCGGTATCGGTGGCGTGTCCCGCCCGGATCCGCTCAGCGCACCCGTCGACGCCGGCACCGGACGCAGCGTCGCCTCGCTGACCGCACCACCCGTACGTCGCCCGTCGAGCTGACCGCGTCCTCCGTCGGTCGGCCACGGCGGAGCTGACTGCGTCACCGGTCAGCCGACCACGGCACCGGGCCTGGTCAGGGCGGACTAGCCTGCGGAGCATGAGCACTGATCAACGGGCGGACCAACTGGTCGACGTCCTGATCGCCGAGTTCGGCGAGTCGATGGCCCTGGACCCGGCCGCGTTCCGGCGCAAGTTCCGCAAGATGGCCGCCTCACCGTTCGCCTTCTACCGGGGCAGCGCCTCGGTCTTCTACGCGGACCTGACCGGCGACTTCGCCGACGACCGGTTCCTCACCCCGCGTACCAGCCGGGTCTGGATCCACGGCGACCTGCACGCCGAGAACTTCGGCACCTACATGAACGGCTCCGGCCAGCTCGTTTTCAACGTCAACGACTTCGACGAGGCGTACGTCGGGCCGTTCTCCTGGGACCTGAAACGCTTCGTGGCCAGCGTGGCGTTGATCGGGTACGCCAAGGCGCTCTCCGACGACGTCATCAGCGACCTGGTGAGCCGGTTCGCCCAGACGTACCTGACCGAACTGCGGGCTATCGCGGCCGGCGGGGAGGAGGCGATCGGCTCCATCACCCTGGAGAACGCCGACGGGGTCCTGCGTACGGTGCTGCAACGGGCCCGGCTGAGCACGCGGGTCGACCTGCTCTCCGCCCAGACCACCATCGACAACTACGAGCGCCGGTTCGCCCTCAGCGACGGGGTGTTCGAGATCGACGAGGCGGCCCGCGCGGAGGTCGTCACCGCGTACGAGCGCTACCTCGGCACCCTGCCGGCCTCCACCACCGGTCTGCGCCCGGTCGCCGCCCAGATCAAGGACGTGGTGCTGCGCAAGGGAGTGGGCATCGGTTCGGCCGGGCTGCCGTCGTACAACCTGCTGCTGGAGGGGCACACCCAGGCGCTGGAGAACGACGTGGTGATTTACATGAAGCAGGCCCAGGTGCCGGCGGTGGCCCGGTACATCGACGATCCGGGCGTGCGGGGCTACTTCCAGCACCAGGGGCACCGGACGGCCGAGTCGCAGCGGGCGCTCCAGGCGCACGCCGACCCGTGGCTGGGCTTCACCGAGCTGGACGGGGTCGGCCAGCTCGTCGCCGAGGTGTCGCCGTACGCCGCCGACCTGGACTGGTCCGACGTCAACGAACCGGCGGAGCTGGCCGGGGTGATCGGCGACCTGGGTCGGGCGGTGGCCCGGATGCACTCGGTGGCCGACGACGAGTCCAGCCACGACCTGGTCGACTACTCCACCGAGGAGGAGATCGTCGCGGTGGTCGACAAGGACGAGTCCGGCTTCGTGGCCCACCTGGTCGACTTCGCGCACACCTACGGGCTGCGGGCCCGCCGGGACCACCAGGTCTTCGTCGACCTGTTCCGCAACGGCCGGCTCCCCGGTCTGTAGCCGAGCCGAGGGGAAGCCTCAGGCGAAGTCGAGTACGACCTTGATCTCACCGGGTACGGGGGTGTACGCCTCGGCGTACGCCTCCACCGGGACCCGGCGGCTGATCAGTGCGTCGAGCCACTGCCGGTCGGCCTTGGCCAGGGC
Organism: Micromonospora sp. NPDC004704; assembly: GCF_053601675.1. NCBI lineage: Bacteria > Bacillati > Actinomycetota > Actinomycetes > Micromonosporales > Micromonosporaceae > Micromonospora > Micromonospora sp. NPDC004704. Next base: position 81,120 of record NZ_JBSGCD010000032.1, on the reverse strand, counting down.
GGTGGCGGCCAGGTCCCAGTGCCGACGGTTGGCGTTCACCGAACCGAACACCACGTTGTTCTCCAGCACCAGGTTTCGGTTGAGCGCACCCGCGTCGAAGTCGATCATGCGCCCGCCGGTCGAGACACCGGTCAGGCAGACGATCCCGTTCGGCGCGGCCTGGCACATCACGTCCAGGACAACCGACGGGGCACCGGTGCACTCCAGCACCACGTCGGGCTCGAAACCGAGCGCCGCCATCCCCTCGGAGTGGTACTGCGCGCCGAGCGCCCGTACCAGGTCCGGCTTGGGGCCGGTCGAACTCCGGTCCAGGACGTGCACGGTGAAGCCGCGCTGGCAGGCCAGCAGGGCGGCCAGCAGCCCGATCGGCCCTGCCCCGGTGACCAGTACGGTCTCCGGTCGCCAGACGGCCCGCGCGCCGATCCGTTCGATGTGCTCCCACGCCTTCGCCACGATGCTGGCGGGTTCGAGCAGCACCCCGACCTGCGCGAGCGCCGGTTCGAGCAGGATCGCGTACTGGGGGTCGACCCGCCAGCGCTCCCGGGCGAAGCCGGGCAGGCCCTTGATCCCGTGCTCGGTGTACTGACCGTTGCTGCACATGTCCCACTCGCCGACCGCGCAGTTCGGGCAGGGCACCGGGTCGGGGTGGCGGACGACACCGGCCACCAGGTCACCGGGGCGCAGCGAACCGGTCGGGTCCTCGATCACCCGTCCGAGTGACTCGTGACCGATGACCAGTTCGGCCGCGCCCGGCGGCGCCTCCCCGTAGTGCCCGTCGATGATCTCGTGGTCGGTTCCGCAGATCCCCACCGACAGCGCCTGGACCAGCACCGCCCCCTCGTCGATCGGCGGCTCGGAATAGCCGTCCACGAGGCGCAGCGAGTTCGGAGTCCCAGGAATCACAGTCACGGCGCGCACGCCCGCCATTCTCCCGCACCCTCCCCGCGATCTAGGGCATATACGTGTTTGTTGATCTTCAACCACCACCATATGCCCTAGATCGCGGGGAGGGTTGGGTTGTGGGGTGGGGTGGGGGGCGGGGCGGAGTCATAGGATCGCGGGCATGACGCCGGACGAGATCGGTACGCGACTGGGCACGCTCCTCGGTGGTGAGCAGCTCACGGTCGGGGTGTCCGGCGGGCAGGCGTACGCGCGGGCGACGGTCGACGTACCGCCGGACCGGTGGCGCGACGCGCTCCGGACCGCCCGCGACGACGCCGACCTGGACTGCGACTTCTTCGACTGGCTCTCCGCCGTGGACGAGCTGGCGGACGGGTTCGACATCGTCGCCCACCTCTGGTCGACCCGGCACCGGCACGGGGTGCTGGTGCGTACCCGGGTGCCCCGGCCCGAGCCCGAGGTGCCGTCCGTGGTGGACCTCTACCCCGGTGCCGCCTGGCACGAGCGGGAGACGTACGAGATGTTCGGGATCGGCTTCGCCGGGCACGCCGACCTCCGGCCGCTGCTGCTGCCGCCGGAGTTCGAGGGGCACCCGCTGCGCAAGGAGTTCGTGCTCGCCTCGCGGGTGGCCAAGCCGTGGCCGGGGGCGAAGGAACCGGGTGAGTCGGAGGCGGGGACGGCCCGCCGGGCGCCGATGCGACCGCCGGGCGTACCGGCGCCGGGTGAATGGGGCGACCGCTGATGCCGCTCTGGCTGGAACTGCTGATCCGGGTGGTGGCCGTCGTGGTCGCGTTCCTCACCCTGCCGCTGGTCGTCGGGCAGCTCGAACACAAGGTGATGGCGCACATGCAGGGCCGGCTCGGCCCGATGTACGCGGGCGGCTTCCACGGGTGGGCCCAGTTGATCGCCGACGGGGTCAAGTTCGTGCAGAAGGAGGACGTCACGCCCCGGGCGGCGGACCGGGCGGTGTTCCGGCTGGCCCCGGTGGTGGCGCTGGTGCCGTACCTGTTGGCCCTGCTGGTCATCCCGCTCGGACCGGGGGATCTGGTCGGGCAGCCGCTGGACATCGGCCTGTTCTTCGTCCTTGCCGTGATCGGCGTGGGTGTGGTCGCGGTGCTGATGTCGGCGTGGGCCTCGGCGAACAAGTACAGCCTGCTCGGCGGGCTGCGCGGGGCGGCCCAGCTGCTCGGCTACGAGCTGCCGCTGGTGCTCTCGGCGGCGAGCGTGGCGATCGCCGCCGGCACCCTGAGCCTGCCCGGCATCGTCGAGGCGTGGCAGCCGTGGTGGCTGATCTGGCAGGCGCCGGCCATGTTCGTGTTCTTCGTCGCCGGGCTGGCCGAGATCCGCCGCCCGCCGTTCGACATGCCGATCGCCGACTCGGAGCTGGTCTTCGGTTACATGACCGAGTACACCGGCCTGCGGTTCGCGTTCTTCCTGCTCGCCGAGTACGTCGGCATCGTGGTGATCGCGGCCCTGACCACGGTCCTGTTCCTGGGCGGGTGGCAGGGCCCGTTCGGCGACGAGTACCTCGGTTGGCTCTGGACCCTGATCAAGATCTTCGCGGTGTCCTTCGTGGTGATCTGGTTCCGGGTGTCCTACCCCCGCCTGCGTGAGGACCAGTTGCAGCGGCTCTGCTGGCTGGTCCTGGTCCCGGTGTCGCTGGGCCAACTGGTCCTCACCACGGCGGTCCGCGTCGCATTCTGACCGGGGCCCGTACGGGGGCTAGGCTGACGCACCGTGGTCGACATCGACAGCGCGGTACGACGGTTCGTGAGCGACGTCTGGCACGACTCCCGCGAGGAGACGGCGTACGAGTTGGTCGCCGAAGAGTGCCCCGGCCTCGGCGGTTCGGGGCCGGCGGCGGTCCTGGCCTGGCACCGGGAGCGCCGTACGGCCTTTCCGGACCTGCGCTACAAGATCGTCGACCTGATCGTCTCCGGTGAGCGGGCCGCCCTGCACTGGCGGGCCGCCGGCACCCAGCGTGGCGCCTTCGGGCCGGTGCCACCGACCGGGCAGGTGGTCAGTTACTCCGGTGCCACGTTCCTGCGCTTCGACCCGGCCGGCAAGATCATCGACGTGTGGAGCGTCAACGAGCTGTTCCAGCTCCTGCAACAGCTCGGCGTCGAGGTCCTGCCACCGCTCACAGGTGCCGGGGGATCAGCCGACTGACCGGCAGGTTCATCGCCCACGGCTCCCCGGTGTCGACGAACTTGTTCCACCGGCCCGTCTCCGTGTACACCTCGTGCACCGGATCGATCTTGTACGTGTAGACCGTCAGCCCGTCCTCGAACTCGATCCGCCAGTAGAACGGGATTCCGGCCTGGGCGTAGAGCGCCGGCTTCAGGATCCGGTCCATCGACTGCGACCCCTGGGAGACGATCTCGACCGCGAGCACCACCTCGTGCGGCTCGTACTTCGCGGTCCGGCGGGCGGCGGCGGCAGCGGTCGTGACCAGCACGTCCGGGATGAACGAGCGGCGGCGGTTGATCCGCACCTCGACACCCTGGGTGACGTCGTACTCGTCCGGACAGTCGACGTCCAGCGCGGCGGCCAGCCGCCAGGCGATCGTCTGGTGGGCGGCCGTGGGGGAGGGCGACATGATCAGAACTCCGTCGAGCAGCTCGCGGCGGTGGCCGTCGTCGGGCAGGGCATCCAGATCGTCAGTCGTCCACCCGCCCGTCGGCGGGTAGGCGTCGCTGAGTGCGGAGGTCATGCGAAGTTCCTCTCACGCGGGGCCGGGATCCCCGTGCCCAGGGTACGGCACCTCGTACGGCCGGTAGGGCGGGAAGTGGCGGGTGGTGGTCGCGCCGGGGCGACCGACAGTGCAGGATGGGCGGCATGAGCGAGCGAAGTGGGCCGGTGGCATGAAGGTGCCCGGAGAGGGTCTCGCGAAGGGGCTGGCGGTCACCCTCAAGACGATGGTCGGCCACTCGCACACCCAGCAGTACCCGGACGTCGAGCCCGAGCTGCCGCCGCGCTCGCGTGGCGTGATCGCCCTGGCCGAGGAGAACTGCACCGTCTGCATGCTCTGCGCCCGGGAGTGCCCGGACTGGTGCATCTACATCGACTCGCACAAGGAAGAGGTCCAGGTCCCCGGCGCGGCGCGGCCCCGCCAGCGCAACGTCCTGGACAAGTTCGACATCGACTTCTCCCTCTGCATGTACTGCGGGATCTGCATCGAGGTCTGCCCGTTCGACGCGCTCTACTGGTCACCCGAGTTCGAGTACGCCGAGTACGACATCAAGGACCTGCTGCACGACAAGGACCACCTGGGGCAGTGGATGGCAACCGTGCCGCCGCCCCCCGCGCACGACCCGAACGGTGAGCCGGCGAAGGAGGAGACCGCCGCCGCACGAAAGGCCACGACCCCGCCGCCCGGCGCCGCCGCCCCGACCACCCCACCGGTACGCCCGCAGCGTCCCGCCGCGCCCCCACCACCCTCGGCGGCGCCGTGACCGGGGCGGATGTGCTGCTGCTGGCCCTCGGTGCGGTCGCGGTCGGCTCCGGCGCACTGGTGGTGACCACCCGGCACCTGGTCCGGGCCGGTCTCTACCTGGTGGTCTGCCTCGGTGCGATCGCCGGTCTCTACCTGGTGCTCACCGCCGAACTGCTGGCCTGGGTGCAGGTGCTCGTCTACGTCGGCGCGGTCGTGGTGCTCCTGCTCTTCGCGGTGATGCTCACCCGCGCCCCGATCGGCGCCTCCACCGACCTGGACCGGCCCGGTTGGCCGGCCGCCCTGATCGGCGGTGGCACCGGGGCCGGGCTGACGCTGCTGCTGATCGACGCGTTCCGCTGGTCCAGGGTGGAGCTGCCGGAGCCGGGTACGGCCGAACGGCTCGGCGCCGAGATCTTCGGCCGCTGGGTGCTCCCGTTCGAGGTGCTCTCCGTACTCCTGCTCTCGGCACTGGTAGGTGCGATCGCGATCAGCGTACGGATTCCGGGGCGGCGCCGATGAGACCCGTGATCCCGTACGTCACCGCGGCGATCCTGTTCGGCCTGGGCGTCTACGGCGTGCTCCGCCGGCGCAACGCGGTGCTGGTGCTGATGGCGGTCGAGCTGATGCTCAACGCGGTCAACCTGCTGCTGGTCACCGCCGACAGCACCACCCGGGCGGCGGTGCCGCACGGCGGGCAGGTGTTCGCGCTGTTCGTCATCGTGATCGCCGCCGCCGAGGTGGGCGTCGGACTGGCCATCGTGCTGCAGCTCTACCGGTTGCGGGGCAGCGTCGCGCTGGACGAGGTGACGCTGCACGAGCACCCGCCGGACGAGGGTCCCGAACCGGCGGTCGACACCACCGGCACCGGCCCCACCGGTTCCGCCGCCAGTGGGGTGGGGGCCAGGTGACCGCCGCGATCGTGCTCGGCTGGCTGCTTCCGGCCGTACCCTTCGGGGTGGCCCTGGCCGGCCTGTTGCTGCCGCAGCGGTCCCGGGCGGTCGCCGCCGGCCTCGGCATCGCCGGTGCCGCCGCGAGCCTGGTCGTCGCGGTGATCCTGCTCGCCACCCTGGACGGTGCCGCGGCCGAGGGTTCGGCGCTCTGGGTCGAGTTCGGTGGCCTGGAGGTGACCGCCGGGGTACGCCTCGACCCGACCGCCGCCCTGGTCGCGATCGCCGTGGCGGTGGTCGCGCTCGCGGTACAGGTCTACTCGGTCGGTTACCTCGACGACGACCGGTACGCCCCGTACGCCGCGCAGATCAGCCTCTTCACCGCCGCCATGCTGCTGGTGGTGGTCGCCGGTGACCTGCTCCTGCTGCTGGTCGGCTGGGAGGTCATGGGCATCTGCTCGTACCTGCTGATCGCGCACGACCGGCGGCTGCCGGAGGCTCCGGCGGCAGCGGTGAAGGCGTTCCTGGTCACCCGGGTCGGTGACGTCGGCTTCCTGCTCGGCATCGCGGTGCTCGGTTTCACCGCCGGCAGCTTCCGGATCTCCGAGGTGCTCGCGCACGACTTCCACGCCACCACGCTCACCGTCGCCTGCCTGCTGCTGCTGGCCGGGGTGGCCGGCAAGAGCGCCCAGTTCCCGCTGCACACCTGGCTGCCGGACGCGATGGCCGGTCCGACCCCGATCTCGGCGCTGATCCACGCGGCCACCATGGTCGCCGCCGGCATCTACGCGGTGACCCGGCTGTACCCGCTCTTCGTCCAGTCTCCGGCGGCGCTGACCGTGCTCGGGGTGATGGGCGCGGTCACCCTGCTGCTCGGGGCGCTGGCCGCGACCGCGCAGGACGACATCAAGCGGGTGCTGGCCTGGTCCACGGTCTCCCAGATCGGTTACATGGCCGGTGCGCTCGCCGTCGGCTCACCCGCCGCCGCGCTGTTCCACCTGCTCAGCCACGCCGCGTTCAAGGCGCTGCTGTTCCTCGCCGCCGGGTGTGTCATCCACGCCACCGGGACCAACTCGATGTCGGCGATGGGCGGGCTGCGCCGCCGGATGCCGGTCACCTTCTGGTGCACGGTGATCGGGCTCGGCGCGCTCGCCGGGGTGCCGCCGCTGGCCGGGTTCTGGAGCAAGGACGGCATCCTCGCCGTCGCCGAGCGGGCCGCGCTCGACGGGGTCGGCCCGGCCGGCGCACCGGTGGGCTGGCTGGTCTGGATCTCCGGCCTGGTCGGGGTCGCGGTCACCGCCTGGTACGCCACCCGCCTGCTGCTGCGCGCCTTCGCCGGCGCCTACCGGGGCGACGCGACGCCGCACGACCTGCCCGCGTTGCTCCGCTGGCCGGTGCTGGTGCTGGCCGTACCGAGTGCCCTGTTCGGGGCGGTCGCCTTCGCCGGGCCGTTCGCCGGGTGGCTCCGCCCGCCGGGGATCAGCGAGCACCCGCCGAACCTGTTGCCACTGGACGAGGAGCTGATCCACTTCGGCCCGCAACTGGTGTACCCGGTCGCCCTGCTCCTGCTCGGTGCGGGACTGGCCTGGTGGCGGTGGCGGAGCGATCCGGCCGCCGACCCGGCGACCGCGCTGGGCCCGCTGCGCCCGGCCTTCGACCGCGCCTTCTGGCTCGACGAACTCCAGCACACCCTGGTCGTACGCCCGGTGACGGCGCTGGCCCGGCTCGGCCGGCGCGGCGACGAGGTCCTGGTCGACGGCGCCGTCGAAGGGGTCGGTCGGGGCAGTGGCGCCCTCGGCGACTCCCTCGGCGCGCTGCACCGGTCGGGGCTGCCGAGGGCGGCGACCGCCGTACTGGCCGGGGCGTTGCTGATCGGGCTCGCCGCCGTGTTGATCGGAGTCGGCGGATGAGCGCCGGACAGGTCGGACTCGTCGCCATCCTGGCCCTGCCGGCGGTCGGTGCGGCGGTGACCGGTGCGCTGCCCGAGCGCTTCGACCGGGCCGGACGGGTGGTCGCCACCGGTTTCGCCGCCGCCACGCTGGTGGTGAGCGTCCTGCTCTTCTTCGGTGTCGGTGGTGGCGGCTTCGCCCACCAGGTGCCGGAGCAGGGGCCGCCGGGGATCCACCCCTGGCACGAACTGGACTGGACCTGGGTGCCCGGACTGGACCTCCGGTTCCACCTCGGGGTGGACGGGATCTCGTACCCGCTGGTGGTGCTCACCACCCTGCTGACCCTGCTCTGCTGCCTCTACACCTGGTGGCGGGCGCCGGCACCGGGCCGTGGCCGTACGCTGACCGCCCTGCTGCTGGTCATCGAGGTCGGCATCCTGGGCACCTTCCTCGCCCTCGACCTGGTGTTGTTCTTCGTCTTCTTCGAGGTCGTCCTCCTCCCGATGTACGCGGTGATCGCGATCTGGGGCGGGGAGCGCCGGGTGCACGCGGCCCGGAAGTTCGCCCTCTACACCCTCTTCGGCTCGGTGCTGCTGCTGGTCGGGGTCTTCGTCGCCGTCAGCGCGGCCGGCACCGCCGACATCGTCGCCCTGACCGGTGGGAACGGGCTGTCCCGGACCACCCAACTGGTGGCGTTCACCCTGTTCGCGCTCGCCTTCGCGGTGAAGAGTCCACTCTGGCCGCTGCACTCGTGGCTGCCGGACGCGCACAGCCAGGCGCCGACCGTGGGCAGTGTCATCCTCGCCGGGGTGCTGCTGAAGATGGGTACGTACGGCCTGATCCGGATCGGTGTCGGGGTCACCCCGGAGGGTGCCCGCTGGGCCGCCCCGGTGCTCGGTGTGCTCGCCGTCGCGGCGATCATCGTCGGTGCCCTGGTCTGCCTGGCCCAGACTGAGCTGAAGCGCCTCATCGCGTACTCCAGCGTCGGCCACATGGGTTTTGTCGTGCTCGGCATCGCCACCGTCACCACCACCGGGATCCAGGCCGCGCTGATCGGCAACATCGCCCACGGGCTCATCACCGGCCTGCTGTTCTTCATCGCCGGGGCGATCAAGGACCGGGCACACACCGGTGAACTCGCCGACCTGGGCGGGCTGCGGGAGACCGCCCCCCGGCTGGCCGGACTGCTCGGGTTCGCCGCGATCGCCTCCCTCGGACTGCCCGGACTCGCCGGGTTCTGGGGCGAGGCGTTCGGCGTGGTCGCCGCGCTGCGCCTCGGCGGACCGCTCTGGACCACGCTCGGCGTACTGGCGGCGTTCGGCGGGGCGCTCACCGCCGCGTACTTCCTGCGGCTGCTGCGCCGGATCAGCCACGGCCCCGCGACGCCCGCCGTGGCCAACCTGACACCCCGGGGGTACGCCGTCGAGCAGGCAATCTGGGCGCCCCTGGTGGTGCTCATCCTCGCCGTCGGCCTGCTGCCGCCGATCGCGCTGGACGTCGCCGACGAGCCGGTGAAGGCCCTGATCGAGGCGATCTCATGAACCTGACCCAGAGTGTGGACAACATCGCGCTGCTGCCGGCGTACCTGGCCGCCGGGACCGCCGTACTGGTGCTCCTGGCGGACCTGGTGGTGGCCCGGCGGGGCGCGACGACGGCCGTGTTCGCGGTCGGTGCGCTCGCCACCGCCGCCGGGGCGCTGGTGGTGGGGGGTAGCGGCGACGACCGGCAGACGTTCTGTGCCGGCGACGCCTGCTCCTACCTGTTCACCGGCCGGACCGGGCTGATCGCAGCCCTGTTCGCCCTGCTCACCCTCGGGGTGCTGGCGTTCTCGGTGCCGCTGCTGCGGGCCGGCGAGGTGCCGGCGGGGGAGTACTGCTTCCTGCTCGCCTGCTCGATGACCGGCGGTGTGGTGCTCGCCGGTGCCGGTGACCTGATCACCCTGATCGTGGCGTTGGAGACGCTGACCCTGCCGCTGTACGTGCTGGTCGGGCTGCGCCGGCGCAGCGTGGCCGGCGCCGAGGCGGCGGTCACCTTCTTCGTGGTCAGTGTGGTGGCGACCGCGGTCACCCTGCTCGGTGCGGCCCTGCTGTACGCGGTCACCGGGGCGCTGCACTTCCGCCTCCTGGCGACCGCGTTCGCCGCCGACCCGGACCTGCTGGACGTCCCGCTCACCTCGGCCGCGGTGGCGCTGGTGGTGCTCGGGCTGGCCTTCAAGATCGCGGCGGTGCCGTTCCACGCCTGGGCCCCGGCCACGTACGACGGCGCACCGCTGCCGGTCGCCGCGTACCTCTCCACCGCGTCGAAGCTCGGCGGTGTGGTCGCCCTGCTCGCGGTCACCGGGATCGCCGCACCGGTGGCCGGGTCGGTGGTCTCGGACGGGTCGGTCCCGTTGACGAACGCCGTCCTGCCCGCGTCGGTGACCGGGCCGGTGCTGGCCGCACTGGCGGTGCTGACGATGACCGTGGGGAACCTGGTCGCGCTCCGGCAGACCCGCATGATCCGCCTGCTGGCCTGGTCCTCGGTGGCCCAGGCCGGATACGTCATCGCCCCGCTGGGCGCGCTCGCGCTCGCTGGCGGTCGCACCCCGGAGGCGTTCGAGACGGCGCTCGCCGCCGCGCTGGCGTACACCGTCTTCTTCGTCCTGCTGGAGCTGTCCGCGTTCGGGGCGGTGATCGCCCTGCGGGCCGGGCACGGTGACGGTGGGGAGATCGGGGACTACCGGGGGGCAGCCCGCCGCCGTCCGGCGGTCGGTGCCGTACTGGCGCTGGCGCTGGTCGGGCTCGCCGGGTTGCCGCCCGGACTGGCCGGTCTGTTCGCCAAGGTCACCGTGGTCCGGTCGCTGCTGTTCGGGGACTCCGACTGGCTTGCCCTGGTGGTGGCGGTCAACGCGGTGATCGGACTGGCCTACTACGTACGCGTCGCCGCGACGATCTTCTCCCCGGCCCCGGAAGCCACCGTTCCGGGGCAATTCTCCACCGGGGTACGGGTCCCCTGGCCGGTCGCCGCGGCGCTCGCCGCCGCCACCGTGGTCACGGTGGTGATCGGCTTCGCCCCGCAACTCGTCCTGGACGCCGCCGCCGGTTGGTGACGTCCGCCCCATCGGCTGGTGACAACGGCCCCTAACCGGACTTCGGTGCTCCAACCTCCGCCGCCCATCGGCGTCTTACAGGCAACTCTCAGCTATATGGGGATTGTTGATGGGTATCGAGTTGTTGGAACGGTCAGCGGTTTCACGAGAGCCGCGCACCGAAGGAGTGATAGTGCACAGCCACCGCAACGGTCTCAAGACGGCCGCACTGCTGGGCCTGCTCACCGCGCTGATTCTCGGCGTCGGTTACGCGCTGGGCGGCAGCGGCGGTCTGGTCGTCGCCGTCCTGGTCTCGCTGGCGATGAACGCCGGCAGCTACTTCTGGTCGGACAAGCTCGCGCTCCGCTCGATGCGGGCGAAGCCCGTCACCGAGGCGGAGTTCCCGGCGTTGTACCAGATGGTCCGGGAGCTTTCCACCTCCGCCGGGCAGCCGATGCCCCGGCTCTACGTCAGCCCGACCATGCAGCCGAACGCGTTCGCGACGGGGCGTAACCCGCAGCACGCGGCGGTTGCCGTGACCACGGGCATCACCCAGATTCTCGACTACCGCGAGCTGCGGGGCGTGATCGGACATGAGCTGTCACACGTGTACAACCGTGACATCCTCATCTCCAGCGTCGCGGCGGGTCTCGCCGGCATCATCACGATGCTGTCGTACTTCGCCTGGTTCCTGCCGATCGGTGGCGGGGATGACGACGACGGCCCGAACCCGGCCGCACTGCTGCTCATGCTGATCCTCGGCCCGATCGCCGCGAGTGTGATCCAGCTCGCCATCAGCCGGAACCGCGAGTACGCCGCGGACGCCTCCGGGGCCACGATCACCCGCGACCCGCTGGCCCTGGCCAGCGCCCTGCGGAAGATCCACGAGGGTACGTCTCGGCTCCCGTTGCCCGCCGACAACCGGCTCACCTCGACCGCCCACCTGATGATCGACAACCCGTTCAAGGGTGGCGGCCTGGCGGGTCTCTTCTCCACCCACCCGCCGATGCAGGAGCGGGTACGCCGGCTGGAGCAGATGGCCCAGAACTCGGGGCCGGTGCAGTTCCAGCGTTGATCAGGCACTGACACGCGCCCAGCGACACGAACCGCCGACCGGGATCCCCGGTCGGCGGTTCCGTGTCTGCCGGCCCGTTCTGCGTCCTCCTCGACCCGTCGGGGCCTTCCGGTCGGGACAAGTCGTTTCACCGCGACCCGACCGGGGCGTTAGGGTCAGGAGGTCTTCCGCTCGTTACACACTTTTGTTTCGGCCCAGCATGCCGGGCTGTTACATCCGTACGACGTCGTTCCGTCCCAGAACGCCGATCCCGACCAGGAGGTCGCACCCGTGGCTGCGCTGCGCCAGTATCTGTTGGTTTGGCGGATCCCCGGCGCGCCCATGCTGTTGATCACTGGCATCATCGGCCGGCTCGGCATCGGCATGACCCCACTGGCGCTGCTCCTGGTCGTCGAGCAGGTCACCGGCAGGTACGCCCTCGCCGCCGCGGCGGGCGGCGTCTACGCCCTCGCCGGCGCCGCGCTCAGCCCGATCGCCGGCCGGATCGCCGACCGGATCGGCCCCACCCCGGTCCTCGTCGTGACCGCCGTCGCCCATCCGCTCGCCCTGGTGGGACTGCTGCTCGCCAGCCGAGCCGGTGCGGACGCGCTCAGCACGATCTACCTCATGTCCGGTGTCGCCGGGGCGACCTTCCCACCGCTCACCGCGGCCATCCGGGGCGCCTGGAACGACCTCACCGAACCCGGATCCGGCCGGTACGGGCTCCGCAACACCGCACTCGCCGCCGAGACCTCCCTGTTCGAGATCGTCTTCGTACTCGGCCCGCTGCTGGTCGCCTTCTTCGTACTGCTCGCCGACGCCACCGCCGCCCTGATCGGTGCGGCCGTGGCGACCCTCGCCGGAACCCTCGCCGTCGCGCTCGGCCGGGTCATGCGCGGCTGGCGCCCGCACCCGAACCACGCGCGCGCCACCGGCCTCGGCCCGCTGCGTTCGGGAGGGTTCACCGCCCTGCTGCTCTGCGCCGCCGGCCTGGGGCTCGCGTTCGGCGCCGCCGGGGTGGCCGTGCCCGCGTACGCCTCCGCACACGTCTCCGGAGACGCGGAGAGCCTGGCCGGGGTGCTGCTCGCCGTCTGGGGGGTCGGCAGTGCCGTCGGCGGGATCTGGTTCGGTACCCGGCGACCGGCCCGGAACCTGACCCGACAGTTCGCGCTGCTGCTCGCCGCCGTCGCGGCCAGCTTCGCCGTGTTCGCCCTGATGCCGCACCCGGTGGCGCTCGGCATCGCGCTGGTGATCGGCGGGGCGACCATCGCGCCGGCGCTGACCCTGGAGAACACCATGGTCGGGCGGATCTCGCCCGGCAGCATGCTCAATGAGGCGTACACCTGGCTGGTGACGATGTCGGTGGCGGCGAGTGCCGCCGGTGGCGCGGTCGCCGGGTTGATCGTCGACCAGGTCGGCGTACCGTGGGCTTTCCTCTTCGCCGGGGCGGCCGTCGCCGTCGCGGCCCTGGTCGCGGCGCCCCGCCGGGGTCCGATCGCAAGGGCCGAGGCCCGCGAGGCCGTACGGGTGGAGCAGGCCCTCGCCGCCGAACTGGTCTGACCACCCCGGTACGCCGCCCCGGTGGTCCACGGGGTCGGCGCCTGGGTGCAGCCGCGGCCCGCGCTGGTTCGGCGGGCCGCAGCGGTGGTGTCAGCGGTAGTTCGTAAATTGGAGGGCGACGCCGAAGTCCTCGGTCTTGAGCAGTGCGATGACAGCCTGCAGGTCGTCCTTCTTCTTGGCGGTGACCCGGAGCTGGTCGCCCTGGATCTGCGCCTGTACGCCCTTCGGGCCCTCGTCGCGGATCTTCTTGCCGATCGACTTGGCCTTCTCCGAGTCGATTCCCTGGATGACCTTGCAGTCGATCTTGTAAATCTTGCCCGAGGCGCGGGCGTCACCGGCGTCCAGAGCCTTCATCGAGATGTTCCGCTTGACCAACTTCTCCCTGAAGACGTCCAGCGCCGCCTTGACCCGCTCCTCCGTCTCGGCCTGCAGGCTGATCGCCTCCTCGCCGGACCAGGAGATCTCCGCGCCGGTGCCCCGGAAGTCGAAGCGCGTGCCGAGCTCCTTCTCCGTCTGCCGGAGGGCGTTGTCGATCTCCTGCCGGTCGACCTTGCTGACGATGTCGAACGACGGGTTGGCTGCCATGATCATGCTCCTGCTGGGTCGCGGTATGAAGATGTCCCGGACGGCTGCTGGGCGGTCCGACATGCCGACCGTACCCGGTTGCGTAGATGCCCGGTGCAACCGCTATCCTTGCTTCCGCTGCCGCGTTCAACGTGGCGGCACGCCCTGGCGGGTTGCCCGAGCGGCCAATGGGAGCGGACTGTAAATCCGTCGCGAAAGCTTCAGAGGTTCGAATCCTCTACCCGCCACCAGGTGCGGTTATCGCCCCTGACCAGCAGAGATGCCGGTCAGGGGCGATTCTCGTCTCGTCCGACCCAGCCGAGGCGGATCCGGCCTTCCGGGGCGCCCGGTGGGCAGACGGTGGGCAGGTGGATCTTGCCTTGTCCTGGCCGAGGTGGAGAACTACCGGGGGGAACAGGTGGGGGTCAGTCCGGTACCGGTACCCGTGCCCTGGAAGCCGAACTCGGTCGACTGGCCGGCCGTGAGAGAGCCGTTGTAGGCGACGTTGGTGAACTGGACCGCACCGGTGTTCCCGCTGCGGTTGGCGTTCCAGGCGTTGGTGATGCTGGCGCCCGACGGCAGGGTCATGGCGGCCGTCCAGCCGCTGATCGGCGAGGAGCCGGCGGTCACCCGTACGGTGGCGACGAAACCACCCGTCCACTGGTTGACCGACACCGTCGCCGAGCAGCCACCACCGGTCGGGGGCGTGGTGGGCGGCGTGGTCGGGGGTGTGGTCGGCGGGCCGGTGGTGGGTGGCGTTGTCGGGGGTGTGGTGGGCGGTGCGGTCGTCGGTGGTGTCGTGGGTGGAGGGGTTGGGCCGTCGGAGAGGACCGGGGTCTGCCAGTCCCTCCACTCGGCCAGGTTGCCGGCCGCCCTGCTGGAGATCCTGATCGCGCCGGGGGCGTTGCCCGTCCTCAGCAGGAACTTCTGGATGTTCTGCTGCAGGGGCGTACGCCATTCCGACCGGTTGGCGCAGTGGGTGCCGTCCTGGACGTCGGACCAGTAGGTGATGTTGTCCCCCGCACCGAGGGCCTTGTAGACCTCCGCGCCGCCCAGGGCCGCCACGCTCGCGGACCGGGGGCCCAGGTTGGCGATGTGTGGGTTGTCCATGATGAACAGCCCTCGCGGCGCGACCATGGCCACCATCTCGTGCGTGTCCACCGGGAGCGTGTTGGGGCTGCTCGTGAAGGAGCCGAACGCGTCGCCCAGCCACGGTTGTTCCCCGTACGCGCTGCTCAGACTCTGGGCGCCCTCCCCGGGAATGCCCCGGAAGATGGGTACGCCGGCGCTACCCGACTCGATCGGCATGGTCAGGGCGATGCGCTGGTCGTAGACACCGACCACGAAGGCGCCCTTTCCGAACCGGGAACATCCGGTGACGCCGGTCGCATCGGCCCTGAGGATGCTGCCGCCCGACTGTTCGATGACGTCGATGATCCGGCTCACCCCCCAGGCCCAGGCCATCAGCAGTCCGGTGCTGCTGGAGGAGCCGTAGATGCTGTAGAACGCGCCCTGTTTGTTGTTCCGGGGCGTGCCCTCCCGGCCAACCGCGTACGGGTCGTAGTTGATGACGGCGGCACCTGCGGCTCTGATCGCGGCCGTGTCCGCACCGAACCCGCCCAGGACGACAACGGCCGGGTGGGGGCCGGAACCACTGGGTAGTTGGACACTCGCGGAGAAGCTGGAGCTCCTGCCGTTGTGCGTGACGTTCACGGTGATGCTGCTGTTCGAGACCGTTCCCGTGACGCTTGCCGGCTTGACGGGCTTCTCGCCGTAGACGTACCTCTCCGCCAGCTTCTTGATCTCCGTCCGTCGGCATCGCCAGTCGGACTTGGCGGAGATCCGCGTGCCGTCCAGCTTCTTGAAGGGGTCGGGAAGCCTGGAGTTGGCGGTCAGCGAGCCGGGCAGGGACACCGGGCAGTCCGCACCCTCGTCCTCGACCGTCGCGGCGGCCACGACGTCGCCGGTGGCGGCCTCGGCGGTGGTGGTTCTCGCTACTGCCGATATCGCTCCGGTCGCCGCGAGTGCCGCTACCGCCAGCACGACGACCGTTGAACGGATTTTTGGATGCCCTGAGCTGATGATCACTAGGGCTCTCCTTCCGGGTGGGGGTGGTGGAAGCGACCTAGTGCGATCGATGATCACGAATGCCGAGTGCGCGTCAAGTGTCGAGCAAGTTATCGGAGAGTGTCAATATTTTGCCGAAAGTTTCGGTCCTTCGCGCGGGGAGCCGGGGGTGGTCGCTCGGTGCAGCGGATCGCGACGCGCCGGATGATGACTGAGGCATGGTGGTGGCCTCGGAACTGTTGTCATCTGGTCCGGGCTGTCCGGACATCCGCCGTTGATCCCGAGGGGAGACTGCCGTGGTCGCGCGGCCGTCCGGCCTCACCTACCGGAAACTTTCCGGCAATCGGGAACTTCGACTCCGTGGGGGGTGCTGGTAGGTGACGCTCCGGGGCGCGCGACGAGGTGGCCGGAGACCATCCCCGCGGGTGTCGGCGAACGGCGGAGATGCCGGGTGTCCGGGTGGACCGGTGGTTGGGCGGTCTCGGTCGGCGACGGGCTGTGCCGATAGAAGTAAATAAGGTGAGGCACGTCCGGCGGCCGTGTCGGACCGCCGGCGGCGCCGGGTGACCCCGGGCGTACGCGGTGGATGGCGCGACCCGTCCGCTTCGCGTCGACCGCGACCCTGACGCTGCTACGTGAGCTACGTCACGTACGGCCCGCCGCCGGCACGTGAACGTGCGCCGCCGGTCGAAACCGGTGGGCAGTCACGGGCGGGGGATCCGGTCTGCGCCCTAGTGACCAGACCGGTACGCGAGTGTGTGGTGAACAAACAAGATCGGCGACCGGTCGTACGGACGATGTCCCCACTAACCATCGTGCTGATTTGACCACTCATCGTGATGCCGTCCCGGCGGCCTTGTCCTTATCGGTTGACGCGACCGACTCAATCACCGATCCCAAAGGCGACGAATACCCACTGGTGATTGGTTCCCGGAACCGGCACGGACTGTTGTCATCTCCGATGCGCCGGCCTTCGCGTACGCGGCGCGCGGTTGGCATGAATCGGTCACCGATCGGCAACCCGGAGGTGGACCGTGCCCGCCTGGTCGCCCCGACTGCCACGCGCCGTGTTGGTCGGTGAGCGTTGCGTTGACGTGCGGGGCTACGGCTTGGAGGGCCGGTGTGGGGGTCCACGACGCGGGCCCGACCGGGGTCGGGACCGTCCGATATGGGGAGTGTTGAGGGCATAAGTTCGTTAGGTCGATTATGAGGAGCGGCGCGATTTAGTCCGTGTTTTCTGATTCGAGGAGTAGTTCACTTCGTGCGCTACCCGCACCAAGTCGGCGTTCTGTGGCACATGGGGTTGCGGCCGGCCGGTGGAGTTGTCCCTACCGTTCGGTTGGAATTTGCCGGATCGGCGGCGCGGCAGGCCCGTACCGCTTTGCTGCCTCCCGTAGCTGTGGCACCATCATGGAACCTCCACCTCTTCTCCGTCATGTTTTCGACAGGAGCGAACGATGCCCGCACGATGGCTGGGTCGGCTGCTTGGCTCGGCCCTTGCGCTGACGGCTCTCTTCATGGCAGTGCACGGCACCGGCGAGACCATGTTCTTCACCCAGGACACCTACGACTGGGGTCTCGGCGCGGGCGCGGTTGTGCTACAGGCCGTCGGGGGCCACCTCTAGATAGACCTCGCGGGCCCGGTTGACGGGGACCGCAGGAACGCGACCCCTAGGGAGCGGTATGGCCGGGCGGCAATCAGCGCCACGACGATCCGCTGAGCGCGCCTGGTTCATCACCGGACCACTGGCGATTCTCGCAGTGATCTGGTCGACAGGGCTCGGGATCCTCGCCGGCGACGGCGGCACCGAACGGCTCGTCGGGCGGATCGATCATCCGGTCGGTGCCTGGGTGGTCGCCGCCGCCCTGCTGGTTTTCATGGTGGTGACCGAGGGGTCGACCCTCCACTTCGTCATCCGGCGCCAGGCGATCATCGCCACGCTCACCGAGATCCCGCTGGTGCTGGCGCTGTTCTACCTCCAGCCACTGACCGTGGTGCTGATCTTCACCTTGGCGACCCTGATCAGCCAGCTCCGACGCCGGGTCGGAATGGCGAAGGCGTCCTTCAACGTGGCCAAGACCGCGGCCGCCACCTCGCTGGCCGGCCTGGTGCTCCAGGCACTGCCGCCGATGACGGACGCCGGACCGAGGACCCTGGCCAACCTCTTCATCGCGGTCAGCACGATCACCCTGGTCACCTTCGTCGCGGTAATCGGCGTGGTGACCCTCATCCAGGGCGCCCAGGCGGGTTGGGAGATGACCCGGACCGCGGCGCCCAACCTGGTCGTCGCGGGGGCCAACGTCTCGGTGGGCCTGATCGTGCTGATCGCGCTGGTCAGCACGTGGTGGTCACTGCTTCTGCTGGCACTGCTCGCCAGCGGGCTCGCCCTGGTGGGCAAGTCCTACGCGCAGTTCTTCCGGCAGCACCGCACACTCGCGGACATGTACGACCTCACCCGGGCGATGACCCAGAGTGGGCAGGACGGCACCCTCACGGACGTCATGCTGGGCCGGGTCCGGTCACTGATGCAGGCCGAGTACGCCACCCTCTGGCTACCGGCCCAGGGTCGGCATCCCGAGGTGCTGCTCACCGCGCGGGTCGACGACCCGGTCTGCTGGACCTGGGCCGGACGCCCCTGATCGCCCGGCGGCTGGCCGTACAGGAGAAGCGGACCGTCGCGGTGGGCGGACGGCTGGACGGCGACGAGGAGGTGCGGGCGGCCCTGCGCGCGGACGGCGCGAAGGACGTCATCGTGGCTCCGCTCCGCTCCGGTCAGGCGGTGATCGGCACCCTGGAGGTGGTCAACCGCCTCAGCGACAGCACCCACTTCCTCCCCGGTGACGTACCCGTCTTCGAGACGATCGCGGCACACGTCGCGGTCGCCCTGGAGAACTCCCGGCTGGTCGACCGGTTGCGCCACGACGCGTACCACGACGGGCTGGTCAACCTGCCGAACCGGCGCCGGATGACCGAGGCGCTCGAAGAGGCGGTACGGGTCCGGGCGCCGGGTGAGGTGGTCGCGGTCCTCCTCTTCGACGTCGACGGGCTGCGCCAGGTCAACGAGTCACTCGGGCACGCGGCCGGTGACGAGGTGCTCACCGAGGTCGCCTCCCGGCTGCGTTCCTGCGCGCCGGCGGCCGCCCTGGTCGGCCGGATCGGCGGGGACGAGTTCCTGGTCACCCTGCGGGCGGAGAACGCCGAGGCGGCCACCGAGCTGGCCGCCGAGCTGCGCGAGCAGATCCAGGACCAGATGGTCTTCGGCACGTTGGTCCTCGACGTCGACACCGCGGTCGGGGTGGCGGTCCATCCGGATCACGGCAACGACCCGGAGACGCTGCTGCGCCGGGTCGACCTGGCGGCCACCGCGGCGAAGTCGACCCCGGGCAGTATCCAGTTGTTCAATCCGGCCCTGGAGTCCCGCTCCATGCACCGCCTGGGCCTCGCGGGCGACCTGCGTCGGGCTCTGGACAACGGTGAGCTGGAGGTCTATTTCCAGCCGAAGGTGACCCTCGACGACCGGCGCCTGGTCGGGGTCGAGTGCCTGGCCCGCTGGGAGCATCCGGCACACGGTCCGGTCTCGCCGGAGGACTTCGTGGCGGTCGCGGAGCACACCGGCCAGTTGGAGCGGCTGACCGAGGCGGTGCTCCGGGAGGGGCTGCGACGCAGCCGGGACTGGACCGCCGACGGCGGCTCGCTCGCCGTGTCGGTCAACCTCTCCGCCCGTACGCTGATCGACCAGCACTTCCCCGACCGGGTGCAGGAGCTGCTGGCCGAGTACGGCGTCGCCCCGGAACTGCTGACCTTCGAGATCAAGGAAGCCGGTGTGCTGGACGGGACCAACCGTCCAATGCCGACCCTGCGCCGGCTGCGCGAGGTCGGCGTACGCCTGTCGGTGGACGACTTCGGTACCGGCTACTCGTCCCTGTCCTACCTACGGCGGTTGCCGGTCGACGAGGTGAAGGTCGACCGTTCGTTCGTGCAGGGCATGGCGACCGACCCGGTGGACCTGGCCATCGTCAACGCGGTGGTGACGCTCTCCCAGCAGTTCGGCCTCACGGTGGTCGCCGAGGGTGTGGAGAGCGAGTTGACGCTGGAGTTGCTGCAGGACATCGGCTGTCAGATCGGCCAGGGGTTCCTGTTCAGCAGGCCGCTGCCGTACGAGCGGCTGGAGGCGTGGATCGGTGCCCAGGTGGAGCCGGAAACGGCCGCCGCCAGCGACGTACGGCGCCTGCGCGCGGTGCCGTGAGGGCCGTCGGATGGTCCGTGGGCAGGCACTATGCGACCCCCGGGGATCCGATTTCCCCACCGCTGGATCGCCGTGTACTCTTACCCCTGCGCGCCAAAAGCAAGATCGCGTTGCCCCCTTAGCTCAGTCGGCAGAGCGTCTCCATGGTAAGGAGAAGGTCTACGGTTCGATTCCGTAAGGGGGCTCAGAGGGTTCAGCTGGACCCGCCTGCGGCGGTGTAGCTCAGATGGTAGAGCAAGCGGCTCATAATCGCTGTGTCGCCGGTTCAAGTCCGGCCACCGCTACTCTCGGCACCCGGGCCCGGTCCGGAAACCGAAGTGAAGGGCGCCAAGTGGCGCCCACTTTGCATGTCCGCACAGCAGGCAGGTACGCTGCTGTGTCGTAGTTGATCCTTAGCGAGGAAGGCACTCCGCCGTGGCGAAGGCGACCGATGTCCGTCCGAAGATCACTTTGGCGTGTGTGGAGTGCAAGGAGCGCAACTACATCACGCGTAAGAACCGTCGTAACGACCCGGACCGTATCGAGCTGAAGAAGTTCTGCCCCCGGGACGGCAAGCACACCGTTCACCGCGAGACCCGCTAGAACCGCTGGCCGGTCCAGCGCCGGCCACGCAGTCTTTCCACATCGCCGTACCGATCGGGCGTTTTCGCCTTCGGTGCGGCGATCGTGTTTTTCCGACCGGCATTTCGCCAAACGGTGATCGAGGATCCGGGAGTGTAGGTTCGCGGCATGTCGTTGGACCCGTCTTTTGTTGGCCGCAGTTATCCGCCGACCGTCCCCTACCGGGTGGGACGGGAGAAGATCCGTGAGTTCGCGACCGCGATCGGCGCGACCGATCCGGCGTACCATGATCCCGAGGCCGCGCGAGCGCTCGGACACGGCGACGTGGTCGCCCCGCCGACCTTTCCGGTCATCATCACGATGGCGGCGAGCCAGCAGCTCATCGAGGACCCCGCGCTGGGCATCGACTACAGCCGGGTGGTCCACGGCGACCAGCGGTTCGCGTACGCCCGCCCGGTGATCGCCGGGGACGAGCTGGTCTGCGTCAACACCGTCGAGGAGATCACCTCTCGCGGTGGGCACGATTTCCTGACCACCCGGACCGACGTTTCGACGGTGGCCGGCGAACCGGTGGTCACCGTCTGGTCAAAGCTTGTCGTACGCGGGGAGGGCTGACGTGGAGCTGCCGGTCAAGACCTTCCGGGTCACCCGGGCGGATCTGGTCCGCTACGCGGGTGCCTCGGGCGACTTCAACCCGATCCACTGGAGCGACCGGTTCGCGACCAAGGTGGGACTGCCGGGCGTGATCGCCCACGGCATGTTCACCATGGCGCTGGTCGGCCGCGCGGTGACCGAGTGGGCCGGTGACCCCGCCGCGGTGGTCGAGTACGGCGTCCGGTTCACCCGGCCGGTGGTGGTGCCAGACGACGACGAGGGCACCGAGATCGAGGTACGCGCGGTGGTACGCGACGGCGCCGAGCCGGGCCTGACCAGGCTGGACCTGACCGCGACCTGTCACGGTGAGAAGGTGCTGGCGCAGGCGCGGGCGACCATCCGGGGCCCGATCGCCGGCGCCTGACGGTCGATCTCCGGCCACCCTCGCGCGGCCCCGGCCGGGTCGGCGTGGCGGGTGTTCGGCACACGGCGTGGCGGGTGTTCGGCAGGTGGTGGTGGCCGGTTGGGAAAGTCGGTCGTCTACCCGTACACTGGTCCGCCGTGGGGCAAGTAGGCCCTACTTAGGCGTGCGCGCCCGAGTAGGGACGGCTTTCCCGCACAGGGGTGTAGCTCAATTGGCAGAGCAGCGGTCTCCAAAACCGCAGGCTGCAGGTTCAAGTCCTGTCACCCCTGCGCCTTAGGCCTGACCGTTCCCGGGGGTCGGAGTCGCCGATGCGCGACGATCGTCCCGTGGTGGTGGCATCGGCGGGGCTGTTCTGGAGCGGGTCGCCCCGCCGAAGGCAGCTTTCGTCGGCTCCGCCGGCCGCGGCCCGTCCCGGGGGACGGTAGGGTCCGGGTTTCGGCCGAGCGCGTTACTCGTACTCGGTCGGCGTGACCAGTGTGTCGTGCGTCCACCCGACGTACGAACCCAGCACCCCCCGACGGAGGGCGAAGTGGCCGAGAGCAACCGGCGCGGCGAGGACGCCGCGGACGACGACCGTCTTGACGACGAGACGATCGACGACGCTATCGACGATGACGCCGACGAGGGCGAGGAGCCGGTCTCGCGCGGTGGCACCGCCACCCGTTCCCGGACCAAGGCAGAGTCGGCGGACAGCCGGCCGAAGGCCAAGTCGGAAACCCAGCGGGTGGGATTTTTCGGCCGGATCGCCCGGTTCTTCCGCGAGGTCGTGGCCGAACTGCGTAAGGTCATCTGGCCAACCCGGAAGGAACTGCTGACCTACACCGCCGTGGTGGTCGTCTTCGTCGCGGTGATGTTGACGGTCGTGGCCGGGCTGGACTACGGGTTCGCCCAGGGCGTGTTGTGGGTCTTCGGTAACCCCAGCTGACCCAGCTGCCGCAGCTGATAGTGACGGAAGTGAGCAAGCGTGCCTGAGTACGACGAGACCGCCGGACCCGCGGACGAGCAGTCCGCGGTGGCGACGGCGGCCGGTGACGAGTCGGTCGAGGCCGCCAGCGAGCCGGATTTCGATGAGATCACCGAGTCGGAGCCGGACGAGGACTACGACCCCGTCGCTGAGTTGCGGCAGAAGCTGCGCTACGCGCCGGGTGACTGGTACGTCGTGCACTCCTACGCCGGTTACGAGAACAAGGTCAAGACCAACCTGGAGACCCGGATCACCAGCCTCGACATGGAGGAGTTCATCTTCCAGGTCGAGGTTCCGACCCGGGAAGAGGTCGAGGTCAAGAACGGCAAGCGGAACCAGGTCCAGGCGAAGGTCTTCCCCGGTTACATCCTGGTTCGGATGGAGCTGACCGCGGAGTCCTACTCCTGCGTCCGGAACACCCCGGGGGTGACCGGCTTCGTGGGCGCGACCGACCGGGTCGACCGGCCGGCGCCGCTGTCGCTGGACGAGGTGCTCAAGTGGCTCGCTCCGGCGGTCGAGGCCGAGACCAAGGGCGGCAAGGCGAAGCCGGAGGTTCGGGTGCTCGACTTCGAGGTCGGTGACTCGGTGACCGTGACCGACGGTGCCTTCGCCTCGTTGCCGGCGACGATCAGTGAGATCAACCCGGACCAGCAGAAGCTCAAGGTGCTGGTGTCGATCTTCGGTCGGGAGACCCCGGTCGAGCTCAACTTCAACCAGGTCGCCAAGATCTGACGTTCGTTGATGGGCGTCGGGTCCGGTCGGGCTCGGCGCCCATCGCCGTCTGTTCGGCCTCGACGGCGACCTGGGCGGATGGCCGGGCTCCGGCCTGCGCTATCCTAGAACGTCGCCCCGTTGGTCGCGCTGACCGTGCGCGCCCCCGTGCCGACAACGTCCGGTGCACATTCACCAGATATCAAGCCCCAGGAAGAGACATGCCTCCGAAGAAGAAGCTCGTCAAGACGTTCACGCTTCAGCTGCCGGCAGGCCAGGCCACTCCGGCTCCGCCGGTCGGCCCGGCGCTGGGTCAGCACGGCGTCAACATCATGGAGTTCTGCAAGCAGTACAACTCGCAGACCGAGTCGCAGCGTGGTGACATCGTCCCCGCCGAGATCAGCGTGTTCGAGGACCGGAGCTTCAGCTTCGTGCTGAAGACCCCGCCCGCCGCGCGACTGCTGATCAAGGCCGCCGGTGTGGCCAAGGGCTCCGGCGTGCCGCAGAGCGAGAAGGTCGGCTCGATCACCCAGGCGCAGCTCCGCGAGATCGCCGAGAAGAAGATGGTCGACCTCAACGCGAACGACGTGGAGCAGGCCGCGAAGATCATCGCCGGCACCGCCCGGTCGATGGGCATCACCATCAAATGACAACTCTCCACCTCAGCGTGGCGAGTTCGGAATTCGTGGGAGGGCGTGCCGACGGCACGACCCGCCAGACACCACAGGAGTAGGCAGAGATGCAGCACAGCAAGAACTACCGCAAGGCCACCGAGGTCATCGACCGGGACAAGCTCTACACCCCGGCCGAGGCGGTCAAGCTCGCCAAGGACACCAGCAGGGTGAAGTTCGACGCCACGGTTGAGGTCGCGATGCGCCTCGGCGTCGACCCCCGTAAGGCCGACCAGATGGTCCGCGGCGTGGTCAACCTGCCGCACGGCACCGGTAAGACCGCCCGCGTGATCGTGTTCGCCGCTGGCGCGAAGGCCGACGAGGCCGTTGCCGCCGGTGCGGACGAGGTCGGCACGGACGAGCTGGTCGCCCGGATTCAGGAAGGCTGGCTCGACTTCGACGCGGCGATCGCCACGCCGGACCAGATGGCCAAGATCGGCCGGATCGCGCGGATCCTGGGCCCGCGCGGCCTCATGCCGAACCCGAAGACCGGCACCGTGACCATGGACGTCACCAAGGCCGTCTCGGACATCAAGGGTGGAAAGATCACCTTCCGGGTGGACAAGCACTCCAACCTGCACCTGATCATCGGCAAGGCCTCCTTCACCGAGACCCAGCTGATCGACAACTACGCCGCGGTCCTCGACGAGGTGCTGCGTGCCAAGCCGTCGGCGGCCAAGGGCAAGTACCTGAAGAAGGTCACCGTCGCCACCACCATGGGCCCCGGCGTGCCGGTCGACCCGAACGTGGTGAAGAACCTGCGGGGCGAGACCGAGGCCTAGTCACCGCTGCGGGCCCCGGTCAGGGCCCGAGGTCGACGAACGCGAACCGCGTCGGGGCTCCACCCAGCAACGGGTGGGGCCCCGACGCGTATCCGGATCTGGCAAGCTCGGCTCCATGCGTCTCGACGGTGTCTGGCTGCGGTACCGCCGGCGCGCTCCCTGGGTGCTGCGGGCGGTGGGGCTCGACCTGGCGCCGGGCGAGGCGGCGGTGGTGCTGGGGCCCAACGGGGTCGGCAAGTCCACCCTGCTCCAGATAACCGCCGGGGTGCTCCGCCCGACCCGGGGCGCCGTACGCGACCGGCCTCGGGTGGTCGGTTGGGTGCCGGAGCGCTTCCCGGCCGACCAGCCGTTCACCGTCGACCAGTATCTGACCGCGATGGCTCGGGTGCGTGGACTGTCCGCGGCCGAGTCCGGGCGACTGGTCACGGCGTGGACCGAACGGCTCGGGGTGGCCCGGTACCGGAACGTGCGGCTGCCGGAGCTGTCCAAGGGCACCGCACAGAAGGTCGGGCTTGCCCAGGCGCTGCTCGTACCGCCGGATCTTCTGGTTTTGGACGAGCCCTGGGAGGGGCTCGACGCGACCGCCCGGGAGATCGTGCCGGATCTGATCGCCGAGGTGCTGCACGCGGGCGGCTCGGTGCTGGTGAGTGACCACCGGGGCGAGACGGTGCGGCTGCCGCAGGCGGCGCACTGGGTGGTCGCCGACGGCACGGTCACCGTCGGAGGACCGGCCCCGGGCGGCGGCAGCACCGTGGTGGAGATCGCGGTCCCGACCGCCGACGCTGCCGGCACCGTCGCCGCGTTGCGCGCCGCCGGCCACCAGGTGATCCGGGTACGGGCCGCCGAACCGTCACCGGCCCCGTCGACCCCCAGCGGGTTGACCGGCGGCGAGGAGTCGACCGGCAGCGGTTCGACCGGTAGTGGGCTGACCGAGAGCGAGCTGGCCTCATGATCGCGTTGGTACGGATGCGGCTGGCCGGATTCGTCCGGACCGGTCGGGCGATCGCGCCGATGATCGCCGGGCTGGTCGTGCTGGGTGTGCTCTACGGCGGCGGGCAGGCGCAGGCGGGGGAGGCGTACGGGGTCTCCGCGGTGGTTCTGTTCCCCGTACTGGCCTGGCAGACCAAGCTCCTGCTCGACGTCGAGCCGGACGTGGCCCGCCGGCTGGCCCTGGTCGCCATCGGCAGCCGGAGCCGGGAGTTGGCCGCCGGTCTGATTGCCGCCACGGTGGCGGGCCTCGGCACCGTGCTGATCGCGCTCGTCCTGCCCTGGGCGCTCGGGGGCATCACCGGTCCGGAGAAGCCGGAGCACCTGCCGCTGGCCCAGGGGATCACGCTCGGGGTCTGGGCGCACCTGCTGGTCCTGCCGGCGGCGGTGGCCCTCGGCGCACTGGCCAGCCGGGCCGCGACCGACAGCCCCCGGTACGGGGTCCTGGTCCTGGTCGGCGGCGCGGTCGGGGCGATCGTGTTCGGGCTGCGGGACTCGGTGCTCCCGTGGGTGGCGCCGCCGATGATGGCCACCGCACGGGCGATCACGTCGGGTCCGAGCGGCCTGCGGGTGGTGGAGCTGACCGGGCACGCCCTGCTCTGGAGCGCCGCCGCCCTGGCCCTGTACGCCTGGCTGCGCCGGAACCGGGCGTGACCTGGCTCACCCGTTCCAGCCCGCCCGGTCACTGATTTGGTGGTGGCGGGCTCGTCCCGTACTCTTGACAAGTCGTCTGGGCTTCGGTTCGGGCGGACGTAACCACCAAAGACCGCTGGCCACCGTGCTCAGGCACGGTTGAAGGTCCCGTTCGACGGGCGGCCCGCGCAGGCGGAGACGGTAGCGTGCCGGTCAAGATCATGTGACCCTGTCGCCCCGTGCGCCCTGCGCCGGGGCGTTTCTCGTTGCGGCGGTTCCTTCCTACCTTTCACGAAGGTAACCAGCCTTTAGCAATGAGAGAGGAGGGACATGGCGGACAAGCCGGTTCGGGCCGACAAGGCCACGGCCGTTGCCGAACTCACCGAGAGCTTCCGTAGCTCGGGTGCCACCGTGCTGACCGAGTACCGCGGCCTGACGGTCGCCCAGCTGACTCAGCTGCGGCGCTCGCTGGGTCGGGAGACGACCTACTCGATCACCAAGAACACGCTGGCCAAGCGCGCTGCGACGGACGCTGGTATCCAGGGTCTCGATGAGCTGTTCACCGGTCCTACCGCGTTGACCTTCGTCGGCGGCGACGTCGTCGAGGCGGCGAAGGGTCTCCGGGACTTCGCGAAGGCCAACCCGAAGCTCGTCATCAAGGGTGGCGTCTTCGAGGGTCGGGCCATCACCGCGGACGAGGTCACCAAGCTCGCCGACCTCGAGTCCCGTGAGGTGCTGCTGGCCAAGCTGGCCGGCGCGATGAAGGGCAACCTGAGCAAGGCCGCGGCGCTGTTCCAGGCGCCGCTGTCCAAGACCGCCCGCCTGGCTGCGGCGTTGCAGGACAAGCTCGAGAAGGAGGGCGCCGAGCAGGCCTGACGGCCGGCTCGAGCGCACCCGATCAACTTTCGAAAGTACGAGGAAAGGACGCCAGTTATGGCGAAGCTCAGCACCGACGAGCTGCTCGACGCGTTCAAGGAAATGACGCTGATCGAGCTGTCGGAGTTCGTGAAGCAGTTCGAGACGACCTTCGAGGTCACCGCGGCCGCGCCGGTCGCCGTGGGCGTTGCCGGTGGCGCTGCCGCCGCGACCGCCGAGGCCGAGCCGGAGCAGGACGAGTTCGACGTCATCCTCGAGGCTGACGGCGGCAAGAAGATCCAGGTCATCAAGGTCGTGCGTGAGCTGACCGGCCTGGGCCTGAAGGAGGCCAAGGACCTCGTCGAGGCCGCCCCCAAGGCCGTCGTCGAGAAGGTCAACAAGGAGACCGCGGACAAGGCCAAGGCCAAGCTCGAGGCCGAGGGCGCGAAGGTCACCCTCAAGTAGTTCCATCCAGCGCACGATCACGGGTGGCGCTGGCGCCAGCGCCACCCGTACACGTGAGCTGACGCACATCGCGTCGTCGTGGGCGGCGGTCCGGGATCGGATCGCCGCCCGCTGCTGTCTGCTGACAGCAGGTGATCAGGGCTTTGGCGTACCGACCCGGGTGCCGGACGGGGTGTGGACCGGGACTGTCGGGGGAAAGACGTTGGTTGACCGGGGTTCCAGCCCTTGACGGGGCAGGGCACGGGCAGGCACGCTGACACAGCAAGACCTTCCGCGCTTGCGACGGCCATCACCTGGGTCGTGCCGGCAGCACCCGCTGTCGACGCTCCCGGTGGCCCGCGGGGAGCGTGCGAAAGACGTGCGAGCGCGTATCTGAACGCGTGGCGGCCTCGGGCCTCGGCACGTTTCGCAACGTTCTGCCGCGCCGGGCTGGACAGCGGTTAGCCGCTCGGCTACACTGCTAGTTTGCGCTGCCTTCCGACTTGACCCCTGCTCGGAATGTCCGATTGTGGATATTTCTAGTGGGGTCATTGGAGTGCACGCGAAACAGCCGTTCTGCAGCACCGGTCCTCGGAAGGACGCATCTTGGCAGCTTCCCGCCCTGCGAAGACCAGTCGTACGTCGAGCGCATTCGCGCCCCGCCGAATCTCATTCGGCAGGATTACCGAACACCTCGAGGTCCCCAACCTCCTCGCCATCCAGAACGAGTCATTTGACTGGCTGGTTGGCAACGAGGCTTGGCAGGGCCGGTCGGCCGACGACCCGCACGCACGCTCGGGTCTCGCGGAGATCCTCGACGAGATCAGCCCCATTGAGGACTTCTCCGGCACCATGTCGTTGTCCTTCTCCGCTCCGCGCTTCGACGAGGTCAAGGCCTCGATCGAGGAGTGCAAGGAGAAGGACCTGACCTACTGCGCGCCGCTGTTCGTGACCGCGGAGTTCACCAACAACACCACTGGCGAGATCAAGAGCCAGACCGTGTTCATGGGTGACTTCCCGATGATGACGCCGAAGGGCACCTTCATCATCAACGGCACCGAGCGCGTCGTGGTCAGCCAGCTCGTCCGGTCTCCGGGCGTGTACTTCGACAAGCAGCCGGACAAGACCTCCGACCGCGACCTCTCCAGCGTCAAGGTCATCCCTAGCCGGGGTGCCTGGCTGGAGTTCGACATCGACAAGAGAGATACGGTCGGTGTCCGCATCGACCGTAAGCGCCGGCAGGCCGTCACCGTCCTGCTCAAGGCGATCGGTTGGACCGGCGAGCAGATCCGCGAGCGGTTCGGCTGGTCCGAGCTGATGATGACCACCCTGGAGAAGGACCACATCGCCGGGGTGGACGAGGCGCTGCTCGACATCTACCGCAAGCTGCGGCCGGGTGAGCCGCCGACGCGCGAGAACGCCCAGACCCTGCTCGACAACCTCTTCTTCAACCCGAAGCGGTATGACGTAGCCAAGGTCGGCCGTTACAAGTTCAACAAGAAGCTCGAACTGCAGGTGCCGATCACCACCGGCACGCTGACCGAGGACGACGTTGTCGCCACCGTGGAGTACCTCTGCCGGCTGCACGCCGGTGAGGAGGGCTACGAGGCCGACGACATCGACCACTTCGGCAACCGGCGGCTGCGTACCGTGGGCGAGCTGATCCAGAACCAGGTCCGGGTCGGTCTTTCCCGGATGGAGCGGGTCGTCCGCGAGCGGATGACCACCCAGGACGTCGAGGCGATCACGCCGCAGACCCTGATCAACATCCGCCCGGTGGTGGCGGCGATCAAGGAGTTCTTCGGTACGTCGCAGCTGTCCCAGTTCATGGACCAGACCAACCCGCTGGCGGGTCTTACCCACCGGCGCCGGCTGAGCGCGCTCGGCCCGGGTGGTCTGTCCCGTGAGCGGGCCGGCTTCGAGGTCCGGGACGTGCACCCGTCGCACTACGGCCGGATGTGCCCGATCGAGACGCCGGAAGGCCCGAACATCGGCCTGATCGGCGCGTTGTCCACCTTCGGGCGGGTCAACCCCTTCGGGTTCATCGAGACGCCGTACCGCAAGGTCGTCGAGGGTCAGGTCACCGACCAGATCGACTACCTGACCGCGGACGAGGAAGACCGGTACGTCAAGGCACAGGCCAACGCCCCGTTGCGGGCCGACGGTCACTTCGCCGAGGACCGGGTCCTGGTTCGTCGGAAGGGTGGTGAGGTCGACTACGTCGCCCCCACCGCGGTCGACTACATGGACGTCTCGCCGCGCCAGATGGTGTCGGTCGCGACCGCCATGATCCCGTTCCTCGAGCACGACGACGCCAACCGGGCACTGATGGGCGCGAACATGCAGCGCCAGGCGGTGCCGCTGGTCAAGGCCGAGGCGCCGCTCGTCGGTACGGGCATGGAGTACCGGGCCGCGGTCGACGCCGGTGACGTGGTCGTCGCCGAGGTCGGCGGCGTGGTCGAGGACCTGTGCGCCGACTACGTGACGGTGCACCAGGACGACGGTCACCGCCGCACCTACCTGCTGCACAAGTTCCGCCGCTCCAACGCCGGCTCCTGCGTCAACCAGAAGCCGGTCGTCTTCGAGGGCGACCGCGTCGAGGCCGGTCAGGTCATCGCCGACGGTCCCTGCACCGACGAGGGCGAGATGGCGCTCGGGCGCAACCTGCTCGTGGCGTTCATGCCCTGGGAGGGTCACAACTACGAGGACGCGATCATCCTGTCGCAGCGCCTCGTGCAGCAGGACGCCCTCACCTCGATCCACATCGAGGAGCACGAGGTCGACGCCCGCGACACCAAGCTGGGCCCGGAGGAGATCACCCGCGACATCCCGAACGTCAGCGAGGAAATGCTCGCCGACCTCGACGAGCGCGGCATCATCCGGATCGGTGCGGAGGTCGTGCCCGGTGACATCCTGGTCGGCAAGGTCACGCCCAAGGGCGAGACCGAGCTGACCCCGGAGGAGCGTCTGCTCCGCGCGATCTTCGGTGAGAAGGCGCGTGAGGTCCGGGACACCTCGCTGAAGGTGCCGCACGGCGAGACCGGCACGGTCATCGGTGTGCGTACCTTCTCCCGCGAGGACGGCGACGAGCTGCCGCCGGGGGTCAACGAGCTGGTCCGCGTCTACGTGGCCCAGAAGCGGAAGATCCAGGACGGCGACAAGCTCGCCGGCCGGCACGGCAACAAGGGTGTCATCTCCAAGATCCTGCCGGTCGAGGACATGCCGTTCCTGGAGGACGGCACCCCGGTCGACATCGTGCTCAACCCGCTCGGTGTGCCGAGCCGGATGAACATCGGTCAGGTGCTGGAGACCCACCTTGGCTGGGTGGCCAAGACCGGGTGGCAGGTCGAGGGTGACGACGCCGAGTGGAAGCGGAACCTGCGCGCCATCGAGGCCGACACCTCGGTGCCGGACACCAACGTCGCGACGCCGGTCTTCGACGGTGCCCGCGAGGAGGAGATCGCCGGTCTGCTCTCGTCGACCCTGCCCAACCGGGACGGCAAGCAGCTCATCGGTGCGAGCGGTAAGGCGCAGCTGTTCGACGGTCGCTCCGGTGAACCGCTGCCGGACCCGATCGCGGTCGGCTACATCTACATCCTGAAGCTGAACCACCTGGTCGACGACAAGATCCACGCTCGGTCGACCGGACCGTACTCGATGATCACGCAGCAGCCGCTGGGTGGTAAGGCGCAGTTCGGTGGCCAGCGGTTCGGCGAGATGGAGTGCTGGGCGATGCAGGCGTACGGAGCCGCGTACGCCCTGCAGGAGTTGCTGACGATCAAGTCCGACGACGTCCTGGGCCGGGTCAAGGTCTACGAGGCGATCGTCAAGGGCGAGAACATTCCCGAGCCGGGTATCCCGGAGTCGTTCAAGGTGCTGCTCAAGGAACTGCAGTCGCTGTGCCTGAATGTTGAGGTGCTCTCCAGCGACGGCGTGGCCCTGGAAATGCGCGAGACCGACGACGAGGTGTTCCGGGCGGCGGAGGAACTTGGCATCGACCTGTCCCGGCGCGAGCCGAGCTCGGTCGAGGAAGTTTGAGGTTGAGGGTTGGGGGCCGGGTCATCCGGCCCCCAACCCCTCCGGAAGCCAAGCAGTAAGTACGACACGACACGAGGGATACATAACGTGCTCGACGTCAACTTCTTCGACGAGTTGCGCATTGGCCTGGCTACCGCGGACGACATCCGCCAGTGGTCGCACGGCGAGGTTAAGAAGCCCGAGACGATCAACTACCGCACCCTGAAGCCGGAAAAGGACGGGCTCTTCTGCGAGAAGATCTTCGGTCCGCAGCGGGACTGGGAGTGCTACTGCGGTAAGTACAAGCGGGTCCGGTTCAAGGGCATCATCTGTGAGCGCTGCGGCGTCGAGGTGACTCGCTCCAAGGTGCGTCGTGAGCGGATGGGCCACATCGAGCTGGCCGCTTCCGTCACCCACATCTGGTACTTCAAGGGCGTCCCGAGCCGGCTGGGCTACCTGCTCGACCTGGCTCCCAAGGACCTCGAGAAGATCATCTACTTCGCATCGTACGTGATCACGAGCGTCGACGCGGAAGCGCGTCACCGCGACCTGTCCACGGTCGAGAACGAGATCCTGGCCGAGAAGCGTCAGGCGGAGAACAGCCGCGACTCGGAGATCGAGAAGCGGGCCGCCAAGCTGGAGGCCGACCTGGCCGACCTCGAGGCCGAGGGTGCCAAGGCCGACGTGCGCCGCAAGGTCAAAGAGGGCGGCGAGCGCGAGATGCGCCAGATCCGCGACCGGGCGCAGCGCGAGATCGACCGGCTGGACGAGGTGCTCGACACCTTCCGCAAGCTGGACGCGAAGCAGCTGGTCACGGACGAGCTGCTCTACCGGGAGCTGCGGGACCGGTTCGGTGAGTACTTCACCGGCGGCATGGGTGCCGAGGCGATCAAGGCGCTGGTCCAGAACATGGACCTCGACGCCGAGGCGGAGAACCTCCGCGAGATCATCCGGTCCGGCAAGGGCCAGCGGAAGATCCGGGCGCTCAAGCGGCTGAAGGTGGTCGCGGCGTTCCTGAACACCCGCAACTCACCGCTCGGCATGGTGCTCGACTGCGTCCCGGTCATCCCGCCGGACCTGCGCCCGATGGTGCAGCTCGACGGTGGCCGGTTCGCGACCTCGGACCTGAACGATCTCTACCGCCGGGTGATCAACCGGAACAACCGGCTCAAGCGCCTGATCGACCTGGGCGCGCCGGAGATCATCGTGAACAACGAGAAGCGGATGCTGCAGGAGGCCGTCGACGCGCTGTTCGACAACGGCCGCCGCGGCCGGCCGGTCACCGGTCCGGGTAACCGCCCGCTGAAGTCGCTCTCCGACATGCTCAAGGGCAAGCAGGGTCGGTTCCGTCAGAACCTGCTCGGCAAGCGCGTCGACTACTCCGGCCGTTCGGTCATCGTGGTCGGCCCGCAGCTCAAGCTGCACCAGTGCGGTCTGCCCAAGCAGATGGCGCTGGAGCTGTTCAAGCCGTTCGTGATGAAGCGGCTGGTCGACCTCAACCACGCGCAGAACATCAAGTCCGCGAAGCGGATGGTCGAGCGGCAGCGGCCGGTCGTCTGGGATGTGCTGGAAGAGGTCATCGGCGAGCACCCGGTGCTGCTCAACCGGGCGCCGACCCTGCACCGTCTCGGCATCCAGGCCTTCGAGCCCCAGCTGGTCGAGGGCAAGGCGATCCAGATCCACCCGCTCGTCTGCACCGCGTTCAACGCGGACTTCGACGGTGACCAGATGGCGGTGCACGTACCGCTGTCGGCCGAGGCCCAGGCCGAGGCGCGGATCCTGATGCTGTCGTCGAACAACATCCTCAAGCCGGCCGACGGCAAGCCGGTGACCATGCCCACCCAGGACATGGTGATCGGGCTGTACTACCTGACCCACCTCACCCCCGGTGAGGTCGGCGAGGGTCGTGCGTTCAGCTCGGACGCCGAGGCTCGGATGGCCTTCGACAACGGTGAGCTGCACCTCCAGACCCCGATCAAGATCCGTCTGCACGGCGTGATCGGTGTCGACAACGGTGCCGGCGCGGAGAAGTGGACCGAGCCCGAGGGCTGGGTTCCGGGTTCGGCGCTGACCGTCGACACCACGCTGGGTCGGGTGCTGTTCAACGAGACCCTGCCGCAGGGCTACCGCTTCGTGAACTACGAGATCCGCAAGGGTCAGCTCTCCGCGATCGTCAACGATCTCGCCGAGCGGTTCCCGAAGGTGGCGCTGGCCGCGACCCTCGACGGGCTCAAGGAGGCCGGTTTCCACTGGGCCACCTGGTCCGGCGTGACGATCGGTATGCAGGACGTCATCGCGCCTCCGCGCAAGCCGGAGATCCTGGAGCGGTACGAGAAGGAAGCCGACCGGATCGACAAGCAGTACCAGCGGGGTCTGATGACCGCCGAGGAACGTCGCGGCGAGCTCATCGAGATCTGGACCAAGGCGACCAACGAGGTCGCCAAGGAGATGGAGACCGCGCTACCGCAGGAGAACCCGCTCTGGGTCATGATCAACTCGGGTGCCCGCGGTAACCTGCTCCAGCTCCGCCAGATCGCCGCGATCCGTGGCCTGGTGGCCAACCCCAAGGGTGAGATCATCCCGCGGCCGATCAAGGCCAGCTACCGGGAGGGTCTGTCCGTACTGGAGTACTTCATCTCCACGCACGGTGCCCGTAAGGGTCTGGCCGACACCGCGCTGCGTACCGCCGACTCGGGTTACCTGACCCGTCGTCTGGTGGACGTCTCGCAGGACGTGATCATCCGCGAGGAGGACTGCGGTACGGACCGTGCCATCCCCATGCAGGTCGGCGAGTTCCTCGGCGACAAGCTGGTGGTGCACACGCACGCCGAGACCGGTGTGCACGCCCGTACCCTGGCCGACGACATCAAGGGCACCGACGGCACCGTGGTCGCCGAGCGGGGGATGGACCTCAACTCCATCCTGGTGGACAAGATCGTCGAGGCTGGCGTCGAGACGGTCCGGGTGCGCTCCGTGCTCACCTGCGAGTCCAAGCTCGGGGTCTGCGCGGCCTGCTACGGCCGTTCGCTGCCGACCGGCAAGTCGGTCGACATCGGCGAGGCGGTCGGCATCATCGCGGCCCAGTCGATCGGTGAGCCGGGTACCCAGCTGACGATGCGTACCTTCCACACCGGTGGTGTCGCGGGTGAGGACATCACCCAGGGTCTGCCGCGTGTGCAGGAGATCTTCGAGGCCCGGGTGCCGAAGGGTAAGGCGCCCATCGCCGACACCCCCGGCCGGATCCGGATCGAGGACGGCGAGCGCTCTCGGAAGATCATCGTGGTGCCGGACGACGGCAGCGAGGAGATCGTGTACGACAAGATCTCCAAGCGGGTCAAGCTCCGGGCCCACGACGGCGACCACGTCGAGGTCGGGCAGAAGCTCACCGAGGGCACCATCGACCCGCACGAGCTGCTGCGGATCCTCGGCCCGCGTGCGGTCCAGGTCCACCTGACCCAGGAGGTCCAGGAGGTCTACCGCTCGCAGGGTGTGCTGATCCACGACAAGCACATCGAGATCATCATCCGCCAGATGCTCAAGCGGGTCACGGTGATCGACTCTGGTGCGACCGAGTTCCTGCCGGGCGTGCTGGTCGACCGCGCGCTGTTCGAGTCGGAGAACCGCCGGCTCGTCTCCGAGGGCGGCGAGCCCGCGGCCGGTCGGCCGGTGCTGATGGGTATCACCAAGGCATCGCTGGCGACCGACTCGTGGCTGTCGGCGGCCTCCTTCCAGGAGACCACCCGGGTGCTCACCGACGCGGCGATCAACGCCCGTAGTGACTCGCTCATCGGTCTCAAGGAGAACGTCATCATCGGAAAGCTCATCCCGGCGGGTACCGGCATCAGCAAGTACCGCAACGTCCGGGTGGAGCCGACCGAGGAGGCGAAGGCCAAGGTCTACTCGATGACCGGGTACCCCGAGACCGACTACGGTTTCGGGCCGGCCAGCGGGCAGGCGGTTCCGCTGGACGACTTCGACTTCGGGTCGTACCGCTAACCAGAACGGGTCCGAGCGCCCCACGTGCCGTACTGACGGCGCGTGGGGCGCTCGCCTGTTTGTAGGCTGGCCTGGTGGAGATGACGCCGGTGACCCTGCCCGGACCGCTGCTGCGGCACCCGCTCGACCCGGATCCGGTGCGCTCGACGAAGGCGCGGGCGGTCTTCGCGCTGGGCCTGGTGGCCGCGCTCACCGGCGTGTTCCTCGGTGGGATAGTGCCGGCCACGGTCGCGCTGCTGCTGGCGCGGCAGGCGCGCCGGGAGGCGTACGCCTCGGCCGGTTATCTCACCGGCTCGGCGCTGCTGCGTCGGGGGGAGCGGCTGGCCTGGGCCGGCATCACGCTGGCCACCGTCACGGCCGTGGTGGTGGCCGTGATCGGCCTGCTGCACCTCGCCGGCACGCCCGGCGGTCAGGACTTCGCCCCCACCATCAACTAGCGCACCGCCCCGCAGGGGGACCGCCTAGAGTGTGGGGACCCCGTGGGAGGACCAGCCCGGTCCGGCTCGACCGGGGCTCGGCTGTCGGAGGGGGACGTCGGTGACGGAAGAGGCGCGGCCACCCTCGGGACCGGGCGGCCAGCCGCCCGCGTACCCGCAGGCGGGTTTTCCCGCGACCGCGCCGGCGCCGGCCGGCCCGGGGCGACCGGCCCCGGTGCCCCAGCCACCGCGCGAGACGTGGCGCCCACCCCGCCGGGTCGACCCCGTTCCCGGTACGCCGTTCGGCCTCGCCTACCTGGATGTGCCGCCGATCACCTCCGGGCTGGCGGTCGGGTCGCTGGCCGCCGGCATCGCCGCCATCGTCGTCTCGCTGGTGGTCTTCTGCTTCGGGCTGGTTGGCCTCAGCGGTGGATGGGGAGCCTGGGTGGCCGGCGCGTTCGGGGTCCTGGGCGCGCTGCTGGGCGCTGCGGCGATCGGGCTCGGGGTGCTCGGGCGGAGGCAGACCCGATCCGCGATGTCGTCCTCCGGTGTCCGCTTCGTTGGCGCGGGGGTGGCGGTGTCCGGGATCTGGTGCGGCGCGGCGGGCCTCGGGCTGACCGTGATCGGGTTCGGGCTGGCGGTGCTCCTGCAGCTCAGCTGAGCCGACGCGGGGCGCTGTCCGGGGGCCGGCCGGGCCGAATTCCTGCGGGGCCGGTACACTTGCTGTAGTGGTGCCTGCTGTGGGTGCGCGGGCGGGACGGGCCGGGAAGCCACGGCGTGGCTTTTCGGGGAACCCCCGTTTTGACCTGGGTGCTTCTGGTAGGTACCCTTCCCCTCGTGCCCGGGCTCGCCCGGGCAACTCGTGTGTGCTCGCGAGCCGGTATCCGGCCATCGAGCGGCATCACGACCCAGTCAAAGAGGTCGGCGGTGAACGTACGCCGACCGGATAAAACCGATGCGGGCGAGAGCACGCAGCGGGCCGTGGACGGGCGACACGCCCGACCGCGGGTGCCGGAGTCGTCCGACGGACGGGTTCGGTTGGAATGTAGGAGAGTCACCCACCCGGGCGACTACGACCAAGGCGCGACCGCCGGGCAGGCGGTCGGAGGGAGCGGAAAACCCGGTGCCCACCATTCAGCAGTTGGTCCGAAAGGGCCGCCAAGCTAAGACGACGAAGACCAAGACGCCCGCGCTGAAGGGCAGCCCGCAGCGGCGCGGCGTGTGCACGCGTGTTTACACCACCACCCCGAAGAAGCCGAACTCGGCGCTGCGCAAGGTCGCCCGTGTGAAGCTGAGCAGCCAGATCGAGGTGACCGCGTACATCCCGGGCGTCGGGCACAACCTGCAGGAGCACTCGATCGTGCTCGTTCGCGGCGGCCGGGTGAAGGACCTCCCCGGCGTGCGCTACAAGATTGTCCGCGGCTCGCTGGACACCCAGGGCGTTCGTAACCGCAAACAGGCCCGCAGCCGTTACGGCGCGAAGAAGGAGAAGAGCTGACATGCCGCGTAAGGGACCCGCTCCGCGCCGGCCGTTGGTCGCCGACCCGGTATACAACTCCCCGCTGGTCACCCAGTTGGTGAACAAGATCCTGCTTCGCGGCAAGCGCGCCCTCGCCGAGCGCATCGTCTACGGCGCCCTCGAGGGCTGCCGGGAGAAGTCGGGCACCGACCCGGTAGTCACCCTCAAGCGGGCGATGGACAACGTGAAGCCGACGCTGGAGGTGCGCAGCCGCCGGGTCGGTGGCGCCACCTACCAGGTGCCGGTCGAGGTTCGCCCGGCCCGGGCGACCACGCTCGGCCTGCGCTGGCTGGTCACGTACTCCAAGGCGCGTCGGGAAAAGACGATGATCGAGCGCCTGATGAACGAGCTGCTCGACGCGAGCAACGGCCTCGGTGCCGCCGTCAAGCGGCGCGAGGACACGCACAAGATGGCCGAGTCGAACAAGGCCTTCGCGCACTACCGCTGGTAACACGCCTCGTGCCGCCGCCGCAGGGCGGCGGCACGACCAGGTTGTCGAGACGACGATAAGTAGGGATTGAAGTGGCCGCCGCAGACGCGCTCGCCAAGGTACGCAACATCGGCATCATGGCGCACATCGATGCTGGTAAGACCACGACCACCGAGCGGATCCTGTTCTACACCGGCATCACGTACAAGATCGGTGAGGTCCACGAGGGCGCCGCCGTCATGGACTGGATGGAGCAGGAGCAGGAGCGGGGAATCACCATCACCTCCGCCGCCACCAAGTGTGAGTGGAAGGGCCACACGATCCAGATCATCGACACGCCCGGCCACGTCGACTTCACGGTCGAGGTCGAGCGGTCGCTGCGGGTGCTGGACGGTGCGGTCGCGGTGTACGACGGGGTCGCCGGTGTGGAGCCGCAGACCGAGAACGTCTGGCGCCAGGCGGACAAGTACAACGTCCCCCGGATGTGCTTCGTCAACAAGCTCGACCGAACCGGCGCCGACTTCTTCCGCTGCGTGCAGATGATGATCGACCGGCTGAACGCCACCCCGCTGGTGCTCCAGATCCCGATCGGGCTCGAGGGTGACCACATCGGTGTTGTCGACCTGATCGGTATGCGCGCGCTGACCTGGCGTGGCGAGACCCAGAAGGGCGAGGACTACGCGATCGAGGAGATCCCGGCCGACCTCGCCGACTCCGCCGCCGAGTGGCGCGACAAGCTGCTCGAGACGCTGGCAGACGTCGACGACTCGGTGATGGAGAAGTACCTCGAGGGCGAGGACATCGCCGCCGACGAGATCAAGGCCGCCATCCGGCGGGCCACGATCGCGGGCAAGGCGAACCCGGTGCTCTGCGGCTCGGCGTTCAAGAACAAGGGCGTCCAGCCGATGCTCGACGCCGTGGTCGACTTCCTGCCGTCGCCGCTGGACATCCCGGCGGTCGAGGGCACCGCGCTCGACGGCGAGACCGTCCTGTTGCGCAAGCCCTCGAACAGCGAGCCGTTCGCCGGTCTGGCCTTCAAGATCCAGACTGACAAGCACCTCGGCAAGCTCACCTACGTACGGGTCTACTCCGGCACGCTCGAGTCGGGTTCCCAGGTGGTCAACTCCACCAAGGACCGCAAGGAGCGGATCGGCAAGATCTACCAGATGCACGCCAACAAGCGGGAAGAGCGCCCCACGGCGCAGGCTGGCGACATCATCGCGGTCCAGGGTTTGAAGCAGACCACCACCGGTGACACGCTCTCCGACCCGGCGAACCCGGTCATCCTGGAATCGATGACGTTCCCGGAGCCGGTCATCAACGTGGCGATCGAGCCGAAGACCAAGTCCGACCAGGAGAAGCTCGGCACCGCGATCCAGCGGCTGGCCGAGGAGGACCCGACCTTCCGGGTCCGGCTCGACGAGGAGACCGGCCAGACGGTCATCTCCGGCATGGGCGAGTTGCACCTGGACATCCTGGTCGACCGGATGCGCCGCGAGTTCAACGTCGAGGCCAACATCGGCAAGCCGCAGGTGGCGTACCGCGAGACCATCCGCCGCAAGGTGGACAAGGTCGAGCACACGCACAAGAAGCAGACCGGTGGTTCGGGTCAGTACGCCCGGGTCATCGTCAGCCTCGAGCCGCTGCCGCTCGGCAACGACCAGCCGACGTACGAGTTCGTCAACGCCGTCAGCGGTGGTCGTATCCCGCGGGAGTTCATCCCGTCGGTCGACGCCGGAGCCCAGGACGCCATGCAGTACGGCACCCTGGCCGGTTACCCGCTGGTCGGCTTGAAGCTGACGCTGCTGGACGGGCAGTACCACGAGGTCGACTCGTCCGAAATGGCGTTCAAGATCGCCGGCTCGATGGTGCTCAAGGAAGCGGCCCGCAAGGCCGATCCCGCACTGCTCGAGCCGATGATGGCAGTCGAGGTCACCACCCCTGAGGAAAACATGGGTGACGTCATCGGCGACATCAACTCCCGCCGCGGCATCATCCAGGCCATGGAGGAGCGGAGCGGTGCTCGCATCGTCCGCGCCCTGGTGCCGCTGTCGGAGATGTTCGGCTATGTCGGCGACCTGCGGTCGAAGACCCAGGGCCGGGCTAGCTACAGCATGCAGTTCGACTCCTACGCCGAGGTTCCCCAGAGCGTCGCGAAGGAGATCATCGCGAAGGCGACGGGTGAGTGAGCGGAGACGCGTAACTCGCCCGATGCCGGGCCGGTGATACCGCTAGGACCACGGGCGGGTAATCTCGCCCGCGGTCTGCCCGGGCCGGGCTGCAAGAGACCAGGCCTGAAGGTTTCACCGCCGCAAGACCCAAGTACTTCCCGGCCGGAAATCGGCCGGTAAGGCTGTCGACAGAGTCCTGAACGCCGAATGGCGTGCCGGGCGTACTAACCAAGAAGTCCACAGGAGGACACCAGTGGCGAAGGCGAAGTTCGAGCGGACTAAGCCGCACGTCAACATCGGCACCATTGGTCACATCGACCACGGTAAGACGACGCTGACGGCGGCCATCACCAAGGTCCTGCACGACAAGATGCCCGACCTCAACCCGTACACGCCGTTCGACGAGATCGACAAGGCGCCGGAGGAGAAGGCCCGCGGCATCACGATCTCGATCGCACACGTCGAGTACCAGACCGAGGCGCGGCACTACGCGCACGTTGACTGCCCCGGTCACGCCGACTACATCAAGAACATGATCACCGGTGCCGCGCAGATGGACGGCGCGATCCTGGTGGTCGCGGCGACCGACGGCCCGATGCCTCAGACCCGCGAGCACGTGCTGCTGGCCCGCCAGGTTGGCGTGCCGTACATCGTCGTGGCGCTGAACAAGAGCGACATGGTCGATGACGAGGAGCTCCTCGAGCTCGTCGAGCTCGAGGTTCGGGAGCTGCTCTCGAACCAGGAGTACCCGGGTGACGACCTGCCGGTCGTACGCGTCTCGGCGCTGAAGGCGCTCGAGGGCGACCCGGAGTGGACCGACAAGCTCATGGACCTGATGAGCGCGGTCGACACCTCGATCCCGCAGCCTGCTCGCGAGACCGACAAGCCGTTCCTGATGCCGGTCGAGGACGTGTTCACGATCACCGGTCGTGGCACGGTCGTCACCGGCCGGGTCGAGCGTGGCGTTCTCCTGCCGAACGAGGATGTTGAGCTCGTCGGTATCAAGGAGAAGAGCTTCAAGACCAAGGTCACCGCGATCGAGATGTTCCGCAAGACCCTGGAGGACGCTCGCGCAGGCGAGAACGTCGGCCTCCTGCTGCGCGGTACCAAGCGCGACGAGGTCGAGCGTGGCATGGTCGTGGTGAAGCCGGGGTCGAACACCCCGCACACCGAGTTCGAGGCGACCGTCTATATCCTCTCCAAGGAGGAGGGTGGACGGCACACCCCGTTCTTCCAGAACTACCGTCCGCAGTTCTACTTCCGGACCACGGACGTCACCGGCGTTGTCACGCTGCCCGAGGGCACCGAGATGGTCATGCCGGGCGACAACACGACGATGTCCGTCAAGCTCATCCAGCCCATCGCGATGGAGGACAACCTCAAGTTCGCGATTCGTGAGGGTGGCCGGACGGTCGGCGCCGGGTTCGTCACGAAGATCATTAAGTAAAAGGTAACCCCGATTAGGTGTGTCGTGCGGTAGTACGGCATACTAGTCAGGTTGCGTACCGACCGTTTGTTGGCGCGCGCCCGGGTCTCCCGGGTGAGCGTCCACGAAGAGTCGCGCGCAGGGTGGTTGACCGCCACGGCGGTCAACCACCCTCGCACGGCGTCCGCGCCATGTTCTGCATGACGGACGCCTCGACCGACCCGCGAAGGTCAGATCGCCTCGGGTAACTCCGGGCGGAGTCTGATCCCGGAGCGCGACACGCCCGACCGCGGGGGTCGGCGAAGTGGGGCTCTACCAGGTGGTGAGCACCCGCAAGACAGCGGCATCGAGAGAAGGAACAGAAGCCACCATGGCGGGACAGAAGATCCGCATCCGGCTCAAGGCCTATGACCACGAGGTCGTCGACTCCTCGGCGCGGAAGATCGTGGAGACGGTGACGCGCACCGGGGCGCAGGTCGCGGGCCCGGTGCCGCTGCCCACGGAGATCAACCGTTTCTGCGTGATCCGTTCGCCGCACAAGTACAAGGACTCGCGCGAGCACTTTGAAATGCGCACGCACAAGCGTCTGATCGACATCATCGACCCGACCCCGAAGACGGTCGACTCGCTCATGCGTCTCGACTTGCCGGCTGGCGTCGACATCGAGATCAAGCTGTAGGGACCGGACTAATGGACAGGGAAGTTAAGGGCATCCTGGGCGCCAAGCTCGGCATGACCCAGGTCTGGGACAACAACCGCGTTGTCCCGGTGACCGTGGTGCAGGCCGGCCCGTGCGTCGTGAGCCAGGTCCGTACCACCGACAAGGACGGGTACTCCGCGATCCAGTTGGCGTACGGCGTAGTTGACCCGCGCAAGGTCAAGAAGCCGCGGGCCGGGCACTTCGCGAAGTCCGGCGTTGCCCCTCGGCGGCACATCGTCGAGCTGCGCACCGCCGACGCCTCGGAGTACGAGCTGGGCCAGGAGGTCACCGTCGACTCCTTCGCCCCGGGCGGGTCGATCGACGTGACCGGCCGGACCAAGGGCAAGGGCTTCGCCGGTGTCATGAAGCGGCACGGCTTCCACGGCCTGCGCGCGAGCCACGGTGTCGAGCGCAAGCACCGCTCGCCCGGCTCCATCGGCGCCTGCGCGACCCCCGGTCGCGTCTTCAAGGGCGTGAAGATGGCGGGTCGGATGGGCGCGCGTCGCTTCACCGTGCAGAACCTGGTCATCCAGGCGGTCGACGCCGAGCAGAACCTGCTGCTCGTCCGTGGCGCCATCCCGGGCCCCAAGGGCGCCCTGGTGCTGGTGCGCTCCGCGGCCAAGGCGCAGGCGAAGAAGGGCGGTGTGGCGAAGTGACCTCCGTTGACGTGCGCACCGTCGAGGGTGGCAAGAGCGGCTCGGTCGAGCTGCCCGACAGCATCTTCGACGTGCAGGCGAACCTGTCGCTGATGCACCAGGTCGTGGTGGCCCAGCTGGCCGCCGCGCGCCAGGGCACGCACAAGGTGAAGACCCGCGGTGAGGTCGCCGGTGGCGGCAAGAAGCCGTACAAGCAGAAGGGCACCGGTCGCGCCCGTCAGGGCTCGATCCGCGCGCCGCAGTTCGCCGGCGGTGGCGTCGTCCACGGCCCGGTGCCGCGTGACTACAGCCAGCGGACCCCGAAGAAGATGAAGGCCGCCGCACTGCGCGGTGCCCTGTCTGACCGGGCGCGCGCGGGTCAGGTTCACGTGGTGGAGGCGTTCGTCGGTGGCGAGAAGCCGTCGACCAAGGCGGCCCTGGCCACGCTGACCAAGCTGACCGAGGCCAAGCGGGTCCTGGTCGTGCTGAGCCGGACCGACGAGATCAACTGGATCTCGCTGCGTAACGAGCCGCGGGTGCACCTGCTCGAGGCCGGCCAGCTCAACACGTACGACGTGCTGGTGGCCGATGACGTGATCTTCACCCGGGACGCGCTGGACGAGTTCCTGCGGGTTCCGGCGGCGGCGCAGGCCGCGGACGAGTCCGGAAGTGAGGGCGACGAGAAGTGAGCACGATCGCCGACCCGCGGGACATCATCGTCGCGCCGGTCGTCTCCGAGAAGAGCTACAGCGAGCTGAACCGTAACTGGTACACCTTCCTGGTGCACCCGGACGCGAACAAGACCGCGATCAAGATCGCTATCCAGCAGATCTTCGACGTGCGCGTCCTGACGGTCAACACGCTCAACCGCGAGGGCAAGCGCAAGCGGACCCGGAATGGGTTCGGCCAGCGCAAGGCCACGAAGCGCGCGATGGTGAAGCTGGCTGACGGCGACCGCATCGAGGCCTTCGGCGGCCCGGTCAGCTGAGGGGTGTAGACAATGGCAATCCGTAAATACAAGCCGACGACGCCTGGCCGACGTGGCTCCAGCGTCGCCGACTTCGCCGAGATCACCAGGTCGACTCCCGAGAAGTCGCTGCTGGCTCCGCTGCCGAAGAAGGGTGGGCGTAACGCCCACGGCCGGATCACCACCCGGCACCACGGTGGCGGCCACAAGCGGCAGTACCGGCTGATCGACTTCAAGCGGGTCGACAAGGACGGCGTGCCGGCCAAGGTCGCGCACATCGAGTACGACCCGAACCGGACCGCGCGCATCGCGCTGCTGCACTACGCCGACGGCGAGAAGCGCTACATCGTGGCGCCGAAGGACCTGAAGCAGGGCGACCCGGTGGAGTCGGGCCCGACCGCCGACATCAAGCCGGGCAACAACCTGCCGCTGCGCAACATCCCGGTGGGTACCACCGTCAACTGCGTGGAGCTGCGTCCGGGCGGCGGGGCCAAGATGGCCCGTTCGGCCGGCGTCGGTATCCAGCTGCTGGGTCGCGAGGGTGCCTACGCCACGCTGCGTATGCCCTCCGGTGAAATCCGGCGGGTCGACGTGCGCTGCCGGGCGACCGTGGGCGAGATCGGCAACGCCGACCAGTCAAACATCAACTGGGGCAAGGCCGGCCGCATGCGGTGGAAGGGCAAGCGCCCGACCGTCCGTGGTGTCGCGATGAACCCGGTCGACCACCCGCACGGTGGTGGTGAGGGCAAGACGTCCGGTGGTCGTCACCCGGTGAACCCGCAGGGTAAGCCCGAGGGCCGCACCCGTCGTAAGGGCCAGCCGAGCGACCGGCTGATCGTCCGCCGCCGCTACGCGACCCGCAAGCGCGGCTAAGGGAGTTAGGTAGACATGCCTCGCAGCTTGAAGAAGGGCCCGTTCGTCGACGACCACCTGCTCAAGAAGGTGGAAGTACAGAACGACAAGGGCTCGAAGAACGTCATCAAGACGTGGTCCCGGCGTTCGATGATCATTCCGGACATGCTCGGACACACGATCGCCGTGCACGACGGGCGCAAGCACGTTCCGGTGTTCGTCACCGAGGCGATGGTCGGGCACAAGCTCGGCGAGTTTGCGCTGACCCGTACGTTCAAGGGTCACGAGAAGGACGACCGGAAGAGTCGCCGGCGCTGAGCCGGGCCACGGATAAAGGATCAAGGGGTTTCAGC
The DNA here is from genome assembly GCF_053601675.1 of Micromonospora sp. NPDC004704. NCBI lineage: Bacteria > Bacillati > Actinomycetota > Actinomycetes > Micromonosporales > Micromonosporaceae > Micromonospora > Micromonospora sp. NPDC004704. Next base: position 36,341 of record NZ_JBSGCD010000032.1, on the reverse strand, counting down.
GATGCCAGTTAAGGGCGACGCTCCGGTGCTTCCGGGCGCGCGGGCGGTTGCGCGGCACGTGGGCATCTCGGCGACGAAGGCTCGCCGGGTGGTCAACCTCGTCCGCGGCCTGCCCGCGAAGGAGGCGCTCACGGTGCTCCAGTTCGCGCCGCAGGCTGCGAGCGAGCAGGTCTACAAGGTGCTCGCGAGTGCGATCGCCAACGCCGAGAACAACGAGCGGCTGGACCCCGACGCGCTGCTCGTGAGCGAGGCGTACGTCGACGAGGGCCCGACGATGAAGCGGTTCCGGCCGCGGGCGCAGGGCCGGGCGTACCGGATCCGCAAGCGGACCAGCCACATCACCATCGTGGTCGAGGCGGTCGCGCCTGCCACGCCGAAGCGGGGCGGGGCGAAGAAGGCCGCACCGGCCAAGGTCGCGCCGGCCACCGAGGCCGAGGCTGCCGACACGCAGAGCAAGACGGAAGGTGCCGAGTAATGGGTCAGAAGGTTCACCCGATTGGGTTCCGGCTTGGCATCTCGACCGACTGGAAGTCGCGCTGGTTCGCGGACAAGCTCTACAAGGACTACATCGGCGAGGATGTCAAGATCCGCCGGATGATGTCCAAGGGCTTGGAGCGGGCCGGTATTTCCAAGGTCGACATCGAGCGCACCCGGGACCGGGTCCGGGTCGACATCCACACCGCACGGCCGGGCATCGTCATCGGCCGTAAGGGTGCGGAGGCCGACCGGATCCGTGGCGAGCTGGAGAAGCTGACCGGCAAGCAGGTGCAGCTGAACATCCTCGAGGTGAAGAACCCCGAGTCGGACGCACAGCTTGTCGCACAGGCTGTCGCCGAGCAGCTCTCCAGCCGGGTCAGCTTCCGTCGGGCGATGCGTAAGTCGATGCAGTCGGCGATGAAGAACCCGATCGTCAAGGGAATCCGGGTACAGGTTTCCGGCCGCCTCGGCGGCGCGGAGATGAGCCGTACCGAGTTCTACCGTGAGGGTCGGGTGCCGCTGCACACGCTGCGGGCCAACATCGAGTACGGCTTCTTCGAGGCGCGGACCACCTTCGGCCGGATCGGCGTGAAGGTGTGGATCTACAAGGGTGACGCCGTACCCGGTCGGGAAGCCCCGGCCGAGACCGGTCCGGCCCGTCCGCGTCGCGACCGTAGTGACCGGCCCGAGCGGCCGCGTCGTGGGCGGTCCGGCTCGTCCGGCACCACCGCCGGCGGCACCGAGGCTGGGCGCGCGGCGGCGGCGGAGTTCGCCGGCACCCCGGCCGAGGCCACGAACGACCAGGCCGCGCCGGCTAGCGCCGCGCCGGCCAATCCGGCTCCGGCCGGATCGGACAGCTCAGCGCAGGAGGGCTGACAGATGCTGATGCCGCGCAAGCCCCCGAAGGGCTTCCGCAAGCCGCACCACCCCGACCGCCATGGCGCGTCGAAGGGCGGCAACCGGGTGGTGTTCGGCGAGTTCGGAATCCAGGCGCTGGAGCCCGCTTACGTCACCAACCGGCAGATCGAGTCAGCGCGTATCGCGATGACCCGACACATCAAGCGTGGTGGCAAGGTCTGGATCACGGTCTTCCCGGACCAGGCCCTGACCAAGAAGCCCGCTGAGACCCGGATGGGTTCCGGTAAGGGCTCGCCCGAGTGGTGGGTCGCCAACGTAAAGCCGGGACGGGTGCTCTTCGAGATGTCCTTCCCCAACGAGCAGACCGCGCGAGAGGCTATGCGTCGCGCGATCCACAAGCTCCCGATGAAGTGCCGAATTGTGACACGCGAAGTGGGTGAAAGCTGATGGCCGCGGGCGTAAAGGCCGGCGAGCTGCGTGAGCTCTCCGAGGAGGAGCTGGTCGCGAAGCTGCGCGAGGCCAAGGCGGAGCTGTTCAACCTCCGCGTGCAGGCCGCGACCGGCCAGCTGGACAACAATCGCCGGCTGCAGGTCATCCGTCGGGAGATCGCCCGGATCTACACGATCATGCGTGAGCGCGAGCTGGGTCTCTCCGCCGCGCCGACTGAGGTGACTGCATCATGAGCGAGTCGACCGCCCCGGAGGGGACCACCACCGCCCCGCGGGCCCAGCGCAAGGTGCGCGAAGGGCTCGTGGTAGGCGACAAGATGGACAAGACCGTCGTGGTCGAGGTTGAGGACCGGGTCAAGCACGCGCTGTACGGCAAGGTTCTGCGCCGTACGCGCAAGCTGTACGTGCACGACGAGCAGAACGCGTGTGGCGTTGGCGACCGCGTACTGCTCATGGAGACCCGTCCGCTCTCCGCCACCAAGCGGTGGCGGATCGTGGAGATCCTCGAAAAGGCCAAGTAGAGCCGGACGGGCTGCGGAGCAGACCGGACCAGCAAGCTCAGGGTTCCGCCAGGCTCAGACGGCATGAGTTTCCGGCTGGAAGGCACAAGCCGGAGACACCAGCCGTCTGAGAACCGGCAGACATAGGAGATAGACGTGATTCAGCAGGAGTCGCGACTGCGCGTCGCCGACAACACGGGTGCTCGGGAGATCCTGTGTATCCGGGTTCTCGGTGGCTCCGGTCGGCGCTACGCGAGTATCGGCGACGTCATCGTGGCCACGGTCAAGGACGCCATTCCCGGTGCTGGTGTGAAGAAGGGCGACGTCGTCAAGGCGGTCGTCGTCCGCACCGCCAAGGAGCGGCGGCGGCCGGACGGCTCGTACATCCGCTTCGACGAGAATGCCGCCGTCATCATCAAGGACGGTGGCGACCCGCGCGGTACCCGCATCTTCGGCCCGGTGGGCCGGGAACTGCGGGACAAGCGGTTCATGAAGATCATCTCTCTCGCGCCGGAGGTGTTGTGACCGTGAAGGTCAAGAAGGGCGACACGGTCGTCGTCATCGCCGGCAAGGACAAGGGTGCCAAGGGCAAGGTCATCGCGGCCTACCCGCGGCAGGACAAGGTCCTGGTCGAGGGCGTGAACCGGGTCAAGAAGCACACCCGCATCAGCACCACTCAGCGTGGCGCCAAGACCGGTGGCATCGTCACCCAGGAGGCTCCGATCCACGTGTCGAACGTGCAGCTCCTGGACTCCGACGGCAACCCGACCCGGGTCGGGTTCCGGATCGACGACAGTGGCCAGAAGGTCCGCGTCGCGCGTAGCACCGGTAAGGACCTGTGATGAGCACGGCTACCGAAACCAAGACCATGCCGCGCCTCAAGGAGCGGTACCGCAACGAGATCGCGGCCGCCCTGCGTGAGCAGTTCGGTTACCAGAACCCGATGCAGGTGCCGGGTCTGGTCAAGATCGTCGTCAACATGGGTGTCGGCGAGGCTGCTCGCGACGCCAAGCTGATCGACGGCGCGGTTCGCGACCTGGCCACCATCACCGGCCAGAAGCCGCAGGTGCGGCGGGCGACCAAGTCCATCGCGCAGTTCAAGCTGCGCGAGGGCATGCCGATCGGCGCGAAGGTGACCCTCCGGGGTGACCGGATGTGGGAGTTCCTGGACCGGCTGCTCTCCATCGCGCTGCCGCGTATCCGTGACTTCCGGGGTCTGGACGGGCGCAAGCTCGACGGCCACGGCAACTACACCTTCGGTCTCACCGAGCAGTCGGTGTTCCACGAGATCGACCAGGACCGGATCGACCGGCAGCGGGGCATGGACATCACGGTGGTCACCACGGCCACGAAGGACGACGAGGGCCGGGCGCTGCTGAAGCACCTGGGCTTCCCGTTCCGTGAAGACCCGAGCAAGGAGAACTGAGATGGCGAAGAAGGCGCTTATCATCAAAGCGGCCGCGAAGCCGAAGTTCTCGGTTCGCGCCTACACCCGCTGCCAGCGGTGTGGTCGTCCGAAGGCGGTCTACCGCAAGTTCGGGCTCTGCCGCGTGTGCATCCGGGAGATGGCCCACCGCGGTGAGCTGCCCGGTGTCTCCAAGGCATCCTGGTAAAGGCCCAGCAGCGTCCTGACCGTTGGTCGGGGCGAGGATCGCAACGCCGTAGGCCCCGGGCCGTGTGCCCCGGGAACCGCGGTGAGAAAGGCTGACAAACACCAATGACTATGACTGACCCGATCGCAGACATGCTCACGCGTCTGCGTAACGCCAACCAGGCGTACCACGACAAGGTGACGATGCCCTACTCGAAGATCAAGGCGAACATCGCCGAGGTCCTCAAGACCGAGGGTTACATCGCCACCTGGTCGGTCGAGGAGCCCGAAGAGGGCGCCGTCGGCAAGCGACTGGTCGTCGAACTGAAGTACGGCCAGAGCCGCGAGCGGAGCCTGGCGGGCATCAAGCGCGTCTCCAAGCCCGGTCTCCGGGTGTACGCCAAGTCGGACGGGCTCCCGCGGGTGCTCGGCGGGCTGGGCGTGGCGATCATTTCGACGTCCCAGGGCCTGCTCACCGACCGGCAGGCTCGCAAGCGGAGCGTTGGCGGGGAAGTCCTCGCCTTCGTCTGGTAACGGGAGACAGGTAGAAATGTCGCGTATTGGACGTAAGTTGATCCCGGTTCCCGCCGGCGTCGACGTCACGATCACCGGGCCCACCGTCAAGGTCAAGGGCCCCAAGGGCGAGCTCTCGCACACCCTCGCCGAGCCGATCGCCGCGGAGCGGGCCGAGGATGGCCAGCTGGAGGTGACCCGTCCCAACGACGAGCGTCGCGCCAAGGAGCTGCACGGCCTGAGCCGTACCCTCGTGGCCAACATGATCGTCGGGGTCACCGAGGGTTACCGCAAGACGCTGGAGATCGCCGGCACCGGTTACCGGGTCACCGCCAAGGGCAAGGACCTCGAGTTCGCACTCGGGTTCTCGCACCCGGTGCTGGTTCCGGCTCCGGACGGGATCACCTTCACCGTCGAACGGCCGACCCTGTTCCACGTGGCCGGCATCGACAAGCAGCAGGTCGGTGAGGTCGCCGCCAAGATCCGGAAGATCCGGCCGCCGGAGCCCTACAAGGGCAAGGGCGTGAAGTACCAGGGCGAGGTCATCCGCCGCAAGGCTGGAAAGGCAGGTAAGAAGTGAGCGCCACGCTGCTCAAGCGCCGTCGCGGCGTTGCCGCCAAGCGCGCCGTTGGGCGGGCGCGGCGACACTTCCGGGTCCGCAAGAACGTCAGCGGTACCTCCGACCGTCCCCGGTTGGTCGTCACCCGCTCGCTGCGGAACATCACGGCCCAGGTGGTCGACGACACCAAGGGGCACACCCTGGCGTCGGCGTCGAGCCTGGACACGTCGCTCCGCGGCGGCGAGGGCGACAAGAGCGCCCTGGCCGGCAAGGTCGGCGCACTGCTGGCCGAGCGGGCCAAGGCCGCCGGCATCTCCAAGGTCGTCTTCGACCGCGGTGGCAACCGGTACGCGGGGCGGATCGCCGCGCTTGCCGACGCCGCCCGCGAAGCCGGGCTCGAGTTCTGACGGGCGTCTGATGCGCGTCGGACGAGGATCGCAAGTTAGTAACCCCGTCACGAGAGATAAGGAAGGCCGCTGATGCCAGGTCAACAGCGCCGTGGCGGCGGGTCCGGTGGCAACGAGGGTGGTCGCCGCGACAACCGCCGTGAGGGCGGCCGCGGAAACGCGCCCGTCGAGAAGACGCCGCACATCGAGCGGGTCGTCGCGATCAACCGTGTCGCCAAGGTTGTCAAGGGTGGTCGTCGCTTCAGCTTCACCGCTCTGGTGATCGTGGGCGACGGCGACGGCACCGTCGGTGTGGGCTACGGAAAGGCCAAGGAGGTGCCCGCGGCCATCGCCAAGGGTGTCGAGGAGGCCAAGAAGCACTTCTTCAAGGTGCCGCGGATCGCCGCGTCGATCCCGCACCCGGTGCAGGGCGAGGACGCCGCTGGCGTTGTCCTGCTCAAGCCGGCCAGCGCCGGTACGGGTGTCATCGCCGGTGGACCGGTGCGTGCCGTGCTGGAGTGTGCCGGGATCCACGACGTGCTCTCCAAGAGCCTCGGATCGTCGAACCCGATCAACATCGTGCACGCCACCGTCGCGGCCCTGAAGGGGCTGGAGTCGCCGGAGGCGGTCGCGAAGCGTCGCGGCCTGCCGGTGGAGGATGTCGCGCCGGCCGCCATGCTGGCGGCGCGGGCGGGGGTGACTCGCTGATGGCACGGCTCAAGGTCACCCAGCTCCGATCCGACATCGGGACCAAGCACAACCAGCGGGAGTCCCTGCGGTCGCTCGGTCTCAAGCGGATCAATGACGTGGTGGTCAAGGAGGACCGCCCCGAGATTCGGGGCATGATCTTCACCGTGAGCCACCTGGTGAAGGTCGAGGAGGTCGAGTAATGACGATCAAGGTCCATCACCTGCGCCCGGCGCCCGGTGCCAAGACCGCCAAGACCCGCGTGGGTCGTGGTGAAGGCTCCAAGGGCAAGACCGCCGGTCGGGGCACCAAGGGCTCCAAGGCCCGCAAGAACATCTCGGCGGCGTTCGAGGGTGGGCAGATGCCCATCCACATGCGCCTGCCGAAGCTGAAGGGCTTCAAGAACCACTTCCGGGTCGAGTTCCAGGTCGTGAACCTGGACCGGATCGCGGAGTTGTTCCCGAAGGGCGGCCAGATCGGTCCGGCCGAGCTCGTCGAGGCAGGTGCGGTCCGCAAGGGCCAGCCGGTCAAGGTGCTCGGTGCGGGGGATCTCGGTGGCGTGACGATCCAGGTGTCGGCGCACGCGTTCAGCGCGTCGGCCAAGGAGAAGATCGCGGCTGCTGGCGGCTCGACCACCGAGCTGTAGGACGTAACGCGGTCGTGACGCCCGTCAGTTGTTTTCAACTGACGGGCGCCACGGTCTACTAAGGGGCCGTGCCCCTCGTTAACATCGGACCCGGTGTATGTTCATGGGCACACCTGCCCGGATCACCGCTGGGCTGTTAGAGTCCGATCCCAGCACTGGTATCGGGCTACCGCTCGACGACCACCCTAAGCCGCGCCGGACCACCGGCGGCCCGCCTCGCGCAGGAGGATGAAGTTGCTCTCCGCCTTTTTCAGTGCGTTTCGTACGCCTGACCTGCGCAAAAAGCTGCTGTTCACAGTAGCTATCATCGGTGTTTACCGACTCGGTGCGACGCTGCCCAGCCCGGGTGTGTCCTTCGGCAACGTGCAGAAGTGCCTGGACACGATCCAGACCGACGGCGTTCTGTCGCTGCTGAACCTCTTCTCCGGCGGCGCGCTGCTGTCGCTGTCGGTCTTCGCGCTGGGCATCATGCCCTACATCACCGCCTCGATCATCCTGCAGCTGCTCACCGTGGTCATTCCGCGGTTGGAGCAGCTCCGCAAGGAGGGTCAGTCCGGTCAGGCGAAGATCACCCAGTACACCCGCTACCTGACGCTCGGCCTTGGCGTCCTCCAGGCGTCGGCGTTCGTGGCGCTCGCCCGCTCCGGGCAGCTGTTCAACAATCAGTGCGACCAGTTCCCGATCGTCCCGGAGAACACCGGGCTGCCGATGTGGCTCACCCTGAGCGTGCTGGTCATCACGATGACCGCCGGTACGGGTGTGGTCATGTGGCTCGGCGAGCTGATCACCGACCGGGGCGTCGGCAACGGCATGTCCGTGCTGATCTTCACCTCGATCGCGGCCCGGCTGCCCGGTGAGGGCTGGTCCATCAAGACCTCCAAGGGCTGGGACATGTTCCTCCTGGTCATCCTGCTGGTCCTGGTGGTCATCACGCTGGTGGTCTTCATCGAGCAGGCGCAGCGCCGGATCCCGGTCCAGTACGCCAAGCGGATGATCGGCCGGCGGATGTACGGCGGAACCTCGACCTACATCCCGCTGAAGGTCAACCAGGCGGGTGTGATCCCGGTCATCTTCGCCTCGTCGCTGCTCTACCTGCCGCAGCTGGCGTTGCAGTTCTTCGACCAGAACAACCCCGGCGACGTACAGGCCTGGATCCAGAACAACCTGGTCAGCCCGAGCAGCCCGACGCACATCATCGCGTACTTCCTGCTGATCATCTTCTTCACGTACTTCTACGTCTCGATCACGTTCAACCCGACCGAGGTCGCGGACAACATGAAGAAGTACGGCGGGTTCGTACCGGGTATCCGCCCGGGTAAGCCGACCGCCGACTACCTGGACTTCATCCTCAGCCGGATCACCCTTCCCGGCGCCTTCTACCTGGGCGCGATCTCGATCCTGCCGAACTTCTTCTTCATCTGGCTGGACAACCAGCAGTACCAGAACTTCCCGTTCGGTGGTACTGCGGTGCTCATCATGGTCGGCGTCGGTCTGGAGACCGTGAAGCAGATCGAGAGCCAACTGATGCAGCGGAACTACGAAGGGTTCCTGCGCTAGATGCGACTCGTTCTGGTTGGTCCCCCTGGGGCGGGCAAGGGGACCCAGGCCGAGTTCATCGCCGCCCAGCTGGCCGTGCCCAAGATCTCGACGGGTGACATCTTCCGCGCCAACGTCACCCAGGGCACGCCGCTGGGGGTCGAGGCCAAGCGCTACATGGACGCCGGCAAGCTGGTGCCCGACGAGGTGACCATCAACATGGTGCGCGGCCGGCTGGCCGAGCCGGATGCCGCCGAAGGCTTCCTGCTCGACGGCTTCCCGCGTACCACCCCGCAGGCGGCGGCCCTGGACAAGCTCCTGGCGGACCTGGGCACCGCGCTCGACCTGGTGATGGAACTGGTCGTGGACGACGACGAGGTGATCCGCCGGCTCTCCGGCCGGCGAACCTGTCGGGGCTGCGGCAAGATCTGGCACATCGAGTTCGACGCGCCCACCCACGAGGGCATCTGCGACCGGTGCGGGGCCGAGCTGTTCCAGCGGGACGACGACAAGGCCGAGACGATCGCCGAGCGGCTCCGCGAGTACGCGGAGAAGACCGCGCCGCTGGTCGACTACTACGGTGCCCAGGGCAAGCTGGTGGGCATCGACGCCACCGGACCGGTGGAGGACGTCACCGTCCGCGCTATCGATGCGCTCCGGTCGTACGGGGGATAGGCTCTGTTTTCAGGGTTTTCGGTGTGGGGTTGGGCTCGCGGTGTGGGGTTGGTCCCCGCCGTGCCCCGCTCTGGGCGGTCAGGCTTGATCCCGACGCGGGGCACGGCGGGGACCAACCCTGGGCGCGTGCGGCGGCTTCGGCAGAGCGTCCGCGTCATGCCACCTGAACGGTGACGAGAGCGGGCGGCAGGGTATTCCTGGGCCTGTGAGCGAAAGGTAGAGCCGGCATGCGCCGTCACCAGCTGGATATCCAGCTGAAGACCCCGGAGCAGATCGACAAGATGCGGTCGGCCGGACTGGTCGTCGCGGCGGCGTTGGCCCGCATGCGGGAGGCGGTCGCGCCCGGGGTCTCCACCGCCGACCTCGACGCCATCGCCGAGTCGGTCATCCGGGACGCCGGCGCCATCCCGTCGTTCAAGGGCTACCACGGCTTCCCGGCGTCGATCTGCTCGTCGGTCAACGAGCAGGTGGTGCACGCCATCCCCACCGCCGACCAGGTGCTGCGGGACGGCGACCTGATCTCCATCGACTGCGGGGCGGTGCTCGACGGCTGGCACGGCGACTCGGCGATCACCGTCGGGGTCGGCGAGGTCCGGCCGGAGTTGCTCCGGATGGCCGAGGTCGCCGAGGACGCGATGTGGGCCGGGATCGCCGCCGCCGCACGGGGCTCGGCCAACGGCCGGGGCCGGCTCACCGACATCTCGGCGGCGGTGGAGATCGCGGTACGCAAGGGCGGGCGGTACGGCATCGTCGACGGGTACGGCGGGCACGGCATCGGGACCGAGATGCACCAGGACCCGCACGTGCTCAACCACGGGCGACCCGGCCGTGGACCCCGGTTGGTGCCGGGCATGGCCCTGGCGATCGAACCGATGATCACGATCGGTTCGCCCCGTACGGCGGAACTCGACGACGGCTGGACCGTGGTGACCCGTGACGGCTCGGTGGCGGCCCACGTCGAACACTCGATGGCCCTGCTGCCGGACGGGGTGTGGGTGCTGACCGCCGCCGACGGTGGGCGGGCCCGCCTCGGTGACCTGGTCACCGCGCGACAGCCGGCCACCTCGGATTCGGTCTAGGCGCTGGTTGGCGCTCGCCAAGGTGGCGGGGCGGTGGCATCCTCGTACTCATGGAGCGCCGGGGCGAGATGCGGGCGGCGGACGCCGATCGGCGGTTGGTCGCCGAGCGGCTCCGGCTCGCGGTCGACGAGGGCCGGCTCGACCTGTACGAGTACGACGACCGGTTGCGGGCGGCCTACGCCGCGAAGACGTACGCCGAGTTGGACCACCTGCTGGACGACCTGCCCGAGCCGGTGCCCGCGCAGCAGGCCGAGGTGGCGCGGCAGGGCGGTGCGGTGCCGCACGACCCGTCGGTGCCCGCTCCGGACGGCCGTTACCCGGGAGCGACCCGACAGTGGCTGGTGGAGAACTGGGCGCCCTACTTCTCGGTGGTGACGATCAGCGTCGCTGGCTGGGCGATCATCTCGATGATGGCCTGGGAGGTCCTCTACTTCTGGCCGATCTGGGTCGCGGGGCCCTGGGGAGCGGTGCTGCTCGCGAGCACGGTCAGCGGCCTGGCGCAGGGTAAACCGCAGCGGGTGGCCGCCCAGCGGGCCCGGAAGAAGGCGGCGAAGCAGGCGCGCCGGGAGCAGCGGGCCGAGGACCCGGACCCGGAGCCGGGCCGCGCGAGCCTCCCGCCGTCGGGGGAGCGAGAGGGCTGGCAACTCGGCGGGAAGGCCGACTAGAATCGGCTGGTTCGTCCCATCCGCCACACCGGGGGTACCTCGGTTTGGCGTCGATCCGTGGGCGAGCGTACACTGGCTGATCGGCGCACAGCGTCCACTCCGGCATGCCCATCCTGCGCTTCGGTGGGAGTCGGAGCCGCGGCTGGTCCGGTTGGCTGATCTTGACGAACAGACATCCGGGTAAGGCGTTGTGAGCCGTCCGGAATTACCGACGTCAGGACAGCGGAGGACATGCCGAAAAAAGACGGAGCCATCGAGATTGAGGGCCGGGTCATTGAGCCGCTCCCGAACGCAATGTTCAGGGTCGAGCTTGCCAACGGCCACAAGGTGCTGGCTCACATCAGCGGCAAGATGCGGCAGCACTACATCCGCATCCTGCCCGAGGACCGGGTTGTCGTCGAGCTTTCGCCGTACGACCTGACCCGCGGGCGGATCGTCTACCGCTACAAGTGAATCCGGGTTCGGGTTCAGTCATCTGACGGCGGCCGGAATGTCCGTGTCCGTCCTCGAAGTCCGGCGCCGTGTCCACGTCGCTGGGCCTTATGGGAAGTAAGGCAAACCCGTGAAGGTCAAGCCGAGCGTCAAGCGGATCTGCAACAAGTGCCGGGTTATCCGCCGGCACGGCCGGGTCATGGTCATCTGCAGCGACCCGCGCCACAAGCAGCGCCAGGGCTGATCCGTCTCGGCCGGCACTAGACCGGCCGGTGTCGGGCAGCCTCGTCGCCGATCCGTAGCGCAAGTACCACAACAGAAGCTCGTCCCAGCCACGAGCGCGCGTGCACATCAAGCGATGCACTCGTGGCTGACCCCCGGTCGGAGGCCGGGGCCCACCGGGGCAGGTGGGATGGGTCGGGCCAGAGACCTCCGCGAAACACCACGAGGAGCACGCCCGCGCATGGCACGTCTAGCCGGCGTCGACCTCCCCCGCGACAAGCGGATGGAGATCGCGCTCACTTACATTTTCGGGGTCGGTCGGACCCGGGCCGTTCAGACGCTCGCTGCCACGGGGATCTCCCCGGACAAGCGCGCCAAGGACCTCACGGACGAGGAGCTGGTCCAGCTCCGCGACCACATCGAGGCCAACTTCAAGGTTGAGGGTGACCTGCGCCGCGAGGTCGCCGCTGATATCCGCCGCAAGGTCGAGATCGGCTGCTACGAGGGCATCCGGCACCGCCGTGGTCTGCCCGTCCGTGGTCAGCGGACCCGTACCAACGCACGGACCCGCAAGGGCCCGAAGCGGACCGTGGCAGGCAAGAAGAAGGCCGGCCGGAAGTAGTAACCGGATTCCGGTCCCGCTCGACAGGGCGCGGACCTGATTTCCCGATACCGGAATCCTGGTACAGCTCGATAGAGCCTGGCCGGACTTCCCACACTAGGAGCGCACAGACTTATGCCACCGAAGGCTCGCGCCGGGGCCGCCGTCAAGAAGGTCCGGCGCAAGGAACGCAAGAACGTCGCCCACGGGCAGGCGCATATCAAGAGCACCTTCAACAACACCATCGTGTCCATCACGGACCCGACCGGTGCGGTCATCTCCTGGGCCTCGGCCGGCCAGGTTGGCTTCAAGGGCTCCCGCAAGTCGACTCCGTTCGCCGCTCAGCTGGCCGCCGAGGCCGCCGCGCGTCGGGCGATGGAGCACGGCATGCGCAAGGTCGACGTGTTCGTCAAGGGCCCCGGCTCCGGCCGGGAGACCGCTATCCGTTCGCTGCAGGCCGTCGGGCTGGAGGTCGGGCAGATTTCCGACGTCACCCCGCAGCCGCACAACGGGTGCCGTCCGCCGAAGCGTCGTCGGGTCTGAGAGGTAGAGAGAGATGGCTCGTTACACCGGTGCTGACTGCCGCCGTTGCCGGCGGGAGAAGATGAAGCTGTTCCTCAAGGGCAGCAAGTGCGATGGACCGAAGTGCCCGTTCGAGTCCCGGCCGTTCCCGCCCGGACAGCACGGCCGGGGTCGGACCAAGGAGACCGAGTACCTGCTCCAGCTTCGTGAGAAGCAGAAGGCCCGTCGTGTCTACGGCGTGCTGGAGAAGCAGTTCCGCGGGTACTACGAGGAGGCCGTGGCCAAGCAGGCGAAGACCGGTGAGGTCCTCCTGCAGATCCTCGAGTCGCGGCTGGACAACGTGGTCTACCGGGCTGGCTACGCCCAGTCCCGGGACATGGCCCGCCAACTGGTCAAGCACGGTCACTTCATCGTGAACGGCAAGAAGGTCGACATCCCGTCGTACCGCATCAAGGAACACGACATCGTCGAGGTGCGGGGGAAGTCCAAGGAGATGACCCCGTTCGTCGTCGCCCAGGCGCAGGCCGGTTCCCGGACCGTGCCGGCGTGGCTGGAGGCGATCCCCAGCCAGATGAAGATCCTGGTGCACACGCTCCCGGCCCGGCAGGTCATCGACACGCAGGTCCAGGAGCAGTTGATCGTCGAGCTCTACTCCAAGTAGGCCGAAAACCGCTCGGAACGATCCGGGGTTGGCCGTACGGCACAGCGTTGTCGTGGTCAACCCCGGACTCGCCCCCGAACGGTCGCCAGTTCGCTGGCATGGCAACACAGACGGGCGTCAAATGGTGGGCGCCCCGAACCAAGGAGAACAGAAGTGCTCATTACCCAGCGGCCGACCCTCTCGGAGGAGTCGATCAGCGAGACCCGGTCCCGGTTCACCATCGAGCCGCTCGAGCCGGGCTTCGGTTACACCCTGGGCAACTCGCTCCGGCGTACGCTGCTGTCGTCCATCCCGGGCGCGGCCGTGACGTCGATCAAGATTGACGGCGTGCTGCACGAGTTCACCACGATCCCCGGTGTCAAGGAGGACGTGGTCGAGCTGGTCATGAACGTCAAGGAGCTCTGCGTCAGCTCCGACCACGACGAGCCGGTCAGCATGTACCTGCGCAAGCAGGGCCCCGGCGACGTCACCGCTGCGGACATCCAGCCGCCGGCCGGGGTGTCGGTGCACACCGGTGACCTCAAGCTCGCCACCCTGAACGGCAAGGGCCGGCTCGACATGGAGCTGACCGTCGAGCGGGGTCGCGGGTACGTCACCGCCGCGCAGAACAAGCAGTCCGGCGCCGAGATCGGCCGGATCCCGGTCGACTCGATCTACTCGCCGGTGCTGAAGGTGACCTACCGGGTCGAGGCGACCCGGGTCGAGCAGCGTACGGACTTCGACCGTCTGATCATCGACGTCGAGACCAAGGCGTCGATCGGCCCGCGTACCGCACTGGCCTCTGCCGGTTCCACCCTGGTCGAGCTCTTCGGCCTGGCGCGGGAGCTGGACGAGACGGCGGAGGGCATCGACATCGGCCCGTCGCCGCAGGACGCGCAGCTCGCGGCGGACCTGGCGCTGCCGATCGAGGAGCTCGACCTCACCGTCCGCTCCTACAACTGCCTCAAGCGCGAGGGCATCAACTCCGTTGGTGAGCTCATCGGGCGTACCGAGGCAGACCTCCTCGACATCCGGAATTTCGGTCAGAAGTCGATCGACGAGGTCAAGATGAAGCTCGCCGGGATGGGCCTGGGGCTGAAGGACTCGGCTCCCAACTTCGACCCGGCGCACGTCGTGGACACCTTTGGCGAGGGCGACTACGACACCGACGACTACCGCGAGACCGAGCAGCTTTGATTTTCGGCTAGCTGGAGATCAGCTGCCCACTATTGAGGAGCACCAAGCATGCCCACGCCCACCAAGGGTCCCCGCCTCGGCGGCAGCCCCGCGCACGAGCGGCTGATGCTGGCCAACCTGGCCACCGCGCTGTTCCAGCACGGCAAGATCAAGACGACCGAGACCAAGGCCAAGCGGCTGCGGCCCCTGGCGGAGCAGCTCATCACCAAGGCCAAGCGCGGCGACCTGGCCAGCCGCCGCAAGGTGCTGGGCACGGTTAAGGACAAGGACGTCGTCTACACCCTGTTCGACCAGATCGCGCCCCGGTACGCCAACCGTCCGGGTGGCTACACCCGGATCGTGAAGACCGGACCGCGCAAGGGCGACAATGCCCCGATGGCGATCATCGAGCTGGTCGAGGAACTGGTCGTCGCGCCCGCGCCGACCGGGACCGCGCAGAAGACGGCCGCCCGCAAGGCGGCTCAGCAGGACAAGGTCGAGGCGCTCGCCCCCGCGGACGAGACCGAGACCCGTCCGGCGGACGCCGACGCGGACCAGGACGCCGAGGCGCCGGAGTCGGTGTCGGGCGACACGGCGGCTGCCCGCGAGGACACCGACGAGGCTGACAACAGCAAGTCCTGACCTCGGGCAACGTCGGGCCCGGCACCCCCGCGGGGGTGCCGGGCCCGTTCATTTTCGGGTACGGCGGGTTCAGGGGGTACTGGAGTGGACGGTTACACCCGGGTACGGCTCGATGTCGCGTACGACGGCACCGACTTCTCCGGATGGGCGGCCCAGCCGGGGCGGCGTACGGTCGCCGGGGTGCTGATCGAGGTGCTGGCGAGGGTGCTCGGCGCCGACTCGGTGACCGGGTTGACCGTGGCCGGTCGGACCGATGCCGGGGTGCACGCCACCGGTCAGGTCTGCCACGTCGACCTGGCCGACGCCGCCTGGGCGCCGGTCACCGACTCGCTGCTGCGCAGGCTGGCCGGACTCCTGCCCGGTGACGTCCGGGTACGCGCCATCACCGAAATGCCGGACGAGTTTGACGCCCGCTTCTCGGCGACCTTCCGGCGTTACGAGTACCGGGTGACCGACGCCCCGTACGGGGTGGAGCCGCTGCGTCGGCACGAGATCCTGGCGTGGCCGCGTCCGCTGGAGTTGGACGCGTTGGCCGGGGCGGCGGCCGGACTGGTCGGCGAGCACGACTTCGCCGCGTACTGCCGGCGCAAGGAGCACGCGACCACCCTGCGCGAGGTGACCCGGCTGGACTGGCGTCGGGATCCGGACGGGATCCTGGTGGCGACCGTCCAGGCGGACGCGTTCTGCCAGTCGATGGTGCGGAGTCTGGTCGGGGCGATGCTGGTGGCGGGCGACGGTCGACGGCCGGTGGAGTGGCCCGCGGGTCTGCTCAGCCGGCGGGAACGGTCGAGTGAGGTGACCGTTGCGCCGGCCCACGGACTGACCCTGGTCGAGGTCGGTTACCCCACCGACCCGGCCGAGTACGCCGACCGCGCACTGCGTACCCGCCGGCTGCGGCTGCCTGCGGAGGCCTGAGCGCTGCCGGTTGCCCGTCGGTGCGGGTCAGGCCGCCGGGGTGGCCGGCACGGACGCGTCGACCGGTACGGTGGCCCGGCGTTCGAGGACTCCGCCGCGCAGGTGAAGTTCGATCATGTCGAAGAGGATCTGCCGGGCGTACGGGTCGTCGTCGCCGATCGCCGTACGGTCGGTTCTGGCGATCACGCAGTAGACCAGGAAGTGGCCGCGTACGTGCCAGCCGACCTGCGCGGAGTCGAGGGTGACCGCCTCGGTTCCCGCGCCCGCGCCGAGGCCCTGGAACCGTCCCTTGCCACCGTCCACGATCACCTTGATCTGCTGGTGCGCCCACTCGGCGCCGGTGGCGTCGGCCAGGTTGAACACGCCCGCCGTGACCAGGTGGTCGCCGGCCGGAGAGCGCAGTGTGCCGCGTACGACCTGGTCGCAGCCCAGGTCCGCGAGCAGGGTGTTGATCTCACCGGTGGCGGCCGTGGCGCAGTCGGTGCCCGCCTGGGTCTTGAGTACCTGGTACGGGGGCTCCGCCGGGTTGATGACGATCTGCGGGGACGGGAACACCTCCGGCTCGGTCAGCGGTGCCGGGTCGACGACGCGCGAGCTGATGTCCCGGGGTAGGACGGTCGGCTGCGTCGAGTCGGCCGAATCGCGGCCTGCCCGCCCCTGCCGTTCGTCCGCGATGATGAAGTAGGAGCCGAGTCCGCAGACGGCGAGCAGGACCAGGGTGCCGAGGCCGCCGATCACCCACTGCCAGGTGCGCTTCTGGTCGCGGGTCGCCACCACCGGAAGTGCGCCGCTGTTCCCGGTCCGTACCAGGACCATGGCCGAGCCGGGCCGGACGACCAGCGAGGTCCCGGTCGGCGGGCGTCCCGCGTCCGGTGCCGCCGGTGGTCTGCCCAGCGGTGGGCGCGCACCGGAAGGCGACGGACTTCCGTTCGCCCCGGAGCCGGAGCCGGAGCCGGAGCCGGGCGGTGTCGGGGCACCGGGGATGTTCGGTGCCTGCGGGAACCTCGGCACCGGCGGGGCGGGGAAGCGGGAGGACGGTCGTGGTGGATCGCCGCCTTCCGCGCCCGGTCGGGCCGGCGACGCCCGGTCCGGTGCGGGACGCAGGGGTGCCCGTTGCGTCGGGGGACGGGTGGCGATCGGGTCCGGAGGTGACCCGTACGTGGCCTGTTCCGGCGCCGGCAGCGGATCGCGGGCCGGTCGGAGCGAGGGCTGGCCGAAGGACTCCGGCGCTCGGGCCGGACCCGCCGGCACCCGCGATCGGGCCACGGCCGGCCGTTGGGCCGGTACGGGCGCGGGCCCGGACGCCTCCGTCCGCAGGATCGGCGCGGCCGCCGATGCGGTCACCGGACGCTGCGCCGGTGCCGACCCGGCTGCCTCCCGGCTCCGGTCGGGCCCGGCCGGCGCAGGGGGACCGGACAGGCGTTCGGTCGGTGGCGCCACCTGCCCGGGGGTCGCCCGGTCCTGATCGCGCGACCCGACCCACGGGGCGGTGAGCGGACGTTGGGCAGGTGGGACCACCGGTGAGGCGGTTGGCGGGCGCTGGGTGGCCGGTGGCACCGGCGGGGCGGTTGGTGGGCGCTGGCGCTGGGCTGTCGGCGGGGCGGTTGGTGGGCGCTGGGCTGCCGGTGCCAGCGGCGGGGCGTCCGACGGCCGGCGGCTCGGCGGTGCCGAAGGTTGGGCCGCGAGCGGGCGCTGGCCCGGCCGGGGAAGTGGTGGGCCGACCGGTCGGGCACCCCAGCCCTCCGTCCCGGACCCGGCGCGGGTTGCGCCGTACGGCTCGTCGGTTGGTCGCCGAGGATCGCCCTCTGCCGGCCGGCGGCGGTCCGCCCGCGCCGGGCGCAGTTCCGGACTCGGAGCAGGCGGGACCGGACGCCCCGGTGCCGGTGCGGAGCGGGAAGGCGGCGGGGCGGCCAGGTGGGGCGGCTCGGTACGGCCTCCGGGCGACGAGTGCCGACCCGGCCCGGGTATGGCCCCGGGGTGGGGGCCAGCCCTGTCGGCGGGCCCTGCGGGATAGCCGTTCGCACGGTCGGTGCCGGGGCTCGGCGGAGTCTCCCGCTCCGGCGCCCTCGGTCGGGGCGGACGATCCGCAGGCCGGAGTACGGGATCTGCGCCTCGGGGTGCACGGTCCGCCGGCCACGACGGACGCTCCGCAGGCCCGGGTGCACGCTCCGCCGGCCCGGGTGCACGCTCTGCGGGTCCGGGTGCACGTTCTGCGGCCCACGGCGGACGCTCTACCGGCCGCGATGCACGGTCCCCGGGGCGAGGGGCACCGTCTCCGGGCCGAGGTGCACGGTCCACCGGGCGGGGCGCACGCCCTGCGGTCCAGGGCGCACGGTCCGCCGGGCGAGGTGGAGGATCTGCGGCCCAGGGCGCACGGTCCGCCGGGCGAGGTGGACGATCTGCGGCCCAGGGTGGACGATCCGCGGGCCGAGGCGCATGATCCGCCGGCCGAGTCGTGTTCGCCGCCGGCCAGCCGGGTCGGTCGGCCGGATCACCCGAGGGCGGGGCCGATGCCGGGGGGTCGAGCGGTGGCGAGGGCTCCCGGTCGTTCCCGGTGTGACGGTGTCCGCCACCGGGGTCGCGAGGTGCCGGCGGTCGGGTCCGACGGGTGGCCGGTACGACCCTGCCCGGGTCGCGGTCGGACGGCGGGGGCCGCCCGCCGGAGCCCGATCCACGACCGTCCGTCATGTCGCTCAGGGTAGTGGGAAGCACCCATTTGGCGCCTCTCCCCATGAATCACGCCAGGTGAAAGACGAGACATTAGGGCAGGAACCTCCACTCGTACGGAGGGACGACCACGCCTGCGACGTGAAAACAGCGGTAGGCGAGAATGCGATGCGTGACCGGCGACCACTACTTCACCGCCCAACCCGGTACCGCCTCCGACCGTCGGGAGATCGAGTTCTCGGCCGCTGGGCGGGACTACTCGTTGGTCTCGTCCGGCGGCGTCTTCTCCGCCGCGCGGCTGGACCCCGGCACGGCCGTACTCCTGCGCAAGGCCGACCTGCCGGAGCCCGGCGCCACCGGTCCGCTGCTCGACCTGGGCTGCGGGTACGGGCCGATCGCGTGCGTGCTGGCGACCGAGGCACCCGCGGCCACCGTCTGGGCGGTCGACGTCAACGCGCGGGCCCGCGAACTGACCGGCGAGAACGCCGTACGGATCGGCGCCGCCGACCGGATCCGGGTCGCCGCCCCCGACGAGGTGCCCGACGACGTCACGTTCGCGGAGGTGTGGTCGAACCCGCCGATCCGGATCGGCAAGGCCGAACTGCACCACCTGCTCGCCCGGTGGCTGCCCCGGCTCGCCCCCGACGGTGTCGGCTGGCTGGTGGTGGGCCGGCACCTCGGCGGCGACTCGCTGCACCGCTGGCTGACCGAACAGGGCTGGCAGGTCGACCGCCCGGCCAGCCAGAAGGGCTACCGGGTGCTCCGGATCACGCGGTGAAATCCGGTACCGCCCGAGCCGAACGACAAGGCAGGATGCCCGCGTGGGTTACATAGACGTGGCCGGAGTCGGCTACACCCTGCCGGACGGCCGGGAACTCTTCGCCGACGTGTCCTTCCGGGTCGGGGAGGGTGCCAAGGTGGCCCTGGTCGGCCCGAACGGCGCCGGCAAGACCACCCTGTTGCGGATGGTCGCCGGTGACCTGCCCACCCCGACCGGCGGCATCGCCCGGTCCGGCGGCCTGGGCGTGATGCGCCAGTTCATCGGCATGATCGGCGACGAGTCGACGCTGCACGACCTCGCCCTGTCCATCTCGGCGCCCCCGCTGCGCGCGGCCGGTGACCGGCTCGCCGCCGCCGAGGTGGCGCTGCACGCCGCCGAGGTCCGCGGCAAGTTCAGCACCGCCGCGGGCAAGGCCCAACTCGCGTACGCGGACGCGCTGGGCGCCTGGGGCGAGGCCGGCGGGTACGACGCCGAGGTCCTCTTCGATACCGTCTCCACGATCGTGCTCGGCCTGTCCTGGGAGGCGAGCCGGACCCGTCCCGTACGGACCCTCTCCGGTGGGCAGCAGAAGCGGTTCGCGTTGGAGATCCTGCTCCGGGGCGGCGACGAGGTGCTGCTCCTCGACGAGCCGGACAACTTCCTCGACGTACCGGGCAAGCGGTGGTTGGAGGGGCGGCTGCGGGAGTCGACCAAGTCGGTGCTCTACGTGTCGCACGACCGGGAACTGCTGGCACAGACCTCGGACCGGGTGGTCGCCGTCGAGGGCGGCAGCGCCTGGGTGCATCCGGGCGGCTTCGGTAGCTGGCACGAGGCCCGGGTGAACCGGCACGCCCGCCTCGACGAGCTGCGCCGCCGCTGGGACGAGGAGCACCAGAAGCTGCGCGAGCTGATGCTGATGTACAAGCAGAAGGCGGCGTACAACGACGGGTTGGCCTCGCGTTACCAGGCCGCGCAGACCCGCCTGCGCAAGTTCGAGGAGGCCGGTCCGCCGCCCGTACCGCCGAAGGACCAGGACATCCGGATGCGGCTGTCCGGTGGCCGTACCGCCAAGCGCGCCGTGATGTGCGAGCAACTGGAGCTGGACGGCCTGACGTACCCGTTCGACCTGGAACTCTGGTACGGCGACCGGGTCGCCGTCCTCGGCGCCAACGGCACCGGGAAGTCGCACTTCCTGCGGCTGCTCGCGCGGGGCGGCACCGACCCGGAGCCGGCCAACGGTCCGGTCGACGGGGGGCACCTGCTGACGCCGGTCAACCACGCCGGGGTGGCCCGGCTCGGTGCCCGGGTCCGGCCGGGTCACTTCTCGCAGACCCACGACCGCCCGGAACTGATGGGCAAGACCCTGGTCGAGATCCTCTGGCGGGGTGACGACCACCGGACCGGGATGGACCGGCACGCGGCCATGGCGTCGCTGAGCCGGTACGAGCTGGCCGCCCAGGGTGACCAGCGGTTCGGCACCCTCTCCGGCGGACAGCAGGCCCGGTTCCTGGTCCTGCTGCTCGAACTCTCCGGTGCCACCCTGCTGCTGCTCGACGAACCGACCGACAACCTCGACCTGGCTTCGGCCGAGGCGCTCGAAGAGGGGCTGAAGGCGTTCGACGGCACGGTGATCGCGGTGACCCACGACCGCTGGTTCACCCGGTCGTTCGAGCGGTTCGTGCTCTTCGGCGCCGACAACGAGGTCACCGAGACCCCCGAACCCGTCTGGGACGTCGGCTGACGTGTGCGGAAGGCCCTTCCCGGCCGGGAAGGGCTTTCTCACACGTGGTTGGTGCCGTCCCGGAAGGGCGCGGGCATAGGGTTGATCACGTGACTGAGATGACCTTCCGCCGGCTGGGCGACTCCGGGCTCGTGGTGTCCGTCGTCGGTGTCGGCTGCAACAACTTCGGCCGGAAACTGGACGCGCAGGGCACCCGTGCCGTGGTGGACGCGGCCCTGGACGCCGGGATCAACTTCTTCGACACCGCCGACATCTACGGCGAGCCGAAGGGCGCATCCGAGGAGCAGCTCGGTGCCGCACTGAAGGGCCGGCGCGACGACGTCGTACTGGCCACCAAGTTCGGCATGGACATGCTCGGGGCCAACGGCCCGGACCACGGGGCCCGGGGCTCCCGCCGCTACATCAACCGTGCCGTCGAGGCGTCGCTGCGCCGGCTCGGCACCGACCACATCGACCTCTACCAGATGCACGAGGTCGATCCCGGCACCCCGATCGAGGAGACACTGAGCGCGCTGGACGACCTGGTCCGGTCGGGCAAGGTGCGCTACCTGGGCAACTCCAACTTCGGTGGCTGGCAGATCGCGGACGCGGCGTGGGTGGCGCGTACCCGCGGCTACGCGCCGTTCATCAGCGCGCAGAACCAGTACAGCCTGGTGGAGCGGCACGTCGAGACCGAGATCGCGCCGGCCGCCAACCGTTTCGGCCTCGGCCTCCTGCCGTTCTTCCCGCTCGCCAACGGCCTGCTCACCGGCAAGTACAAGCGGGGCGAGGCGCCGCCGGCCGGCAGCCGGCTCTCCGGCGGCGGACGGTACGCCGACCGCCTGGCCGCCGCACCCTGGGACAGGATCGAGGCGATCGAGAAGTACGCCGCCGAACGCGACCTGACCCCGTTGCAGGTGGCGATCGGCGGGCTGGCCGCCCAGCCCGCGGTCACCTCGGTGATCGCCGGAGCCACCACCCCCGACCAGGTACGGGCGAACGCCGCAGCCGGTCTGTGGCAGCCCTCCGCCGACGACCTGGCGGCGCTGCGCGCCATCCTCTGACCTGATAACGCGTTGCCCAGTACGGGGTCCGGAGCCAGCCGCTCCGGACCCCGTACGGCGTCTGTGGGGGTCAGCCGAGCCGGTTGTGGCGGGCCGCCCCGACAAACGATGTCCAGGCGGTGGCGGGGAACGCCAGCACCGGCCCGTCGAGGTCCTTCGAGTCGCGTACGCCGATGACCGTGGTGCCCGCCCCGCCGAGGCCGGTGGTCGCGCCGTCCACCGCGCCGAGGTCGGCCACCTCGACACAGTTCGCGTTCGAGCCGCTGCGGCTCGACCTGCGCCAGACGGCCCCGGAAAGCTGCGTACCGGTCATCGCGGTCTCACTTCCGCTCGTACTCGCCAGCGACCCGAGTGATGAAGTTTACCGATGCGATCGGGCTCAACGCGGCTTCCGCGAGCCGGACCGCCTCCCGCCGGAAGAACTCGACCTGGTGCCGCTCCTCCAGGAACAGCCCGGTGAGCTTGTGGTCGAGGTAGACGACGGACCGGTTGCGCGGGAAGTCGAGCAGCGCGAAGGCACCGTCGAGACCGGTGTGCGCGCCGGCGGCGAGCGGCACCACCCGGAGGGTGATGTTCGGCCGTTCGCTGGCCGACACCAGGTGCCGCAGTTGCCGGGCCATCACCTGCGGGCCGCCGACCGGCCGCCGCAGGGCGGCCTCGTCGATCAGGGCGTGCAGCGCCGGTGGGGTGTCGCGGGTGAGGATCGCCTGCCGGGCCAGCCGGGCGGCTATCCGGGGCTGGGTGTCCACCTTCCGGACACCGCAGGACTCCATCACCGCCCGGGTGTAGTCCGGAGTCTGCAACAGGCCCGGTACGAGCAGCGGCTCGCATCCGATGATGGTGGTCGCCTCGGCTTCGAGGTGGATCAGCGTGCGCGACTCGGCGGAGAGACCGACCGCCGCCTCCCACCAGCCCGGCTCGGCGGCCCGTTCGACCTGGCGGAGCAGGGCGGCCCGTTCGTCACCGGTGACCCGGTAGACGACCAGCAGGGCGGCGGCCTCCTCGGTGCGTACCTGCTGGCGGCCGTGTTCGAGGCGGGACAGGCGGGACTGCGGCCAGTCGAGTTCGGCAGCGACCTCGCGCAGGCTCAGCTTCCGGCGTACCCGTAGTTCGCGGAGCTGGGCCCCGACGTTGCGGCCGGCGACGGCGGGCTGGATGCGGCGGGACACGGCGCTCAACTGTTGCGGTTGCGGGCGAGCAGTACGGCCGAGCCGGCGGCGGCGAGCAGCAGCGCCCCGCCGATCAGCCACCACACGCCGGTGCTCAGACCGGACTCCTTCGGCAGTGCGACCGGGTTGCTGGGCACCGGCCTGGGTGCTGTCTGTTCGGCCTTGGCCTCGACCGTGGCGACCGCCTCGGCGGGATTCGGCGCGGGCGCGGTCACCGTGACCTGCCAGCGGCCGGGGGAGAGGATCGGTCCGGTGGTGTAGAAACCCTGGCCCTCACCGGACGGTTCGAGCTGGATCGGCCCGACGGTGTCGCCGTCTCCGTCGGTGGCGGTGAGCACCAGCCGGACAACCGTTTCGAGCTGGTGGCCGTCGGCGTAGCTGGCCCGGATGGTCACCCCGGTGGCGCCGTCGCCGGCCACCTGGAGGTTGAGCTTGCCGTCCCGGGCCGCCGCCGGCGTCGCCGGGAGCAGGAGCACCGGTACGAGGGCCAGCGCGGCGAGCAGTACTCGCAGGGGTCGCATCAGAGGTTCCTTTCGGCGCGCCGGACACCCGTACGGTGCCGCCGGGATGGGTTCCAGTGTGTCGGCTGGGAGCGGTCCGGCGGCAGGGCTGTGCGGTCGCAATTGCTGGAGGGACTGGGTGGTGCCCGGGTGCGGTGGTGCCGGGGGTACGCCGGGGCGGCCGGCCTGGTTGGCCGGCCGCCCCGGGTTTGGTGCGGTTACTGCGTTTCGGTGCGGGTGGTTAGAGCTTGCCGCCCTGCTTGATCCGGGTCGGGTCCTCGGCGAGGCGTCCCGTTCCTTGGACGGACTTGTCGGCGTTGGCCTTCACGCCCGCCTTGGTGGCCTCGCCACCGAGCCGGACGATCATGGCGTCCGCGTCCCTGGTCAGAACGTCGCGGACATCCGCGTCGGTGACCAGGGCGGTGTCGGCGACAAGCGCCTTGTACGCGGTCAACTGCTGCACCGCACGCTTGTCGTTGCCGGCGGCCTCCGAGTCGCGGACCGCAGTCAGCTTGTTGGTGAGCTGCTTGTGGGCCTTGGTGGAGAGCCGGTTGGTGGCCTTGAACCGGTCCTGCAGGTTCTGCATGTCCCGGAACGAGGTGGTGACGAAGAACCGTACCGACGAGGTCGTGGTGTTGCCGGCCTTGTCGGTCGCGGTCACGGTCAGCTCGTGCAGCCCCAGCGACAGGTCGTAGAGCGCCTGCAGCGTGTTGTTGGCGTACGGCTGGCCGTCGAGGGTGCCGATGGTGGCTTCCAGACCGGAGGTCGGGTCGACCGCCTGCCAGGAGACCCGGACGTCGGCGCTGTCGCCGTAGAGCTGGCCGTCGGCGAGACCGGAGACCAGCACGGTGGGCTTGGTGCCGTCGATCTTGAGGAGGGCCGACTTCAGCGTCTCCTCGTTACCGGCCGCGTCGGTGGCCCGGTACAGCAACTCGTGCTGCCCGTCGCCGCTGACGTTGACCGTCGTGGTGTACGGCGTCCAGGCGCCGCCGTCCAGGGAGTACTCCAGCTTGCTGACCCCGGCACCCGCGTCGGTGGCGGCGAGCGTCACCGGGATGGTCCCGGCGTGCCAACCGCTGTCGCTCGGCGGCGCGAAGGTCGCCGAGGTGACCGGCGCGGTCGCGTCGATCTTCACGTCGACCGTCTTCGTCTCCTCGACGTTGCCGGCCTCGTCCGTGGAGCGGAACCGGACCTGGTGGGCGCCGTCACCGGAGACCAGGATCGGCTCGGTGTAGGCGGTCCAGGTGGTGCCCGCGTCGAGCTGGTACTCGGTGCTCGCCACTCCGCTGCCACCGGTGTTGTCGGTGGCGGTCAGGGTGACCGTGGTGGCGGCGTTGTACCAGCCGCCGGTCGGCGTACCGGCCACTGCCGCGGTGGTCACCGGTGCGGTCGGGTCCTCGACCGCGGTGCTCACCCGGAAGTAGTCGAACGTCGCCGGCTTCGACGCCTGCTGTGCCGCACCGAGGGTGAACAGGCCGAACTTGGGCGTGGCGCCCACGGCCGCGTTGGTCAGGCTCCCCAACGACGTCCATTCGGTCCCGTCGGCCGAGTACGACGCGGTGTACGTGTCGCCGGCCTTGGCCAACCGCAGGTGCCAGATGCCCTGCGTCAGGTTCGACGCGTTCGGCTGCGGGTCCTGCACCACGGCGCCGATCTCGCTGCGGAACTCGATCCGCCGGGTCACGGCCTGACCGGCCGCGTTGTCCGCGATGTAGTCCAGCTTCAGGTAGTTGTCGTCGTCGCCGTAGACGAGAAGACCGCCCTGCTGGTACTGCTCGTTGAACTGGCTGCCGTCGACCTTGGTCTCGATCGTCCAGTCACCGGCCGGCGCGTTCTGCAGGATGAAGTTCGACGGCGGGGTGCCGCCGCCCTGGTAGATGTCGCCGTTCGGTACGTCGATCTGGAGGCCGCCACCGGTCACCCGGTAACCGGTCGGGTCCTCCCGGACGATCGCGTTCCACTTGCACTTGTCCAGGCTGGTTCCGGTGAACTCGTCGGACGGCTCGACCGGGCCGGCCGGCTCGTCCGGGCTGAGCTGGAACCAGTCGAACTTGGCGTCGTTCACCGAGGCCGTGGTGTTCCCGTTCAGCGCGAACAGACCCACCTTCGGGTTCTCGATCCCGGCCAGGGCGGCGG
The DNA here is from genome assembly GCF_053601675.1 of Micromonospora sp. NPDC004704. Taxonomy (NCBI): domain Bacteria; kingdom Bacillati; phylum Actinomycetota; class Actinomycetes; order Micromonosporales; family Micromonosporaceae; genus Micromonospora; species Micromonospora sp. NPDC004704. The sequence continues at coordinate 10,554 of NZ_JBSGCD010000032.1, read as the reverse complement.
ACCGACCCACCGGGGTGAACGTCTGGCCGTCGGCCGAGAAGGCCCCGGTCAGGTTGGTGCCGTCACTGCTCAGCCGGACGTAGAACGTGTCGCCCATCCCGGCCGGTACGGCGATCCCGTCGGCGGCCTCGTTGCGCGGCGTGCCGGCGGTCTCCCGGATGAACTCGAACTTGCGGTTGTCCGAGTAGAGCAGGTCGAGCTTGGCGTAGTTTGCGTCGTCGCCGTAGACGATCAGCCCGGCCTGGTGGTAGTTGGCGGTCGCGCTGAGCGTCACCTTGGTGGTCGCCTGCCAGGCACCGCTCGGGGCGGGCTGGAGCACCACGTTGGTGGCGTTGTTGGTGCCGCCGTACAGGTCACCGACCGCGGTCGGCAGAACCAGGCTGCCGTCGGCGACCGAGTAGAGCTGGTTCTCCCGGATCACGGTCGACCAGCGCGACTTGTCCAGCGAGGTGCCGGTGAAGTCGTCCGAGCGCGCCCCGAAGCAGGACGTGTTCGGCGCGGTCACCTGCACCGGAACGTTGACGAACGTGGAGGCACCACGCGCGTCGGTCACCGTCAGGGTGGCGGTGAAGTTGCCCGCAACGGTGTAGGTGTGGCTGGCGTTGGCGGTGTTCGCCGTGCCGCCGTCACCGAAGTCCCAGGCGTACGTGAACGGGGCGTCGTTCTCCGGGTCGGTGGCCGTACCGCTGAACGCGACCGTCACCGGCGCGATGCCGGCGGTGGGGTTCGCGGAGGCGGTGACCACCGGCGGGGCGTTGTCGGTCACACCGCGACCGAGGAAGTCGACCCAGTTCACGTTGAGGATCGCGCCGGTACCGTTGGCACCGACCGGGTTGCGGGTCACAAAGTACAGCGGTCCGCTGACCGTGCTCGCCGTGGTGATCTCGGCGGTCACGTCGACGAACGTCTGCCAGCCCCCGGTGCTCGGCACGGTGGCCGTGGCGACCAGCGGGCCGTCCGGCGCACCGGTACGGACCTCGACCCGCGCGCCCCCGCCGGCCGAAGCCGCCCGGAACCGCAGCGAGTCGATCCCGGTCAGGTTCGCCGGGTCGAAGGTCCACCAGTCGTCGGCCTCGATCCAGCCGATGTTCTCGAACCCGCCGGCGGTGTCCTCGGTGGCCTGCCGCGCCACGCCCGGGTCACCGGTGCTGACGCTGCCGGCCAGCCGGCCGGTGGACGAGAAGTACTCGGCCTGCTTGCGCTTCGGCTGGAGCTGCTCGATCGCCCGCCCGGTCAGGGCGTTCGACCCACCGGCGCCGCCACCGTCGGTGTAGACGGCCTCGAAGACACCGAACACGTTCGCCTCGGCGCCGTGCCCGGAGGCGAGCAGCGTCTGGACCGAACCCTCACAGCCGGTGTACGACTGCAGCGGGTGCGCGTGCTGGTCGTGGCCCAGGTAGTACTGGAGCACGACCCGGTCGCAGTCGATCGTCCCGTCCTCCGGGTCGGTCACGTTGACCTTGTACTTGACCAGGTCGCCCCACTCGAAGAAGCCGCCGTCCGGCGGGAACTCGATGGAGACGGTCGGCGCGGTGTTGCCCACCGTGACCGGTACGTTCGCAACCGCGGTACGCCCCTGGGGGTTGGTGACCGTGAGCTGCGCGTTGTAGTTGCCCGCCGCGGCGTACGTGTGCGCCGGGTTCGGGTCGGTGGAGGTGGCGTTGTCGCCGAAGTTCCAGGCGTACGTCAGCGTGCCACCGTCCGGGTCACGCGACCCGGCGCTGGAGAACTGCACCGCCAGCGGAGCCGGACCCGAGGTGGGCTCGGCGGTCGCGACCGCGATCGGCGCCCGCTCACCGGCGGTGTAGTCGATCCGGTAGATGCCCGAGTTGTCGTTGTTGCCGCCGAAGCCGGTACCCCACTCGATCAGGTACAGCGCCCCGTCCGGACCGAACTCGAAGTCCATCGGCCGCAGCATCGTCATGCCGGTCAGCAGCTGGTTGATGTCGACCAGCGACTTGCCGTCGGCACTGACCTGCATGGTGTACATCTTGTTCTGGTTCCACTCGCCGAGCAGCGCCTTGCCGTCGTAGTAGGCCGGCCACTTGCGCTCCGAGTTGAGGTTCTCGTCGTACCGGTAGACCGGGCCGCCCATCGGGGCGCCGCCGCCGCCGATCTCCGGGAACAGCGGGTTGCCGCTGTAGTCGAAGTCGACCGTGGCCGAGATGGCCGGCGGCAGGTTGGTCAGGCCGGTGTTGTTCGGCGAGTTGTTGACCGGCGCGGCACAGTCGAACTTCGCACCACTCGGTCCCGACGGGAACGGGTAGTCGTTGTACGCGTAGTTCGCGCCGTGGCAGTACGGCCAGCCGTAGTTGCCCGGTCCGACGATGTTCCACTCGACCGTGCCCTCGGGGCCACGGTTCGGGTTCGCCGCACCGGCGTCCGGGCCGTAGTCGCCGACGTACAGGGTGTCGGTCTGCGGGTCGATGCCGATCCGGAACGGGTTCCGGAAGCCCATCGCGTAGATCTCGGGCTTGGTCAGCGCCGTGCCCGGTGCGAACAGGTTGCCGGCCGGCACGGTGTAGGTGCCGTCGTCCTCCGGGTGGATCCGGAGCACCTTGCCGCGCAGGTCGTTGGTGTTACCCGACGAACGCTGCGCGTCGTAGTCCTGCCGACCCGGCCGCTCGTCGATCGGGGTGAAGGAGTCCGACTCGAACGGGTTGGTGTTGTCACCGAGCGCCAGGTACAGGTTTCCCTGGCTGTCGAAGGCGATGCTTCCGCCCGCGTGGCAGCAGGTGTTGCGCTGCGTCGGGACCTGGAGCACGACCTTCTCGGTGGCGGCGTTGATGGTGTCGCCCTCGACCGTGAACCGGGAGAGGTAGTTACGGGCCGCGCCACCGGCGGGTGCGTAGTACACGTACACCCAGTTGTTGGTGGCGAAGTCCGGGTCGAGGTGGATGCCGAGCAGACCGTCCTCGTTACCGGTGAAGACCGGCAGCGTGACCGCGGTCACCGTGGTGCCGGTGTCCGGCTTGATGATCTGGATCCGGCCGTCGCGCTCGACGTAGAAGACCCGACCGTCCGGAGCGATGTCCAGCTCCATCGGGTTGTTGGTGTTGCTGTCCAGCGACACCTTCTCGAAGCTGCTGGTCTTCGTCGCACTGCAGTCGGCCTCGACCACCCCTGCGGCGGTCTCGATGCCGCCGAGCAGGTGGGTGAGGAACTCCGGCTCCGCGAACGACTCGTTGGTGTGACCGCCACCGGTGTACCAGGAGCGGCCACCCTCGTAGTCCTGACACCACGCGGTCGGGTGGTCGGCGCCCATCGCACCGCTGCCCGGGGTGTAGCTCCGCTCGTCCAGGCTGGCCAGCACGTGTACGTTCGCGCGCGGGTTGGTCCGGAAGTTGTACCACTCGTCGAAGCGGGACCACTGGGCCGGCAGACCGGCGGTGGACGGGTGCGCCGGGTCCTCGACCTTGACCGTGGCCTGCTGGTTGGCCGGGTGCGCGTTGAAGTACGCACCGACCAGGCCGCCGTACCACGGCCAGTTGTACTCGGTGTCGGAGGCGGCGTGGACACCGACGTATCCACCACCGGCCTCGATGTAGCGCTCGAACGCCGCCTGCTGGGTGTCGTCGAGCACGTCACCGGTGGTGGAGAGCCAGATCACGGCCTTGTACTGGGCGAGATTGGCGTCGGTGAACGCGGCACCGTCCTCGGTCGCGGTGACGGAGAACCCGTTCGCCGTGCCGAGCTGCTGGATGGCCGCGATGCCGGAGGGGATGGAGCCGTGCCGGAATCCGGCGGTCTTCGAGAAGACCAGGACGGAGTACGGGTCCGCCGCGGCGGCGGCCGGGGCCGCCTGTGCGGCGCTCGGGGCTGCTACGAGTGCGGCCGCCGTCGAGGTGACGGCGACCGCGAGACTCAGCAGCGCATGGCTGAGGGTGCCGCGCAGCGCGTGGCGCGGGCGAGGTCTTGACACGAAGGATCTCCTTCGTCCGCTGGGGACACGGGGGATCCCCGGCCGGCTCGCCGAAGACCGGTTCGGGGGTGGTGGGTTTCGGCTGCGTGGCCCGCCGTGGCTGTGCAGTCGAAATTTGTCTTGTCGCTGAACAAATTAATGCCGGTCAGCGTGAGGCGGGCAATACAGCAACAAGCCAAATCGGGTAACGGTTGGGTAACCGAGGCGGATCTTCCGGATAGGACAGACAAAACCATTGGGTGTTCGGAGTCACCTTCGCCGCTCGCGGCGCCCCGCTGTGACGTGCGACCCCTTGGCGGATCCGGTCCGCCGTCGTAGTGTGGTCGACAAGTAACCCACGGGAGTCCGGTGTACCGGGCTGAGAGGGGGGCTGACACAGCCCCCGACCGTCGAACCTGATCCGGGTAATGCCGGCGCAGGGAGGAGTTTGCCGTGCCCGTACTGGGACGTTTGCATCTCATCACCGACACCCGTACTGGGCGTGATCCTCTCGCCACGGTACGTGCGGCGCTTGCCGTGGCCGGGCCACAACTCGTGGTCCAGGTACGCGTCGAGGACGACACCACCGACCGCGACGCGTACGACCTCGCCCGGCGGATCGTCGACCTCTGCACACCGGTCGGCGCCACCTGCCTGGTCAACGACCGGCTGCACATCGCCCTCGCGGCGAACGCCGCCGGTGGCCACGTCGGTGCGCTCGACCTGCCCGTCGAGGCCGCCCGACGGGTGCTCGGGCCGACCGCGGTGCTCGGCGCCACCGCCCGCGCACCCGACCCGGCCCGGGACGCGGTGGCGGCCGGCGCCACCTACCTCGGCGTCGGACCCTGTTACGCCACCACCACCAAGGACGGGCTGCCGGAACCGATCGGCCCGGCCGGCATCGCGCGGGTCGCCGAGGCGGTGGGCGTACCGGTCATCGCGATCGGCGGGGTGACCGCCGCCCGGGTGCCGGAACTGCTCGCCGCCGGCGCGTACGGGGTGGCCGTGGTCGGCGCCGTCAGTGCCGCCGCCGATCCCGCCCGAGCCACCACGGAACTGCTCGCCGCGCTGACCCGTACCGGGGCGCCGACGTGGTAGGCGGGGACGCCCACCCGACTGAATCCGACCACGTCCCCGCCACCGGGCGGGCGGACGTGGCCGTGGTGGGCGGGGGACCGATCGGGCTCGCCATCGCCTGGCTGGCCTCGGTTCGGGGGATGCGGGTGCGGGTGCACGACCCGGACCCCGGCAGCGGGGCGTCCGGTGTCGCCGCCGGCATGCTCTCCCCGGTCGCCGAGGCATCCTTCGGCGAGGAGGCGCTGACCCGGCTGCTGCTGGACTCGGCCGCCCGCTGGCCCGACTTCGCCGCCGAGGTCGCCAACGCGGCCGGCCTGACCGGGACCGCCGAACTCGGCTACCGCACCGAGGGCACGCTGGTGATCGGGCGTACCGCCGACGACCTGGCCGAGGCGCGCCGGCTCTGGGCGTACCAGCAGGGACTCGGACTCCCGATCACCGCACTGGACGCGACCGGGCTGCACGACCGCGAACCGTTGCTCGCACCCCGGGTACGCGGCGGCGCGCACGCCCCCGACGACCACCAGGTGGATCCCCGCCGACTCGTCACCGCCCTGCGGAACGCGGCGGTACGGGCCGGGGTGGTGTTCGTGCCGGCCGCCGTCCACGACCTCGCCGACCTCGACGCGGACACCGTCGTGGTCGCCGCCGGCTGCGGAGCCGCCGGACTGACCGGGCTGCCGATCCGACCGGTGAAGGGGCAGATCCTCCGCCTCCGCGCACCCGGCGGCGAGCCGCCCGGCTTCCGGCACGTGATCCGGGGCTACAACGACGGCCGCTCGGTCTACCTGGTGCCCCGCCTCGACGGCGAGGTGGTGGTCGGCGCCACCGTCGAGGAACGCGGCGACACCACGGTCACCGCCGGCGGCGTACTGGAACTGCTCCGGGCCGCGATCGACCTGGTCCCGGAACTCGCCGAGTACGAACTCGCCGAGACCACCGCCGGCCACCGCCCCGGTACGCCCGACAACGCCCCCGTGATCGGCCGGCTCGCCGACCGCCCCGACGTGATCGTGGCGACCGGGCACTACCGGCACGGCATCCTGCTGACCCCGGTGACCGCACAACTCGTCGTCGACCTGCTCACCAGCGGGGTGGCCGATCCGGCGCTCGAGCCTTTCACCCCGGACCGGTTCACCCGGACCGGGCAGACCTCGGTGAGGGAGGAGATTCGGTGACCGGAGAGGGTGGGGTTTCGGTGGAACTGACCGTGAACGGGACGGACCACAGTCTGCCCGGCGGGATGACCGTGGCGGAACTGGTCGCCACCGTCACCGGCCAGACCCGCGGCGTGGCCGTCGCGGTCAACGGCGAGGTGGTCCCCCGGGCCGGCTGGCCGGCGGCGGTCCTGAGCTCCGGCGACCGGGTCGAGGTGCTGACCGCGGCCCAGGGCGGGTGAGCCGGATGTCCGAAGTGGAGACCGAGCCGGCCGCCGAGCCGGTCACCGGCCGGTTCGAGTTGGGCGGGGTGTCGTTCGCCTCGCGGCTGATCCTCGGCACCGGCGGCGCGGCGAACCTGCACGTACTCGAACAGGCGATCCGGGCCAGCGGCACCGAGTTGGTCACCGTCGCGCTGCGTCGGGTCGACACCGCCGCGACGATGCACGGCGGGCTGCTGGACGTACTCGAACGGTGCGGCGTACGGCTGCTGCCGAACACCGCCGGCTGCTACACCGCCGCCGAGGCGGTCAAGGTCGCCCGGCTGGCCCGCGAGGCGTTCGACACCTCGTGGGTGAAGCTGGAGGTGATCGGGGACGACCGGACCCTGCTGCCGGACGGGGTCGAGCTGCTGCACGCCGCCGACCAACTGGTGGCCGACGGGTTCACCGTGCTGCCGTACACCAGCGACGACCCGGTGCTCGCCCGCCGGCTCGCCGAGGCGGGCTGCGCGGCGGTGATGCCGGCCGGCGCACCGATCGGCTCCGGGCTCGGCATCGGCAACCCGCACCACATCCGGCTGATCCGGCAGAGCGTGGACGTGCCGGTCATCCTCGACGCGGGGATCGGCACCGCCTCCGACGCCGCACTTGCCATGGAACTCGGCTGCGACGGGGTGCTGCTGGCCAGCGCGGTGACCCGGGCCGCCGAACCGGCCCGGATGGCAACCGCGATGCGGTACGCCGTGGAGGCGGGCTGGCTCGCCGCCCGGTCCGGCCGGATCCCCCGACGGTTCCACGCGCTGGCGTCCAGTCCCGACGAGGGACGGCCGGACCTGTGACCGCCCGGCGGCCCGAGCTTCCCCCGGAGCCGCGTCACCCGGACCGTGGCCGGTCGGCCTCCGCGCGTCCGCAGACGCCGCGCCCCGTCCTGGACGACGACGGTACGGCGACGCCACCTCCCCGCGCGCTGCGTCCCGTCCTGGACGACGACGGTACGGCGACGCCACCTCCCCGCGCGCTGCGTCCCGGCCTGGACGACCACGGTACGGCGACGCCACGTCCCCGGGCGCAGCGTCCCGGCCCCGACGACGACAGAACAGCGACGCCGGGCACGCCGAGTGGTCTGGTGGTGGTCACCGACCGGCGGCAGACGAATCGGCCACTGCACGAGGTGATCCGGGCGGCGGTGGACGGCGGCGCCCGGTGGGTGCTGCTCCGGGAGAAGGACCTGCCCCGGGACGAACGCCTGGCCCTTGCCGAGCGGCTGCGGGAGGTCCTCGTACCGGCCGGCGGAACGCTGGTGGTGGCCGGCCCCGACCCGCTCGGCGGGACCGCAGTGCACCTGCCCGCCGCCGGACCGTACCCGCCGCCGGAGTTGCCGCTGGTCGGCAGATCCTGCCATGACCTGACCGAACTGGGACGGCTGTCCACGGAGGACTACGTGACCCTTTCCCCGATCTTCCCGAGCCCGTCCAAGCCCGGTTACGGGCCACCGCTGCATCCGGTCGGCCTGGCCAGGCTGGTACGGCGTACCCCGGTTCCGGTGCTCGCCCTCGGCGGCGTCACCGGACCCGACCACGTCGCCGCCTGCCTGGCCGCAGGTGCGGCCGGGGTGGCGGTGATGGGCGCGGTGATGCGCGCCGACGACCCGGCCGAACTGGTCGCCCGGCTGACCGCCCCGACGACAGTCGGGCGGAGGAGCGGGCGATGACACCACCGGTGGCGCTGACCATCGCCGGTTCGGACTCCGGCGCGGGTGCCGGCATCCAGGCCGACCTGAAGGTGTTCGCGGCCCTCGGCGTCTACGGCACCTCCGTGATCACCGCCCTCACCGCGCAGAACACCCACCAGGTACGCGCGGTCCTGCCGACTCCCGCCGACATCGTCACCGCACAACTCGACGCGGTCCTGTCCGACCTGCCGGTGCTCGCGGCCAAGACCGGGATGCTCGGCACCGAGGAGGTGGCGGACGCGGTGGCGGCACAGGCCCGCGCCGGGCTCCTGCCGCACCTGGTGGTCGACCCGGTGCTCGTCTCGACCAGCGGACACCGGCTCGGCGTGGTCGCCGCAGTGACCCGGCTGCTGCCGTACGCGCTGGTCGCGACGCCGAACCGGGAGGAGGCCGCGGCGATCGTCGGACGCCCGGTGACGACCACCGACGAGATGGTCGCCGCCGCCGCGCAGATCGCCGCCGGCGGACCCCGCTACGTGGTGGTCACCGGCGGCGGTGACGACGACGACCGGACCGAGGCGGTCGACGTGTTCTGGACCGGCACCGGGACGCGGCTGCTCGCCGGCCCACGGGTGCCCACCCGGAACACCCACGGCACCGGCTGTTCGTTCTCGGCCGCGATCGCCGCGCGGATCGCGCTCGGCGACGCGGTCCCGGACGCGGTCGTCTTCGCCAAGGAGTACGTCGCCCGCGCGCTCGCCGGTGCGCGCGACTGGAAGTTGGGCACCGGCCATGGACCGCTGGACCACTTCGGTTGGTCCCGCTGACAAGCAGGAGGTTGGTTATGCAGGCTCGTCGCAAGGTGTACGTGGAGGGATCGCGGCCGGACATCCGGGTCCCGTTCGCAGAGGTGGAACTGGCCGGGGACAACCCACCGGTCCGGTTGTACGACACCTCCGGGCCGGGAAGTGACCCGGAGGTCGGCCTGCCGGCGCTGCGCGGCCCGTGGATCGCCGAACGCGGTGACGTGGCGCCGGTACGCGGTGCCGGTACCCCGCTCGTCGGGACCGACGGCCGGCGCCCGACCCAGCTCGCGTACGCGCGGGCCGGGGTCGTGACGCCGGAGATGGAGTTCGTGGCGGTACGGGAAGGGGTGCCGGGCGAGGTCGTCCGGGACGAGATCGCCGCCGGGCGGGCGGTGCTGCCGCTCAACGTCAACCACCCCGAGGTGGAGCCGGCGATCATCGGCAAGCGGTTCCTGGTCAAGGTGAACGCCAACATCGGCACCTCCGCGGTGACCTCGTCGGTCGCCGAGGAGGTGGAAAAGCTCACCTGGGCGACCCGGTGGGGTGCGGACACGGTGATGGACCTCTCCACCGGCAAGCGGATCCACGAGACCCGCGAGGCGATCGTCCGCAACTCCCCGGTGCCGATCGGTACGGTCCCGATCTACCAGGCACTGGAGAAGGTCGGCGGCGACCCGGTCAAACTCTCCTGGGAGGTGTTCCGGGAGACCGTGATCGAGCAGGCCGAACAGGGCGTCGACTACATGACCGTGCACGCCGGGGTGCTGATGCGCTACGTCCCGCTGGCCGTGGAGCGGGTCACCGGAATCGTCTCCCGAGGTGGATCGATCATGGCGGCCTGGTGTCTGGCGCACCACGAGGAGAACTTCCTCTACACCAACTTCCGCGAACTGTGCGAGATCCTGGCCCGCTACGACGTGACCTTCTCCCTCGGTGACGGGCTCCGGCCGGGGTCGATCGCGGACGCCAACGACGAGGCCCAGTTCGCCGAGCTGCGTACGCTCGGTGAGCTGACGAAGATCGCCTGGGAGTACGACGTCCAGGTGATGATCGAAGGACCGGGTCATGTGCCGATGCACAAGATCAAGGAAAACGTCGACCTCCAGCAGGAGCTGTGCCAGGAGGCACCGTTCTACACCCTCGGTCCACTGACGACGGACATCGCGCCCGCGTACGACCACATCACCTCGGCCATCGGCGCCGCGATGATCGGCATGTTCGGCACCGCCATGCTCTGCTACGTCACCCCGAAGGAGCACCTGGGGCTCCCGGACCGGGACGACGTCAAGGCGGGTGTGATCGCGTACAAGATCGCGGCGCACGCGGCTGACCTGGCCAAGGGGCATGTCGGTGCACAGGACTGGGACGACGCGCTGTCCAAGGCCCGGTTCGAGTTCCGCTGGGAGGACCAGTTCAACCTGTCGCTCGACCCGGAGACGGCTCGGGCGTACCACGACGCGACCCTGCCGGCGGAGCCGGCGAAGACGGCTCACTTCTGCTCGATGTGCGGGCCGAAGTTCTGCTCGATGAAAATCACCCAGGAGCTGAAGGAGTACGCGGCTCGCGGGATGCAGGACAAGTCGACTGAGTTCGTGGAGTCGGGTGGAAAGGTTTACCTGCCGCTGGCGTGACTCTTGTGTTCCGGGGTGGTGGGGTTGGGCCCGCCGTGCCCGGCGAGGGCCGTCACGCTTGATCCCCTCGCCGGTCACGGCGGGCCCAA
>NZ_JBSGCD010000031.1:0-86843 GCF_053601675.1 Micromonospora sp. NPDC004704 | reverse complement strand
CCGACCCCGCCAGACACTGGACTGGGCCACCCCAGCCCAGCGCCTGGCACAACTCATCACCGCTTAACGATTGCACTCACCACTTGACCCCAACCCCTCGACTCCACCCGTAACACCGTGATCGAGAACGTACGCCTGCTCCGCAACGGTTCCGACTCCCCGGGGGACGACGGCGGTGTGCAGGCCGAGTCCGTCTCCGGTCTGCGGATCGACGACGGTGCCATAGAAGCGGTTGCGAGCGGTACGCCGGCCGTGGTGGCGACGAACTCCACCGGGATCGCCATTCGCGACGTCAGGGTGCACGGCGGGATCGACCTGAGCATCAACACCCATGGATCACTGATCGCCGACAACATCTTCCGGGGCGGCCGCGTCACCCTTTCGGAGGCGAACCGTACGGTGGTGCGCGACAACCACTTCACCCAGAGCGGGATTCGGGTCTCCGAGTCCAACGAGGTGACCATCAGCGGCAACGACCTCACCGGCGGCACGATCCAGCTCGGCATCGCCGTCGAAGACGTCACCGTCCAGCGCAACAGCCTGCGGGCATCCGAGTTCGGGCTGGTCATCGATGGGCCCGCGAGCAACACCCGGGTGATCGAGAACGAGTTCACCAACCACTTCTACGGAATGTACGTGCGGGTGGGCCTCCTCGCGGTCATCGACGGACTGGCCGTCGCCCGGAACACCTTCACCGACAACGGGGGAAACGGGCTGTTCTTCGAGGCCCCCGCGATCGGAGGGTCGCCGGCCCGGATCAGCGTCACCGGGAACCGGTTCACGGGCAACGGCTACGCCTCGGGTGAGAACGACGCCGCCGGCCGGCCCAACGACGACGGGCTGCACACGAACGTGCCGGTCGGCAGCGACATCCTGGTCACCGGGAACCGTACCCAGAGCAACGCCGACCACGGCATCGAGGCACTGCCGGTCGGCAGTGTCCGCGACGGCGGCGGCAACGTCTCCACCGGCGACCTGAACGGATGCGTGGGGGTCGTCTGCCATTGAACCTAGCTGGTGCCGATGACCCCTGTCCTGACACGGTCCGTCAGCCACCGGTGGTCGGTAGGCCGACGAAACCGCTCGCGACCGGGCGCACCTCGACCCCGCCACCCTGCCGGGTGGCGGGGTTGCGCCGGGCGATCTCCAGGGCGGCGTCCAGATCGGGAGCCTCGATCACGTAGACGCCGGCGATGACCTCCTTGGTGTCGAGGAAGGGGCCGTCCGTCACGAGGTCACCGCGGACCGAGGTCGCCGTGGTGCTCGGTTGCAGCGCGAACGCCGCGAGCATGGTGCCGCCGAACCTCTCCACGTCCTCGCCGTGCCGCTGGTGCGCCTCCTGCTCTTCCGGAGTCAGGTCCGAGGCGTCGGCGGGGGCGTTCGCGAACAGCAGGATCGCGTACTGGGCCATGGGATTCTCCGATCGGATGTTGTTCGTCCTCACTCCTGCGACGAACGACCGGCCCGGAATCGACAGCACCGGTCCCAGGGCGTACGCCCTTCTGCGTGCAGGGCTCAGCACGTCGAGTGCAACAGCGCCCCGACCGGGACCGACGCCGCCAGTTCGTTGTACGTGCGCACCGCCGCCCGGGTTTCCAGGACGTGTACGCCGATGCCCCTGCTCCTCAGCAGGTCGAGCGTCTCGTCCGTCACCCCGAGCCGTTCTTCCATTCCGCTGGCGAGGACAACAACCGTTGCGCCGTTGTCGATCAGCTCCGCCACGTCGGCCGGTTGGATTCCGGGTGAGTGGCTGGTGCCCGTCTCGGACCAGTCCCACTCACGACCGCCACCCGGGTAGAGCTTGACGTCCTTGAACGTACCCAGATTTTCGACCTCGATCTCCCCCCACGCGACAGCGACAATCAACGGTGACCTTCGTTCTGCCATAGCGAAACTGTGCCAGACGCGCGGGGCCCTCCCTGTCGTACGGGTGTGGTTGTCTGACTCTCGGTAGATACCCATCACGACCAGGGAGATTTTTCATGGCGACGGAGAACGAGCCGATTGTCCTGCTGTCGCGAGCGCTGGACCAGGTCGGCGAGATTCTTGGCCGGGTGCGCGACGACCAGCAGGATCTGCCGACGCCCTGCCGGTCGTGGACGGTGGCGCAGCTCGGCGACCACGTGGTGTATGACCTGCACCAGTTCACCCTGACGGCGACCGGTGGCAAGCCGGACTGGTCCGAAGTGGCCCCGGTGGTGACACAGGACCGGGGTGCGGTCTTCGGCAAGGGGGCCGCCGAACTGCTCGACGCCTGGCGTGGTGCGGGCGACCTGACCGGAACGATCACGCTGCCCGGGATGGGCGAGGTGCCGGCCCGCTTTCCGGTCGACCAGCAGATCGCCGAGTTCGCGATGCACGCCTGGGACCTGGCCAGGGCAACCGGTCAGTCGACCGAGCTCGATCCGGAGATCGGGCAGCTCGCACTGAGCTGGATCCGAGGCGCGCTGCGGCCGCAGTTCCGGGCCACCGAGGCGGACGGCGGGGCCTTCGGACCCGAGGTCACGGTGCCCGACGACGCCCCTGTGTACGACCGCCTTGCCGCGTTCGCCGGACGCGATCCGGGCCACGCCTGACCGCACCCCGGTTCAGTGATGCCGGAGGCTGTGGCGATCTGGTGCCCCCTGGAGGGGCAGTCAACCGCCACAGCCGCGGGTTGTTTGCGGGGTGCGGCCGGGGCGAGGCTTGGTCGTGATCTCACGTCGGCACGGTTCGGTGCATGCGGGATTCAAGCTCATGATGGTGCCGGCACTGGTCGTCGGCACGCTCACGGCATGCACGCCGGGATCGCAGCCGGTGGCCGCGCTCGCGATGCGCGACGGTCGACCACTGGCCATCCTGGTGACCTGCGGCGGCGACTTCGCGCAGATCAGCGTCTACCAGAACGACGAGAGTGCGCGGCCGACGCCGACGGGTGGCGTCGACACGCTGATCGAGTGGAGGGTCAGCGGCGAACCGGCCGGCGAGGTGGTCGAGGCGCCGCTGTTCGGTACGCCCCCGGACGGGTGGCAGACCAGCGACCCGACCTCCGAACCCCCGGAGGGGCCAGTCGGCCCGGACCGTGTCACTGACCGAGCTGACACCCGGAGTCCGGTACAGCCTGAGCGGGCACAGTGGCCGGGACTCGGCGCCGGTGCACTTCACCACCGATGACCTGGGCCGGATCGGCGCGGACGACGTGCTCGCCCCGGTCAGCCGGCGCGAGTCGGGGATCATGTCGCGGCGGACCTTCGAGCGGAAAGCCGCCGAGAGCTGCGACAACAGCTAGATGTTCAGGTCCGACGGGAATCCGGTCCAGCGCAGGTCAGCCGGCAGGTGGGACATGTCGTTGAAGCGGACCAGGGCCGGCGGGCGATCCGGGCGGTAGAGGATCGTGGTCAGGGCGCAGTTGCTCTGGTTGAGTCCGAGCCAGCGGTGGTCGGGGGCGTCGAGGGCGTGCCGGATGAACCACCCGATCAGGAAGTTGTGCGTCACGATCAGCTCGTGCGTGTCCGACCCGGCGGGTTCTGACACCGCCGGCCGGGCGTACCGCTCGATCGCGGCGGTCGCGAGGCGGGCACCGTCGGCGTACTCGGTGGGGGTGACGCCGTCGAGGAAACGGGTGTAGACCTCGGGCAGGGCGTCCGGGTGGGGGACCGGCGGGATGTAGTCGCCGAGCACGTCCTCGGCGCACAACGGTAGGTCCGGAAGGGACTCACCGATCAACTCGGCGGTGTGGACCGCACGAGGGAGTGGGCTGTGGTGGATGGCGGTCAGCGGCACTTTCGCCAACCGCCGTCCCAGCAGCCGGGCCTGCAGTTGTCCGGCCTCGGTGAGCCGACCCTCGTCGATCGCCTCGCCGTGCCGGGCCAGGTGCAGGAACCGGTTCGCCACGACCGGCGGTGACGCGGATTCGGACATACGAGGATTCTCACAGACGCACACTCTGCCGATGTGGCCCGACCCGAGTCACGGCTGTCAACGAGCGCCGACACCGGCTGCCGGCTAGGCTGCGACCGTGCGCGGAATCAGGCTGCTCGTAGTGGTCATGGTGGTCGCTGGCCTGGTCGCCTGCACACGGGTGCCGGTGGTGCTGCCGGTGCCGGTCCCATCGCCGTCAGGACCCGTACCACTTGACGTCGTCCTATTCCTCCACAACGAGGTCACGGGGCCACAGAAGCAGGAAGTCGAGGCGAGGTTGCGGGCGCTTCCGGGCGTGACCGGGCTGACCTTCGAAAATCGGGAGCGGGCCTACGAACGGTTCAAGGAAACGTTCAAGGACAAGCCGGAGTTGGCCGGGTCGGTCAGACCCGAGGACCTTCCCGAGTCGTTCAGACTCACGCTGCCCGACCGTGCCGTGGCAGAGCCGATCCTCGCCGAGCTGCGCCAGTTGCCCGGCGTCGCGGAAGTGACCACACCACCGACGGTGACGCCGTCCCCGGGTCGCTGAACAGGCCCGCTGCCGCGTTCCCGCCCCACCTGTCCCGCGCTACCCGTGTTCGTAGCCGCCGGCAGCCGTGGGCAGTAGGACGCCGGGGTTGAGCAGACCGGCCGGATCCAGGGCGGACTTGATCCGGCGCAGGACGTCGATCTCCTCGGCGGAGCGGGACAGCGACAGCCACTCGGCCTTCGCCCGACCGACACCGTGTTCCGAGCTGATGCTGCCGCGCCGGGCCGCGACCTGCCGCAGCACCGCGTCCGTCACCTGCTCGGCCAGGTCACCCGCGCCGAGCACGTTGACGTGCAGGTTGCCCTCGCCCAGGTGACCGAAGAGGATCGTGCGGGCACCCGGTGCGACCGCTTCGACCGTCTCCGGCAGGACCGCGACCAGCCCGGCCAGCTCTCGCAGGGGTACGCAGATGTCGAGCTTGGTCGGCACACCCGCCGTGTTGATCGCCTCGGTGTGCGTCTCCCGGTACGCCCACAGCCGCGCCCGACCGGCCGCGTCCGAGGCCACCGTGGCATCCTCGACGGCCGCGCAGTCGCCGAGCATGTCCAGCAACTCGTCGGTAGGGTCGGTGTGCCCGGCACACTCCAGCAGCACGTACGCCGCATAGTCGGTGTCGAACGGGGCGGGCAGGCGGCCGTAGGACCGGACCAGGTCCATTCCCTCGGGGTAGCAGATCTCGGCCGCGGCGAGGGTCGAGAGGCGACCGCGGGCGGCGGCGAGCAGGGTGAGCGCGGCGTCGGTGCCGTTGACGGCGACCAGGGCCACCGCCCGGGCGGGCAGCAGCGGGACCAGGCGCAGGCGTACCCGGGTGATGATCGCCAGGGTGCCCTCGCTGCCGGCGAGCAACTGGGTCAGGTCGTACCCGGTGTTGTCCTTGGCCAGGCCGGCGAGCCTGGTGATCACCGTGCCGTCGGGGAGTACCGCCTCCAGGCCGGTGAGCTGGTCGCGCATGCTGCCGTAGCGCAGCACCCGGATGCCACCGGCGTTGGTGGCGACCATGCCGCCGATGGTCGCCGACGACCGGGCGGCCAGATCGACGCCGACGTCCAGTCCGGCCGGGCGGGCGTGCGCCTGGAGTTTCTCCAGGGTGACGCCGGCACCGACGGTGACCTGGCCCTCGATGTCGTCGACCGGTTCCAGCCCGGTCAACCGGGTCAGGCTGACCAGCACCTCGCCGCCGCCGGGCACGCCGCCGCCGACCAGGCCGGTGTTACCGCCCTGGACCACGATCGGCACACCCGCCGCCGAGCAGGCCCGGACCACGGCGGCCACCTGCGCGGTGTCCGCCGGGCGGACCACACAACGCGCGGTGCCGGTGAACCGGCGGGTCCAGTCCGTCTCGTACGCGTCGCGCAGGTCCGGGTCGACCAGCAGGTGCGCGGGCCCGACGATGGCCCTCAGGTCCTCTTCGAGGTCGCTCACGACAGTTCCCGCAGCCGGATCGTCTGGCTCATCGCCCGCAACTGGAGCACGACGTCCTCGGTGTAACCGGCGCCGAGGTCGGTGAGCAGGTAGCCGTACTCGCCCCGGGTGCCGAGCAGTTGGCCCTCGATGTTCACCGCGTGCTCGGCCAGGATGCTGTTCACCTGCGCCAGCACACCCGGCATGTTGTGGTGCGTGTGGGCGATCCGGTGGGTCCCGGTTGCCGCCGGGAGCTGGATCGCGGGCAGGTTCACGCTCAGCGTGGTGTTGCCCTCGCTGACGAACTGGGCCAGCTTGTTGGCCACGAACCCGCCGATGTCGGCCTGCGCCTCCTCGGTCGACCCGCCGATGTGCGGGGTGAGGATCACGTTCGGCAGGCCGCGCAGCTCCGAGGTGAACTCGTCGCCCCGACCCTTGGGCTCGTGCGGGAACACGTCGATGCCGGCGCCGGCCAGGTGCCCGCTGACCAGGTGATCGCGCAGGGCGGCGTAGTCGATGACAAAGCCCCGGGACAGGTTCAGGAAGAGGCTGCGGGGGCGCATCCGGGCGAACTGTTCCTCGCCGAAGAAGCCGCTGTTGCCCGGTCGGCCGTCCACGTGCAGGGTGACCGTCTCGGCCACCTCCAGCAGCTCGTTCAGGCTGTCGCAGCGCTTGGCGTTGCCGAGGGCGAGCTTGTCGGCGGTGTCGTAGAAGTAGACCTGCATGCCGAGGTTCTCGGCGAGCACCGACAACTGGGCGCCGATGTTGCCGTACCCGACGATGCCCAGCGTCCGGCCGCGGACCTCGTGGCTGCCGTTGGCGGCCTTGTCCCAGACCCCGGCGTGCATGCCGGCGTTCTTCTCGGGCAGCCGCCGGGCCAGCATGATGATCTCGGCCAGGGCCAGCTCGACCACGCTGCGGGTGTTGGAGAACGGGGCGTTGAACGCCGCGATGCCGGCCGCGGAGGCGGCGGCCAGGTCGATCTGGTCGGTGCCGATGCAGAACGCCCCGACGCCGACGAGCTGCGGCGCGGCGGCCAGCACCCGGGCGGTGACCTGCGTCTTGGAGCGGATGCCGAGCAGGTGCACGCCCTCGATCCGGGCGATCAGCTCGTCCTCGTCCAGCGCGTTGCGCAGCGACTCGACGAGAAATCCCTCCGACTCGAGCCGGGAGACCGCGTCGGGGTGAATGTTCTCCAGCAGCAGGACGCGAGTCTTGGCCTGGTCGATCATGATCTTTGTTCCGTCCGTTGCGGTCCGTTGCGTTGATCAGCGGCGAGCGCGCCATAGAGCCCGACCAGAGGCCAAGGTTAGTCCAGCGCCGAGTTGCTCCGACGGGTCGTCCGCTCCGTCCCGACCCTTGGATCCCCGGTGTCCCGTTCAGGCCCCCGCAACCGGCCGTTTCAGTCCAGATATCGGCGGAAACCCGCGGCGATCTGCCGGAACCCGCACGACTCGTAGAAGACGTGCGCCTCGTCCCGCGTCAGGCGCGAGAGCAACTGGACCTTGTAACAGTTGACCAACCGGGCCCGGTCGACCGCCGCCGCGAGCAACTCCCGGCCGACCCCCAGACGGCGTACGGACGCGCCGACCACGACGTTCTCCACCAGCATGAACGGCCGGCCGCCGCGGGTCAGGTTCGGCAGCACCGTGCAGTCGAGCGTGCCGGCGGGCGCCCCGTCCACCTCGGCGAGCAGGACCGTACGCCCGGACTGTGCGGTGATCTCCCGCCAGATCGACCCGGCCCGATCGGGCGGGAGCGGGGTGTCGTTCGGATGCAGTTCCCCGTACAGGGCCAGCAGTGCGGGGAGATCCGCCTGCACGGCCTCCCGAATGGTGATCGTCATCCGCCCACTCTTGCACCGGACGAGCGGTCGTCGGGTACCCGTCCGGTGCGAGAGCGTCTTCGGGAAGGGCGGGTGGATCAGCGGAACGCGTCGATGTTGCGGGCGGCCCAGTCGGCGAAGGAGCGGGGCTTTCGGGCGAGGATCTGCTCGACGGCCGGGCTGACCTGCTGCTCGGCGGGTGTGGGCTCGCCGAGGATGGCGAGGGTGCCGTCCACGACCGGCTTGGGCATGAACCGCAGCATCTGGGCCCGCGCCTCGTCCCGGCTTTGTTCGACGAACCGTACGGGCGTACCGAGCGCGTCACCGATCGCCCGAGCCCGCTCGCGGGACGAGACCGCCGCCGGACCGGTCAGCTCGTACGTCCGACCGGCGTGGCGGCGGTCGCGCAGCACCACGGCCGCGACCTCGGCGATGTCGGCCGGGTCGATGGTCGGCAGGCCCACGTCGCCGAACGGGGCGGCCACCGTCCGCCGTTCCCGGATCCCGTCGGCCCAGGCGAACGCGTTGGAGTCGAAGCCGCCCGGTCGCAGGACGGCCCAGTCCAGCCCCGACTGCCGCAGCGCGTCCTCGATCCGCAGCAGCGGCGCATGGGACACGGACGCCGGTCGGGTGCCGGCGGCCTGGGAGGACTGCAGGACCACGCGACGCACCCCGCCCGCCTTCGCGACGTCGAGGATCTTGTACGGGTCGAGGTGCGCCCCGGCGCCGGAGACGAGGAGGTACAGCGCGTCGGCCCCGTCGAGCACCGGTCGGAGGGTTTCCGGTTCGGCCAGGTCGGCCGCTCGGTGACGTACCCCGGAGGGTGTGGCCGGATCGGCAGGACCCCGCGAGACTGCCGTCACCTGCTCACCGGCCGCGCTCAGTGCCGCTACGAGTGGTCGGCCGACGTTTCCGGTCGCTCCCGCTACCACGATCATGAACAGCTCCCAGTCTTCCCCGTTCGGGTGCCGACACCACCGGTGGGCGGCGCCGGATCAGCGGCGAAGACCCAGGTCATCGCCGTGACCCAGCGAAGCTAACAGCCCAGGTATAGTAGGTACCTACAGGAAAGTGACTACCCTGGGGGAATCCAATGAGTGGCTCCGGCGACGCACGGCCCGGCATGGGCGGCGACGTCACCCGCCCGGACGCGGCGAGCGATCCCGAGCTGGCCTGCCCGATCGGGCCCGTGGTCGACATCGTCTTCAGTCGCTGGACCACGCCGATCCTCTGGACCCTCAACGAGCACGGCCGGCAGCGGTTCGTGGAGCTGGAACGCCGGATCGCCACCATCACCCCGAAGGTCCTCACCCAGCGGCTGCGGCAACTGGAACGCGACGGTCTCGTGGTGCGGACGTACCACCCGGAGATTCCGCCCCGGGTGGAGTACGAGATCAGCGAACTCGGGCGCAGCCTGGCCCCGCTGTTCCACACCCTCGCCCAGTGGTCCGACGCGAACCTGGGCCGGGTCGAGCAGGCCCGGACCGCCTACGACGGCACGGATCGGCTCCCCGCCCGCAGATCCTGAGCGGAGCACAGGCGGCGCTGAACACCTCTCACCCGGCTGATGACCGGGGCCCGAACGCGAAATGACACTCCGGATCGGCACGATCCTCGGTGGACGGACCGACCGGACCCCGTGCCCGGCCCGCCTATCATCGACCCGTGTCCGGTGACCCGCCGCCCGCAGTGGAGCCGTCCGGGACCGGCGCGCCCCCGGAGCCGGCCGGACCCGCGAGGGCCGGACACTTCGTGGTCTGGGGCGACAATCCGCTCGCCCGCCGACTGGTCGCCGAGCTGATGGACACCTACCACGCGCCGGTAACGGTGATCCTCGGATCCATGTCCGCCGGCCAGGCGCCGGACATCGCCGGGCTCCGCCCGGAGAACGGCGACCCGGCGCTGCGCCCGGTTGTCGTCGTCGCGCCCCGGCTCAGCCAGGAGGTGCTCCGGCACGCCGGGGTGGAGCATGCCGCCGCACTCGCGCTGGTCGGACGGGACGACATCGACAACGTCGACGCGGCGATGATGGCCCGCGAGGTCAGCCCGACCGTCCGGATCGTGGTCCGGATCTTCAACCCGGTGCTCGGTGAGGGCGTCGCGGCGATGCTCGGCGACTGTGAGGTGCTGTCCGGGTCGGAGATCGCCGCGCCGGCCTTCGTCGCCGCCGCACTCGGCGACGACACCCCACGGTACGTCCGGCTGCCCGACGAGTTGCTGATGGCGGTGAACCGGGACCGGGTCGCCGATCCGGACGACATCCTCTGCGGGCTGGCGGTCACCGGCGGGCAGGCCGGACCGGTGACCCTGCCGGAGCGGGACAGCGACGCGGACCTCGTACTCGCGCGGATCACCGGTCCCCGACCTCGGCCGGTCAAGCGGCGTCGGCGGCGCCCGCTGCGGACCACCCGGCTGCTGCTCGATCGCAAGCTGCGACTCGCCCTCGGCTCGGTGGCCGGGCTGCTGCTCGTCGGGACAGGCACCCTCACCGTGCTGCGCGACCTGAGTTTCTGGCAGGCCGCCTACCTGACCGCGGTCACCGCTCTCGGCGGGGCCGACGCCGACCTCACCGGGTCGGCCGGGGAGCAGGTCGTCCAGCTCGTCCTCGTCCTCGCCGGGGTGGCGCTGATCCCGACCGTCACCGTGCTGCTGGTCGGGCTGGTGGTGAACGTCCGGCTGGCGCTCGCGGCCGGCGTACTCACCGAGCCGATTTCCGGTCACGTGGTGGTGGTCGGGCTGGGCAACATCGGTACCAGGGTGGTCGAGGAGTTGCACGCCCTCGGGATCGGTGTGGTCGCCATCGACCGGACCGCCGACGCCCGAGGCGTGCAGGTCGCACGGGACCTCGACATCCCGGTGCTGATCCGGAACGCGAACAGCGCCGAGACGCTGCGGGCGGCGTCGGTACAGACCTGCCGGGCGCTGGTGGTGCTCTGCGCCGACGACGTGACGAACCTGGAGACCGCGCTGCTGGCGCGCTCCGTACACCGGGCGGACCAGGACCGGGGCGGACCGGTGGCGGACCCGCGACCGCCGCTGCGGGTGGTGCTGCGGCTGTTCGACGAGGAGTTCGCCGGTCGGATCCGGCGGTCGTTCGGGATCAACATCTCGCGCAGCGTCTCCTACCTGGCCGCGCCGGCCTTCGCCGCGGCGTTGCTCGGCCGCGAGGTGATCGACACGGTCTCGGTCGGGCGGCGGGTTCTGCTGGTCGCCGAGATACCGGTTGGCGCCGGGTCGGCGCTCGAGGGCGAGTTCTGCCCCGAGGTCAGCCGGCCGCACGAGGTACGGCTGATCGCGGTCCGGACCGGACGGGTCGGGCAGACCCTCTGGTCGCTGCCGGACCGACGACCCCTGGTCCGCACCGACCGCCTGCTGGTGGTCGCCACCAGGGCCGGGCTGGCCGCACTGCTCACCCGGACCGCCGCCTCGGCCAACCCGCCCCCGCTGGTCGAGCCGAAACCACTGCCGCTGCTCGCCCGGCGCCCGGACCGACCGGCCTGAGCGGGAGATCCGGCGACCGATCGGCCTGAGCGGACATTCCGCTGGAATGACCCGGATTCCGGCAAGCCGGGGTTCACCGGCCGGTCAGCCGTCGTTACCTGGTCACCCCGCGTTAACGTACTGTCCGCTGCCGCGCCTTCCGGCTACCTGAGGCTGGGTCCGCCCCATGCACCCGGAGGTGGACAGCGGTGGCCCTGCTCAGCTTGATCGTTCCGGTGTACCAGGTCGAGGAGTACCTCGCGGAGTGCCTCGACTCCCTGCTCGACCAGTCGTTCACCGACTTCGAGGTTATCGCGGTCGACGACGCCTCACCGGACGGCTCCGCCGAGATCCTCGCCCGCTACGCGGCCCTGGACAGCCGGATCAGGGTGGTCACCCTGCCCCGCAACGTGGGACTCGGCGCGGCCCGCAACACCGGCCTGCGGCAGGCCACCGGCACCTACGTCTGGTGCGTGGACAGCGACGACTGGCTGCCGCCGGGCACCCTGCAGGCGGTCGCCGACCGGCTCGCCCAGACCACACCCGACCTGCTCGTCACCGGGTACGCCCGGGTCTACTGGGACGGCCGGGTCGAGGACCACCCGGTCAGCGCCGTGCACGGCGGGCGACCGGTGCCGGAGACCTTCACCTTCGCCGAGGTCCCGGGCCTGCTCAACCACCTCTGGATCGCCTGCAACAAGGTCATCCGGCGGGAGTTCCTGGTACGGACCGGCATCACCTTCGGCCCCGGCTGGTACGAGGACGTCGCATTCATCCTGCCGCTGATGCTCGCCTCGGGACGGATCAGCCTGCTCGACCGGGACTGTTACGCGTACCGGCAGCGGCAGCAGGGGGCGATCACCCGTACGGTGAGCGAGCGTCACCTCGAGGTGTTCGACCAGTGGGACCGGGTCTTCGAGTACATGGACTCCCGCCCCGGCGACTTCACCACCCTGCGCCCGGTGATCTTCCAGCGGATGATCTGGCACTGCCTCCAGGTCCTCGGACACGCGAGCCGGGTGCCCGGAGGAATGCGCCGTACGTTCTTCGCCCGGATCACCGCGCAGTACCGCCGGCACCTGCCTGCCGGCGGTGCACCGGTGGCGGCCGGCAACGACGGGTTGAAGCAGCGCCTGGTCGCGATCGGCGCGTACCAACTGTTCGAGCTGCTCATGACGGCGTGGCAGGTACGGCAACGGTTGACCGGACGGCGCCCGCAGGCGGGTTCTCCCGCGCCGCGTAGAGTGGTTCGACGGTCACCGATCAAAACAGGATGAGGCATGCCGAAAGCCACAACTGAGTCGCGGGGCGCCAACGCAGGCGGTACGTGGAGACTGGTCAACGGTCCACCGCCGGTGCTCAGCGAGCGGTTGGGCCGCCTCGTCGGCCTGCGGACGCTGAGGATCCCCGGCTCCCGTGGGGTGCTGGTCCTCGCCGGGACGCTGGACCGGTTGCGCGATCTCCTGACCGAGTACCCCGAGACGCTGACCCCGACCAGCCGAGCCCGGATCGTCGTCGCCTACTGGCGCTCGCCGCGCAGCGGCTGGTCCGGCCGGATCGGCCCGCTGGACCACCTGGTCCGGCAGCGGGTGGCCCTACCCCGGCTGGGACGCGGCCCTGCCACCGTCCGGGTCCGGCTGCGCAAACCCGTCCCGCTGCGCGACATCGTGCGCGCCTCGGTGGAGGCGTTCGGCCCGGCCCGACCGCTGCCCGCACCGGTGAGCGCGAGCCTGACCAGCCAGGGCGGGCTGCCGGCGTACCTGCCCGGGCAGCTCGGCGCGGCCGTGGTGGCCGGCGAGTTGCCGCTGAGCACCGACATCCGGGCACATGACGTGGTGCTGCGCGACCCGAGGGTGGCGCAGCCGGGCGAGCCGGCCGAGGACCACCCGTACGCGGTGGCGGTGCCGACCGGTCGGCACGACGTTCAGGGCCCCGACGGCGGGACGGTGGTCCTGGTGGACGCCCGTCGGATCAACCCGAGGGGGCGGCGGGCCAGTTCGTATCAGCCCGAGGCGGCAACCCTTCGGCTCGAACTGGAAGCGCGCGGGCGGGCCCGACGGGCGCGCAGCGAGGCCGACCGGCACCCGCTGGGCGGTGCCGGCCTGGACGCGGCGACCCTGGCCACCCTGCGACTGGTCAAGGGGGTGGACTGCCCGCCGTTGACCGACGAGCGGCCGGTCGACACCGCCGCGCTGCTGGTCCAGCTGGCGATGACCGGGGCGCTGCTGCGCGTTCCGGAGTTGCCGCCACGGGTCGCCGGGCTGATCCAGCCCGAGCTGCGGGAACTGCTGACCACGCCACTGCCGACCGGTGACCCGCTGGCCCTGGAGTCGCGCAGCGTACGGCAGCGCCGGGCCGCCCTGCGCGGTCACGCCGCCGGTTTCGCGCTCCCTCGGGTGACCGCCGACGCCCTGCCCGAGTTGCGGCGCCCGCCGTCGGTCAGCGCGATCCTGGCCACCCGCCGGGCGGAGATGCTGGCCGGTGCGGTCAAGGCGATCATCGACCAGACCTATCCCGAGCTGGAGCTCATCCTCTGCCTGCACGGCATCGAACTGCCGGCCGAGGTGGCGACCATGCTCGCCGAGTCCGGCCGCCCGTACGAGATCGTGCCGGTGTCGGGCAGCACCGGGTTCGGTGCGGCGCTCGGCGAGGCGACCCGGCGGGCCCGGGGCAGCCTGGTGACCAAGTTCGACGACGACGACAGCTACGGCATCGAGCACGTCTGGGACCTGGTGCTGGCCCGGCACTACTCCGGGGCGACGCTGGTCGGCAAGGGCACCGAGTTCGTCTTCCTGGAGACCCTCGGCGTCACCGTACGGCGTCCGTCCGGGGTGCCGGAGTCCACCGGGGAGATGGTGGCCGGCGGGACCATGCTGCTGGCCAGGGGTGATCTCGAAGCCGTCGGCGGCTGGCGACCGGTGCCGAGGTCGGTCGACTACGGGGTGATCGAGCGGCTCCGGCGCGACGGCGCGGTGATCTACCGGACCCACCCGTTCGGGTACGTCTACCACCGGCGCGAGTCCGGCCACACCTGGGATCCGGGGCAGCAGTACTTCCTCGACACCGCGTTCGCCCGCTGGCCGGGGATCCCGGTCGAGGCGTTCGCCGACCCGGAACCGGCGGGGGCGCCGTCCGGTGTACCGCAGGGGGAGTCCGCCCCGAGCACCGACACTGTCCACACCGGAGCATGACGGTCGCCACCCGCTGAGACACGGCAGGGGCCAACGGTGGCAGGGCGTGCCACCGTTGGCCGACGGCACTCAGTCCGTGCCGGGGGAGTCGAGGTCGCGGGCGAGTACGTCGGCCACCGTCTCGGCCCGTACCAGCAGCCGGGTCCGGCCGTTGTTGACCGCCACCAGCGGCGGCCGGGGCACCAGGTTGTAGTTCGAGGCCAGGCTGAGCTGGTACGCCCCGGAGCAGGGCACCGCCAGCAGGTCGCCGGGACGCAGGTCGCCCGGCAGCGGCGCGTCGCGTACGAGCACGTCCCCGGGCTCGTCGTGGCGTCCGACGATGGTGGTCCGCTGGTCCTGGGCGCGGCTGAGCCGGCCGAGCAGGACGGCGGTGTACCGGGCGCCGTAGAGGGCCGGGCGGGGATTGTCGCTCAGCCCGCCGTCGACCGCGACGAGCTGGTGCCCGTCCGGGTCACGGCGTACGGCGAGCACCCGGTACAGCGCCACGCCGGCTCGCGCCACGATGGCCCGACCGGGCGCCACCGCCAGGCGCGGTACGGGCAGGTCGTGCTCGTCGCAGGCGACCCGGAGCACCTTGCGGGCGCGGGAGGCGAACGCGTCGAGGGCGAACTGCCCCTCGGCGTCGGTGCCGGGTACGGCGTGCCCACCCCCGATGTTGATCTCGGTGAGCTGGGTGCCGTGCCGCTGCGCCAGGGTCGCCATGGTCGCCACCAGGTGGTGGATCGCCCGTTCGTAGCCGCCGAACCGGGAGGTCTGCGAGCCCAGGAAGAAGTCGAGCCCGACCAGCTCCAGCATCGGCTGGTCGGTGATCCGGCGAACCATCTCGTCCAGGCTGGTGCCGGCCGCCGGCACCCCGAACCGGTCCGCGACCGGTGCCGCGGGCAGCATCGACATCGTCTCGACCCGGCCGGTGTCCCAGTCGGGAAGCACCCGCAGCAGCACCCGTTGCCGGCGGCGCAGCAGCGCGGCCAGGCGTGGTATCTCCGAACCGGACTCGATCACGATGGTGCCGACGCCGTAGTCCAGCGCGGCGGACAGGTCGGTGGGGCTCTTGGCGTCGCCCTGGAGCACGATCCGGTCGGCCGGGAAACCGACGGCGGCGGCGGTGGCGAGCTGCCCGGCCGAGTGCACGCCCAGCGACAGTCCCTCGTCGGCGATCCACCGCAGTACGCCCCGGCAGGTCAGCGCCTTCGCCGCGTACACGACGTTGGCGGGGCCGAACGCGCCCGCGTACTCCCGGCAGCGCCGGCGTACGTCCGCCTCGTCCAGGACGTACGCCGGGGTGCCGAACCGTTCGGCGAGCTCGCCGAGATGCACCTCCCCGACCGAGATCTCGCCGTGCTCGTCGCGGTGGGCCATCGAGGGCCACACGTCGCCGTGCAGGTGGGCGGGGAGTGACGTACGCAGCGAGGGGATGAGTTCGGCCAGGGTCATGACGGTTCGCCTTCGGGGTCGGCGGTGGCCTGCTCGGCAATGTCGAGCGGGCGCAGGAGCAGGTGGGTGACGGTTTCCGAGGCCCCGCCGCGCAGCCGCAGGTCGGCAACGGCGGTGTTCAACTCGGGCAGCCCGGCGCAGGACAGCCGCACCATGAGGTCGATGTCGGCGGCGACCCACCACGCGGCGACCACCCGGGGGTCGGTGCGCAGGTGTCGGGCGAACCGGCCACCGTCGGTGCTGGCGGCCAGCCGTACGCAGACCAGTGCCTCGATCCGGGTCGGCGTCCGGGTGAGCAGGTCCGCCGGTCGTGGCCGTGCGGTCCCGCCGCCATCGGTGGTCGCGGTACGGCGGGGCAGGGTCGGGCTGTGCATGTGCCGATCGTGGCGCTCCGGCGGGGTCGGGTCGCGGATCTTCACGCGTTCACCACGCCCGGCCCGGTGATCCCGACGCCTTCTTGACGCGGGTGTGGTGGCGGCGTCAGCGCCGGGGCCGGCGGCGTAGTGATCACGTCAAGACCGGTGCCGGCCGCCGTCCCGCCGTGCTTGTGTTGATCACAGGTGCCCTGCGGGCGGTTCGCCCGTGCGGCGTACCCGGTGAGCGTCCTCCGCCAATCCCCCCGGCGGTCGGCTCGCCGGGTACGCCGCCCCGGGCGCCGTGGTTGATCCAGCGAAACAGTTCAGAGAGGTCGGACGGCTCAGAGAGGCAGTGGACGCCGGGCACCGTTGCCGGCGTCCACCAGGTACATCCGTGCCTCGTGCAGGTCGAAGTAGAGACCGACCAGGGTGAGCTGGTCCGCGTCGAGCCGCCTTCGGACACTCGGATAGGTCTGGAGGTTGGCGAGCTGCTGGGCGACGTTGGCCAGGGCCTGGCGTTCCAGCACGGCCGGATCGTGGGGCGGGCCGGCCGCGTCCCGGGGCGGTGGCACCCCGGGCCCACGCCGGTCGTCGCGTCGCCCACCGAGGCGTACGTGGCTGAGCCAGGAGCCGAGGTGCGACTCCCGAGCCACCCCGCCCTGGAGGACCGCGCGCATCGCCCCGCAGTCGGAGTGCCCGCAGACGGTGATGGTGGAGACCTGCAGGACGTCGGTCGCGTACTCGATCGCGGCGCCGACGCTGTGGTCGCCGGGGGTGCCGTGCCGGGGCACGATGTTGCCGATGTTGCGCAGGCAGAACAGGTCGCCCGGCCCGCTCGCGGTGACCAGGTTGGGCACGAGGCGGGAGTCGGCGCAGGTGATGAAGAGTTCGTCGGGGCGTTGCCCGTCCCGGGCCAGTTCGGTCAGGTAGGGCCGGACCAGCGGGGCGACCCGGCGCTGGAACTCCCGTACGCCCACCAGCATGTTGCCGCCGATCTCGCCGGTGGCGGGGGGTTCGGACGACACGGCCGGGTTCCCGGTCTCGGGGCGGGCGGCTGGTGGCGCCCCGGCCTGCCAGTGCGACCAGGGGGCGAGCCAGCGCGGCAGCCGCTCCGGCAGGCTCTTGCGGTTGCCGAGGCGGTCGCGTACCGCCCGGTCGAACCAGCCGTCCAGCGACTCCTCCACCCGTACCTGACCGCCGTTGCGCTCGTAGCCGGCCCGCCACTGCTGGATCACCCCGAAGGCGGCGTGGTCGAGGAAGTCCAGGCGCAGTTCCAGGTGGACCCGGGCACCGGGCGGTAGCCGGCGCAGTTCCTGGTTGAGCCGTCCGGCGCCGAGGAAGAGCAGGGTGCCGGTGATCTGCACGAGCCAGTCGTCGGCACCCCGCCGGTCGACGTCGATGCGCCAGTGGGTGAGCCGGTACAGCGCCGAGACCAGGGCCACCGCCATCCCGAGCAGTACGCCGGTGACCAGGTCGAGGAAGACGACTCCGGCCACGGTGACCGCGTACGCGGGGAACTCCCGGTGCCGCATCAGGTCGCGTACGTGGGCCACGCTGATCAGTCGTAGCCCGACGATCACCAGGACTCCGGCGAGGGCGGACATCGGGATCAGCTCCAGCACGCTGGCCAGGAGCAGCGCGAAGACGGCGATCCACAGTCCGTGCATGATCGCCGAGGCGCGGGTACGGGCACCGGCCTCCACGTTCGCCGAGCTGCGGACGATCACGCCGGTGACCGGCAACCCGCCGAGTGCCCCGGAGGCGGAGTTCGCCACCCCCTGGGCGATCAGTTCGCGGTCGAGCCTGGCCCGTGGGCCGTCGTGCAGCCGGTCTACGGCGACCGCCGAGAGCAGGGATTCCACGCTGGCGACCACGGCGAGCAGGAACACCCCGGAGAGCACGTCGGTCAGCGGAGCGTCCGGCCATCGGGGCAGCGTCAGGTAGCTGAGTGGATCGTCGGGCAGGGCGACCCGGGTGAGATCGAGCCCCAGGCCGGTGGCCATCGCGGTGGCCACGGCGATGGCGACCAGCGGCGCGGGCAGGTACGACACCCGGACCAGCCGGGGCCAGACGAGCAGTACGGCGACCGTGACCACGCCCACCAGCACCGCGGCGTCGTGGTAGCCGACGAGCTGGGACGGTAGCTCGCGGAGGTTCTCCCAGACCGAGCGCTGCGGTGCGCCGCCGAGCACGACGTGGAGTTGACTGAGGGCGATCACGATCCCGATGCCGGCGAGCATGCCGTGCACCACCGCGGGGGAGAGCATCAGCGCGGCCCGGCCGAACCGGCTGAGGCCGAGGACGATCTGGACCAGGCCGGCGAGGGTGACCATGGCGGCGGTGGCCATCCAGCCGTGGCGGAGCACGAGGTCCGCCACGATCACCGAGAGCCCGGCGGCCGGACCGCTGACCAGCAGTGGAGCGCCCCCGAGGGCGCCGACCACGATTCCGCCGACCACCGCGGCGATGATGCCGGCGAGCAGTGGTGCGCCGGAGGCCGCCGCGATGCCCAGGGAGAGCGGGACCGCGACGAGGAAGACCACGAACGACGCGGGCAGGTCGTGGCGGAGCAGGGTCCGCCGGAACCGGGTTGCTCGGTTCGATGGTGATGGATCCGGCACGGGCGTGGGGGCTGTGCTTGGAGACTGTCCCGTATCCACCATTTTATCCTCCGGGTCGTGACAAGGCTCGGACAGGATGATGACAACAATAAGAACTAATGCCATGTAAGGGTGTTCATGCCGCTCATCGGGCACACTACCGTCTGATGTTGATCCATAACACCCCGCTATTTCTGTTGGGTAGGTGGAGATCAAAGGCCAATGACCTGGGCAAGGTCCGCCAGAATCGATCATCTAATGTGGACCGCTCGGTCCGCCGTGGGGGAGTCGGGGCGAGGTCCAGGACGCCGAACCACGTTCCACTCACTGATATCTGGTGGATCATCGACACGTGTACGCCCGTACCCGGCGCGACGGTGCGCGTGGGCACGCTCCACACCCGACACGAGGTGCCGAACTTCGCTCCGGCGCGTTCCTTCCACCCACTGCGTCCCGTACGGCATAGTCGGTGCCGCGGGGGAACGGATGCGTACGCCACAGCCCGCCGTCGAGGCCGGTGCAACGTGTACCGCGGTTGGGCGGCTGCCCGGCGGCGCGGGTGGGAGGATTCCGGTTGCCGCAGCGCCGCATCATCGGCTTCGTCACGCTGACCGCCGCCCTCGGGCTGGGTGTCTTCCTGCTCCCCGCCGCGGCGGCGATGCTCTGGGGCACCATCGGCGCGGCCAGCGTGACCGCCGTGGCGTACGGCATCCGCCGGCACCGGCCCGCGCGACCCGCGCCGTGGCTACTGCTCGGGTCCGGCCTGGCGGTCCTGGCCGCCGGTGACGTCGCGTACGCGGTCGCCGCGACCTCCTCCGGGCAGGTCGCCACCCTGCTCGCCGACGGTCTGTACGTGGCCCTGTTCCCGTTGCTCACCGCTGCCCTGGTGCAGCTCACCCGCAGCAGCGCGGTCATCCGTGACCGCTCCGGCCTGACCGACCTGCTCGCGGTGGTGCTCGCCGTCGGACTGGTCGGCTGGACCCAGGTGGTGGCACCGGCGCTGCCCGGCACCGAACTCTCCCGGGTCGAGCAGTGTGTGCTGGTCAGTCACGTACTCGGCGCTCTGCTCGTGCTGGTGGTGATGGTGCGGCTGGCGGTCGCGGCGCCGCGCAACGTGGCGGTCCTACTGCTCGCCGTGGGAGCGGCCGGGCTGCTCGCCGCGGACACCGCCTACGCCGTCGCCGAGCTCGGCTCGGGGTGGCGGCCCGGTGGGCCGGCAGAGCTGGGTTGGTTGGTCCACTACCTCGCCTGGGGTGCCGCGGCGCTGCACCCCTCGATGACCCGGCTGACCGCGCGGGTCGACGTGCCGCCGGACGAGACCGCCGGGACCCGGGTCGGCCTGGTCGCACTGGCCGGTCTGACCGCTGCGGTGGTTCTGTTCGCCGAGGCGGTCGCCGGTGCGGTCCTCGACGGAGTGGTGATCGCCGTGGTGGCCGGGCTCAGCACGGTCCTGGTGGTGACCCGTGTGGTCGACGCCCGCAACAAGCACCGGCACGCCGTACGCCGGGAGCGGCACCTGCGGGAGACCTGCACCAGCCTGGTCGGCGCGACCGGTAGTGCCCAGGTCGGGGAGGCGCTGCGGGTGATGGTCGCGCAGATGATGCCGGCCGGCACCCCGCACCGTCTCGTCTTCGCGCTGTACCGGCCGCCGGGCAGGCGGACCGACGACATCGACTTCGTCTGGTCGCCGAGGGTGGATCTGGACCAGCCGCTGCCGACGAACAACACCCGGCGGCGCAGCCTGCTGCTCGAGACCCGGCTGCTGCCCGCCGTGCTGGTCGAGCCGCTGGGCGGTCTGCCGGCCACCATCGTGGCATCGCTGACCCCCGGTGCCGAGCCGGTGGTCGGTCGCGCGGGCGCAGCCCTCCTGGTGGCCGCCGACCGGGACACCCTCGCCGCCTCGCGGGACGTGATCGAGGTGGCCGCCGGTCAGGCCACGCTCGCCCTGCAACGGCTGGCGGTGACCGGCGCGGCCCACCGGCAGGACCGGGACCGGTATCTGGACCTGGTGGCCGGCAACACCAACGACGGTGTTCTGATCGTCGGCGACGACGACCGGGTGAACTACGCCAACCCGGCGCTCTGGCGGATCCTCGGCATCGAGTCGCAGGCGTTCGCCACCTGGCGGGACATCATCCACCCGGACGACCACGACCAGGTGGACCGCGCCCTGGGCGGCGTACGCGCGGACGACGACCCGGCCGGGACGGTCGTGCAGTGGACCCTGCGCCGGGCCGACCGCAGCCGGGTCCTGGTCGAGGTGAAATGCCGGCCGTTGCGGGCGGAGCCCGGCCCGCCTGGTGTGTCGATCACCCTGCGTGACGTCACCGACGAGCGTCGGCGGGAGTGGGACCTGCTCCGGCGCCGGTTGGAGACCACCGCGCCGGGGCTGAACCGGCGCAGCCTGCGGCGCCGCTTCCGCTGAAGCTGCCCGCCGCGACTCTCGGCGCAGGCCCGCGGGTAGCGGAGAAACGATCGGCCCGCCGGTGCCGTGAGATCACGACACCGGCGGGCCGTCGAGGTCAGGACGCCGATTCGGTACGGGCGCCGGCCCACTGCGTGTGGAAGGAACCCTCCCGGTCGACCCGCTGGTACGTGTGCGCGCCGAAGTTGTCCCGCAGGCCCTGGATCAGGGCGGCGGGCAGCCGTCCCCGGCGCAGCCCGTCGAAGTACGCCAGCGACGAGGAGAACGCCGGGGTGGGGATGCCGACCTCGGTGGCGTACCGGACCACCCGGCGCCAACTCTCGATGGCCTCCGACACCACGTCCGCGAAGTACGGTGCCACCAGGAGCGTGGGCAGTTCGGGGTCGGCGTCGTAGGCCTCCCGGATCCGGTTCAGGAACCGGGCCCGGATGATGCACCCGCCCCGCCAGATGGTGGCCATCGCGCCCCGGTCGATGTTCCAGCCGAACTCGTCGCTGCCGGCCTGGATGTGGTCGAAGCCCTGCGCGTACGCGACGACCTTCGAGGCGTAGAGCGCCTTGCGGACGTCCTCCACGAACGCGTCCCGGTCACCGATGCTCGCCTTGCCACCGGCGTCGGCGAACCGTTCACGGGCGGCGGCCCGCTGGTCGGCGTGCCCGGACAGCGAGCGGGCGAAGGTCGCCTCGGCGATACCCGTGATCGGCACGCCCAGGTCCAGCGCGCTCTGTACGGTCCACCGCCCGGTGCCCTTCTGCTCCGCCTGGTCGAGCACCACGTCGACGAAGGGCTTGCCGGTGGCGGCGTCGGTGTGACCGAGCACGTCGGCGGTGATCTCGATGAGGAAGGACTCCAGGTCCCCCTCGTTCCAGGTGCGGAAGACCTCGGCGAGTTCACCCGGTGACGCGGACAACCCGTCCCGGAGCAGGTCGTACGCCTCCGCGATGAGCTGCATGTCGGCGTACTCGATGCCGTTGTGGACCATCTTCACGAAGTGCCCGGCACCGTCCGGTCCGACGTGGGTGCAGCACGACACGCCGTCGACCTGCGCGGCGATCGACTCGAAGATCGGTCCGAGCTTGGCGTACGCCTCCACCGAACCGCCGGGCATGATGCTCGGGCCGAGCAGCGCGCCCTCCTCGCCGCCGGAGACACCGGTGCCGACGAAGTGCAGCCCGTGCGCCTTCAGCGTCTCCTCCCGGCGCCGGGTGTCGGCGAAGTGGGCGTTGCCGGCGTCGATGACGATGTCGTCGGTCTCGAGCAGCGGGATCAGCTCCTCGATGACCGCGTCGGTCGGGCCGCCGGCCTTCACCATCACGATGACCGCACGCGGGCGGGACAGCGACGACACGAAGTCGGCCATCGACTCGGCCGGCACGAACTCGCCCTCGTCGCCGTGCTCGGCGATCAGGCTCCGCGTACGGTCGGCGGAGCGGTTGTGCACCGCCACCGGATAGCCGTGGCGGGCCAGGTTGCGGGCGAGGTTGCGCCCCATCACGCCGAGTCCGGTGACCCCGATCTGGGCGCTGCCCGCCGCTGGCTTTCCGAACGCTTCCTGTTCCGCCATGTTCTCTCCCTCGGTCCGACGTCGGTGACCATGCTGCCAGCGTTTCTCCGTACGGGCTGCCGGCCCAGGTATGTGATCTTCCTCTATGCAGGTCCGGCTCGACCGCTCACCGGTGGCCGTCCCGATTGGTGGGCGGCACCGGCCGGGACCCGTGCGGGCCGGCCAGCAGGCTCCACCCGATCGAGGCGACGATGGTCGCCACGATCACGGTCAGGGTCAGCCAGATCGGCAGCTTTCCGACCGGGGTCTCGGCGAGGATGAGCTTCACCCCGGCGAAGGCGAGCAGCACGGCCAGACCGTAGTGCAGGCGACTGAACCGGCGCAGCAGGCCGGCGAGGCAGAAATACAGCGCCCGCAGGCCGAGAATGGCGAACGCGTTCGCCGACCAGAGCACGAACGTGTCGG
Source organism: Micromonospora sp. NPDC004704 (assembly GCF_053601675.1). NCBI lineage: Bacteria > Bacillati > Actinomycetota > Actinomycetes > Micromonosporales > Micromonosporaceae > Micromonospora > Micromonospora sp. NPDC004704. The sequence goes on along the minus strand of NZ_JBSGCD010000031.1, from coordinate 63,733 downwards.
TGGTGATGGCCAGGATCGCGGCGATCGAGTCGACCGCGAAAATCAGATCACTGGCCTCGATCGCGACCAGCACCACAAAAAGCAGCGTGACCCGACGCCGACCGTCGTGCCGGGTGACGAACCGGCTGCCGTGGTAGCTGGCATCGGTGGGCAGAATCCGGCGAACCAGGCGGACCACCGGATTCCGTTCGGGCTGGATCTTCCGATCGTGCCTGAACCCCATCTGATAGCCGGTGTAGATCAGAAACGCGCCGAATATGTACGCGGTCCAGAAGAACGTACGGAGCAGTTCGGCGCCGGCGAAGATGAATGCCAGCCGGAAGCCGAGCGCGCCGATGACCCCCCAGAACAGGACTTTGTGCTGGTAAGCGGCAGGTACCGCGAAATACGTGAAGATCAGCGCGAAGACGAAAACGTTGTCGATGGAGAGCGTCTTCTCGATCAGGTAGCTGGCGAAGTACGCGGTGCCGGACCGGGATCCCTGCCACCACCACAGCAGTACGCCGAACGCGACACCGGCACCGACCCAGATCCCGCTCCAGATCGCCGCCTCGCGCAGGCCGACGACGTGGTTGTCCCGGTGCAGCAGCAGGTCCACCGCAAGCATGATCACGATGACGACCGCCAGCGCCGGCCAGGCCCAGGCCGGAACGGCGGCGGTCACCGGGGCCGCCGCGTCGTCGTCACCGGCCACACATACCCGGCCGGTGCGCGTTTATCAGTGGCACCCGGTTTGTCGGTGACGGCCGGGGGCGAACGCCCGGCCGGCGGACCGGCACAATAGCGGGCAGTCGGCGTGAGGGAGGGCGTGTGCGCATCCTGTTGGTCGAGGACGACAGCCGGGTCGCCGCGGCGATGGCCTCGGCGCTGACCCGCCGTGGGTTCGACATCGAACAGGCGGCCACGGCGGCGGCGGCGCTGGCGGCGGCCCCGTGCGACCTGGTCCTGCTCGACCTCACCCTGCCCGACGGCGACGGGGTGGAGGTGTGCCGGACACTGCGCCAGCGCAGCCCCCAGATCGGGATCATCGCGGTCACCGCCCGGGGCGAGGAGCGCGACCGGGTGCTCGGGTTGCGCGTGGGCGCGGACGACTACGTGGTCAAGCCGTTCTCGATGGCGGAACTGCACGCCCGGATCGAGGCGGTGCTGCGCCGGGGCGCGTACACGGCCCCGGAGCGTACGGTCATCGAGGCCGGCCGGATCCGGATCGACGTGACCGCCCGGTCGGCCGAGATCGACGGGGTGCCGGTGGCGCTCACCCGCAAGGAGTTCGACATCCTGATGTCGCTGGCCCGCCAGCCCGGACTGGTGGTGCCCCGCGACCGGATCCTGCTCGACGTCTGGCAGACCACCTGGACCGGCCGGCACACCGTGGAGGTGCACGTCGGCTCGTTGCGCGCCAAGCTCGGTGACCCCGGCCTGGTCGAGACCGTCCGGGGCGTCGGCTACCGGCTCCGGGTCGGGTAACCGGGAGGTGCCGTGCGTCGCCGTCTGGTCTTCAGCTACCTGCTGTTGATGGTCCTGGTGCTGGTCGCGCTGGAGATCCCGCTCGCCTTCACCCTGGCCTCCGCGGAGACCGACCGGGTCCGGGCCGACCGGCTCGCCGACGCGACCCGGTTCTCGTCCCTGTCCGGACCGGCCCTGCGCGGCGGGGCGACCGGAGGGGTGAGCGCGGAACTGGACCGGTACGCGGAGCTGTACGGCCTGCACGCCGCACTCGTCGACCGGGACCGTACGGTGGTCATCCGTACCCCGCAGTACCGCCCGGACGCGCAACTGGTGGAGTCCGCCACCCGGGCGTCGCTGGCCGGACAGCAGTCCGCCGCGCCGGGGCTGGTCTGGCCCTGGGGTGACGAGCCGCTGGTCGTCTCGGTGCCGGTGAGCGAGAGCGGCGAGGTGCTCGGCACGGTGATCATTTCCTCGCCGACGTCCCGGATCGGCCGCACCACGCTCACCTGGTGGCTGGCGCTCGCCGCGATCGGCGCGCTCGCCCTGCTCGCCTGCGTACTCACCGCGTTCCGGCTGGCCGGCTGGGTGCTGCGGCCGGTCACCGTACTCGACGCGGTGACCCACGAGATCGCCGCCGGGGACCGGGCCGCCCGGGCACCGCATCGGGTCGGGCCACCGGAACTGCGCCGCCTGGCGGCCAGCTTCAACGACATGGCCGACGCGCTCTCCGACGCGATGGAACGGCAGCGGGCGTTCGTCGCGCACGCCAGTCACCAGTTGCGCAATCCGCTCACCGCGCTGCGGCTGCGGGTGGAGGAACTCGGGCCGAGCGTCACCGACGAGGACGGCCGGACCGAGCACCGGCTCGCCCTGGAGGAGAGCGACCGGCTGGCCCAGGTGCTCGACGGCCTGCTCACCCTGGCCCGTGCCGAGCGGGGCGCGGACAAGATGGTGGTGGTGGACGCGGCCGCGGTGGCGGTGTCGCGGGTGACGGCCTGGCTGCCGTTGGCCCGGCGCCGGTCCATCGAACTCACCGTCAACACACCGAGCGCCCCCGCGTACGCGAGCGCCGCGCCGACCGCCCTGGACCAGTCCCTCGACGCGTTGATCGACAACGCGGTCAAGTTCACCGACGACGGCGGACGGGTCGACGTGTCGGTGTACCGGCTGGACGGCGGGGTGGCGATCCACGTCCGCGACAACGGTCGGGGGATGACCTCGGAGCAGCTCAAACACGCCACCGAACGGTTCTGGCGGGCGGCGGACGCGCAGAACATCTCCGGCGCGGGTCTGGGCCTGACCATCGTCGCGGTGCTGGTGGACGTCTCCGGGGGGCGGCTCACCATGCGGCAGGCGATCCCGCGCGGGCTGGACGCGGCGCTCTGGTTCCGTACGCCGGACGACCCGGCGTAGGCGCGGGTCAGGGTTTGCTGGCGCGGTAGTACTCGGCGGCACCAGGGTGCAGGGGCAGGGGCGCGGTGGCGATCGCGGACTGGATGCTCATCCGTCCCGCCGCCGGATGGGCCCGCCCCAGCTCGATCCGCCGTTCCATCAGCAACCGGGTCAACTCGTACACCAGGTGTTGCGGCAGGTCGGCCGAGACGACCAGGTAGTTGGGGTCGGCGACGGTGGTGACCGGCGGCAGCCCGTACACGGAGGTGGGGATGTCGCGGTTGACGTAGACCTGGCTGTAGTCCCGGCGCAGCGGTTCGGTCCACTCGCCCAGGTCGACGATCCGGGCGGGTGTCCGCCGGACGAGCTCGGCCACCGCCTGGACCGGCAGGCCGCCGGAGAAGATGAAACCGTCTATCTCACCGCTTTCCAGTGCGGAGACCGAGGCGTCCAACCCCAGCCGCCGGGTGTCCACCGAACCGGGGGTCAGGCCGGCGACGTCCAGTAGCCGGTTGGCGGTGATCTCCGTACCGGACCCGGGCGCGCCGACCGAGACGGTGCGCCCGCGCAGGTCGGCCAACCGGCGGATGGGCCGGTCGGCGCGGACCACCAGGTGCAGGAGGTCGTCGTAGAGCCGGGCCACCCCGAGGACGGCGGGGGAGGCGCCGGCCGTCGCGGGCAGGGTGTCCGCCTGGGTGAAGCCCAGTTCGGCGCCGCCTTGGGAGACCAGCTCGACGTTCTCCGCCGAGGCAGCGGTGACCACCACGCTCGCCCGTACGCCCGGGATCTCCCGGTTGATGATCGTCACCAGCGACTGGCCGAACGCGTAGTAGACCGCGGTGGGGCTACCGGTGGCGATCCGGATCAGCACCGGCTTCTCGGGCGCGTCCGCGCAGCCGGCCGCGAGCACCGTCAGGATGGCGGCGCAGACAGCGGAAACGGCCCGCCGGGCCGAGCGTGGAGACCCGTCCGGGGGCGGCGGGGTGAGGGGCACGGGTCGTAATCTCCGGCGGAAGTAGGGGTCGCCGCGGCAAGTCTGGCCCACCCGGATCCGTCGTGCATACCGACCGAACGGTCAACCCGCCGCCCTACACCGCGAGGTCGAACTGCTCACCCGAGCGCACCGCGCCCAGCAGGCGTTCGGTGTCCGGCCCGACGTCCACGCTGATCAGGAAGCAGCCGGACCGGCGGCGCAGGGCGGCTCGGGCGTCGAGGAGTTGCGCGCCCCGGATGAGCATGGCGGCGAGGTCGTGGTCGGCGACCCGTACGCCGAGGATGTTCTTGTGCAGGTGGCGTCCGGCGGCGGTGAGCACCGAGCGCCAGACGGCCCCGGCGAGCCGGGGGCGCCAGAGTTGGCGGGCGCTCGATCCGCCGCTGACGGTCGGGTCGAGGATCGCCGCGCGGCCCTGGCTCCAGGCCGCCGTCATCAACGCCCCGTATCCGGCCCGATCATCGTGCGGCAGGTAGAGCCGGTGCAGTTGGTAGCGTCGGCGCAGCCCGGCGACGGTTGCCTCCCGGGTCACCGGCAGGTCCAGGCGACCGAGCAGGTACGCCATCCGGTGCGCGGCGATCTGCTGGTTGAACTCGGCCACCAGCACCCCGTGTACGCCGTGCGTTCCCGCCGGACGGGCCTGCGGGGTGGTGCCGATGGGGGTGCAGCGGACGAGAGCCGCGACCTCCAGTGCCTCGACCAGATCCGGCCAATCGAGCCACGGCGGGTTGACGCTGTCGCGGATCGAGGTTGTCGAACCGAGCTGGGTTATCGTCGCCATCGACTCGCTCCCCGCAGGACCTGGGCCGGTTTCCAACAGCGTGGATCGGCCGGTCACCACGGGAAAGCCCACGGCGGGAGTCTTGAGCGAATCTTGCGCGTCCGGATGGTGTCACCCGGTGGGTCGCCCCGGCCGGCCGGGGCGGGGCCGGATTCCGACCTCGTCCTCGGCCGCTCGGGACGCGATTAATCGCCGCCGTACGAGCTCAATGACTCTGGTACGCGCGCACCACCTCGGCCGGTATCCGGCCCCGTTCGGAAACGTCGTATCCGTTCTTGGTGGCCCATTCGCGTATGGCGCGGTTCTGATCGCGATCGGTCCGGGTCGTGCCTCGTGCGCCACGGCGACCTGCGCCCCGGCCCTCGACGGCGTTACGGCCCATTCGACTGCCCGCGGCGATGAAGCCGTCCAGTGCCTTACGCAGCTTGCCCGCGTTCTTCTCGGACAGGTCAATGGTGTAGTTGACCCCGTCGAGACCGAACTCGACGGTGCGGTCGGCCTTACCACCGTCCAGGTCGTCGGTGAGTACGGTGATTACCTGCTTGGCCATCTCGGCGCCCCCATGGGCAATTGATAGGTGAGTACATTGTGACTCCCAGAGTTTCGCTCATCGTCGAACGCTTTGCAACGTATTCGCCATTATTTCGTCGCGTCGGTGCATTTCTGCCCGACCCGAGCGGGGATCCGATGCCGACGGACAACCGAGAGAAACGCGGTCGGGGAGGGCGTGCCAGGATGGGCGCATGATCGCGAGTGGACGGACCCGGGACGGGGTCGGAGCTGGCGGTCCACCGCTGCCGGCGACCGGAAGCGGGGTGACGAGGGATGGGCGATTCCAAATGACTTTTCGGACATTTACCGAAAAGCTGCCCGTCCGAGATGCCTGCGGTCGTCATGATGTGGTAGTTAGGTGAGGCTAACCTTGGAGGCATCGTGGTCGTCTCGCAACTCCCGTCATCCCTGCCTGCCGCCCAGGCCGTCGCCGACGTGCTGGGCCGCCAACAGGATCGCGAGTCCGCCGCCCGGACCTACGCGCGCACGCTACCGATCGTGCCCGTCCGCGCCGACGGGATGGTCGTCGAGGGCGCGGACGGCCGACGCTACCTCGACTGCCTCTCCGGCGCCGGTACCCTCGCGCTGGGCCACAACCACCCGGTGGTCGTCGACGCGATCCGCCGACTGCTCGACTCCGGTGCCCCGCTGCACGTACTCGACCTCGGCACGTTCGAGAAGGACGAGTTCACCACCACGCTCCTGGACACGCTGCCCGGTGGACCCGACGGTTGGCGGCTGCACTTCTGCGGACCGGCCGGCACCGACGCCGTCGAAGCCGCGCTGAAGCTCACCCAGATCGCGACCGGGCGCTCCGGCGTACTCGCCTTCACCGGCGGCTACCACGGGATGACCGCCGCCGCGCTGGCGGTCAGCGCCAACGTCGGGGTCAAGTCGCCGCTGCCGCGAGCCGCGATCGAGGTCACCCGGCTGCCCTTCCCGTACGACTACCGGTGCCCGTTCGGCCTCGGCGGTACGCTGGCCGCCGACCTCGCCGCCCGGTACGCCGAGACGATGCTCACCGACCCGCACTCCGGTGTGGTGCCACCGGCCGCGATGATCCTCGAACCCGTACAGGGCGAGGGCGGGACCGTGCCCGCCCCCGACGGGTGGCTGCGCGAGATGCGCCGGATCACCGCCACGCACGGGATTCCGCTGATCGTGGACGAGGTGCAGACCGGGGTCGGCCGTACCGGTGCGTTCTGGGCGGTCGAGCACTCCGGTGTGGTGCCGGACGTACTGGTGATGTCGAAGGCGATCGGCGGCAGCCTGCCGCTGGCCGTCATCGCGTACCGGGAGGAGCTGGACACCTGGCGGCCGGGCGCGCACACCGGCACCTTCCGCGGCAACCAGCTCGCCATGGTGGCCGGCTCGGCGACCGTACGCCACGTCCGGGAGTCCGGACTGGTCGAGCGGGCCGCCACGGTTGGCGACCGGATGCTGCGCGAACTACGACTGCTGCAGGGGCAGCAGCCCGCGATCGGCGACGTACGCGGACGGGGTCTGATGATCGGCCTGGAGATCGTCGAGCCGGACGCGGCGGCGAACGCCATCGGCGCCCGCCCGGCCGCCCCCGACCTCGCCCGCCGGATCCGCGCCGAGTGCCTCGACCGTGGACTGATGGTGGAACTCGGCGGCCGGCACGACGCCGTGGTCCGGCTGCTCCCGCCCCTGACCATCACCGACCTCCAGGTCGACGCGGTGCTCGCCCGGCTGGCCGACGCCGTCCGGGTCGCCGGGGCCGGCCACCGGGGACCCCGCCGATGACCAGCCAGCCGCAGCCACCGTCCGACCCGCTGGACACGGCACTGGCCGGCGGTGCCGACGGCCCCTCCGCCCTGGGTCCCCTGGTCGACGTGGCGCTCGACGCGCTCCGGCTCGGTGCGCACCGCCGCGGCGGCCCGCTTCCCGCCGGTACGCCCGCCGAGGTGGCCCGTGCCGTCGCCGCCGCGACCGGTGGTGCACTCCTGCCCGACCGGGGGACCGGTGCGCTCGCCGCGCTCGCCGCGCTCGCCACCGAACTCACCGCCGGCACCGCCGATCCGGCCGACCCGCACTGCGCCGGGCACCTGCACTGTCCACCGCTGGCGGTGGCGGTGGCCGCCGAGGTGGTCGCCGCCGCGCTGAACCCGTCGCTCGACTCCTGGGACCAGGGCCCGTCCGCGACCGAACTCGAACCACTGGTGATCGCCACCCTGGCCGGGCTGGTCGGCTACCCGACCGACGGCTCGGGCGGCGTGATCACCACCGGTGGCACCGAGTCCAACCTGATGGGTCTGCTGCTGGCCCGCGACGCCGCCGTGCTCGCCACCACCGGGTCGACCGCGGCCACCGTCGGGCTGGGCGCGGTCGGTTCGCGGCTGCGCTACTTCTGCAGCGAGGTCGCCCACTTCTCGGTACGCCGCAACGCCGCCCTGCTCGGCCTCGGCGAGGAAGCCGTGGTCCCGGTGCCGGTCGACCGGGCGTACCGGATGAACCCGGCGGCGCTCGCCGACCGGCTGGCCGCAACCGTGCGCGCCGGTGGCGTACCGGCGGCGGTGGTGGCGACCGCGGGCACCACCGACTTCGGCAGCGTCGACCCGCTGCCGGAGATCGCCGAGATCACCGCCCGCCACCGGACCTGGCTGCACGTCGACGCCGCGTACGGCGGCGGTGCGCTCTTCTCCGACCGACTCGCCGGCCTGCTCCACGGCCTGTCCGGAGCCGACTCGGTCGCGCTGGACCTGCACAAGCTCGGCTGGCAACCGGTCGCCGCCGGGGTGTTCCTGACCGCCGACGCCGCCGCGCTGGCACCGCTGTCCCGGCGGGTGGCCTACCTCAACCCGGCCGACGACGAGGCGGCCGGCTACCCGAGCCTGCTCGGACACTCGCTGCGCACCACCCGGCGGGTGGACGCGTTCAAGCTCGCGGTCACCTTCCGTGCCCTCGGACGCCAGGGACTGGGCGCGCTGGTCGACGCGTGCCACGACCTGGCCCGGCACGCGGCGGCCCGGATCGCCGCCAGTCCGTACCTGGAACTGGCCGCCGAGCCGGTGCTCACCACCGTCGTGTTCCGCTACCGGGCCGGTGCGCGCGGCGACCGGGTCAACGCCGCCCTGCGCCGGCGCCTGCTCGCCGACGGGTCGGCGGTGGTCGGCCGCACCGAGGTCGGTGACGCGGTCTGGCTCAAACTCACCCTGCTCAACCCCCACGCCACCAGCGCCGACGTGGACGCGTTGCTGGACCTGGTGATCCGGGCCGGTGCCGCCGAGCAGCAGGCCGCCGCCGAGCAGCAGACTGGTACGCGGCGACCCGGTGCAGCGGCACCGAACGCCGTCGCCCCCAGGGCGAGGACCAGCGACACCCCGGAGGAAGCCAGCCGATGAGCACCGACGCCGTACCGACAGTCACCGACCCCGATCCGGTCGACACCGGATACGACCTGGTCGGGATCGGCCTGGGGCCGTTCAACCTGGGACTCGCCGCGCTGGCCGAACCGATCGCCGGCCTGCGTACGCTCTTCGTCGACGCCCGCCCCGACTTCGCCTGGCACCCCGGCCTGCTGCTCGAGGGCGCCCAGTTGCAGGTGCCGTTCCTCGCCGACCTGGTCTCCCTGGTCGACCCGACCAACAGGTGGTCGTTCCTCAACTACCTGCGCGAGCACGACCGGCTCTTCCCGTTCTACTTCGCCGAGCGGTTCCACGTGCCGCGCCGCGAGTACGACCACTACTGCCGCTGGGTCGCCGAATCGTTGCCCTCCTGCCGGTTCGGTGCCCGGGCGGACCGGCTGCGCTGGTCCACCGAAACCCGACGGTTCCTGATCGACCTGACCGACCCGGAGACCGGTGGAACCAGCCGGATCACCGCGCGACACGTGGTGCTCGGGGTCGGCACCGAGGCGGTGGTACCCGAGTCCCTGGCCCACCTGGTCGGCGAGCACATCTTCCACGCCGAGCACTACCTCGACCGGCAGCCGGCACTCGCCGGTGCCCGCGACGTCACCGTGGTCGGATCCGGCCAGTCCGGCGCCGAGGTCTTCCTCGACCTGCTGCGCCGCGCGCCGGAGCAGGGCTGGCGGCTGCGCTGGCTCACCCGGTCGCCGGGCTTCGCCCCGATGGAGTACTCGAAACTCGGGCTGGAGCACTTCACCCCGGACTACACCGCCTACTTCCGGGACCTGCCGGAGTCCACCCGCGACCGGCTCGTCCCCGAGCAGTGGCAGCTCTACAAGGCGATCAGCGCCGAAACCATCGACGAGATCCACACCCTGCTGTACGAGCGGTCCGTCGGTGGTTACCGGCCCGAGGTGGCGCTGACCGCGAACGTCGCGGTGGAGTCCGCCTCCGCCACCGAGGACGGCTACCTGCTTTCCTGCCGGGAGACCCGCCAGCAACGGTCGTTCACCCTGCGTACGGACCGGGTGGTCCTGGCGACCGGTTACCGGGCCCGCCGGCCGGCGCTGCTCGAACCCCTCGCCGACCAGGTGCTCTGGGACGGGCAGGGACGCTACCGGGTGGACGCCGACTACCGGGTGTCGCTCACCCCGGCGATCACCGGCTCGCTCTTCGTCCAGAACGCCGAACTGCACACCCACGGGATCGGCACACCCGACCTGGGGCTCGGTGCCTGGCGCAGCGCAACCATCCTGAACGCCGTCACCGGCGGGAAGGCGTACCGGCTGCCGGCCCGGACCGCGTACACCGGGTTCGGCGTACCCGAGGACGAGGTCGAGCGGGACCTGCCGGACGCACGGGCGCACTGAAGCTCCGCCCACCGGTCGCCGCCCACCGGTCGCCGCCCACCGGTAGGCGCCGGGCCCACCCCTGGTCACCGAACCCGCCCCCACGAAGGAGCGCCGTGCCCGTCGAGCCCGCCACCGCACCACCGCCGCACCTCGTACCGGAGCACTGGACCGCCGCCGGGCGTACGCTGCTGGCCCGCACGATCGCCGAAATGGCGTACGAGGAGATGGTCACGCCGCGCCCCGACGGCCCGGCGGAGAACTGGTGCCTCGACCTGCCCGACGGGGTGACCTACGCCTTCCGGGCCCGCCGGGGCGCGTTCGGGGCCTGGCGGATCCGGCCGGAGAGCCTGCGACGGCGGGCCGGTGGAAACGAGTCACCGGCGACCGACCCGACCCGGTTCGTGGTGGACGCCGCCGACGTGCTCGGCCTGACCCGGGCGGTCCTCGCCGACCTGATCCGCGACCTCACCGCCACCCACGCCGCCGACGCCCGGCTGCACGCCCGCGCGATTCCGGCCGCCGACCTCGCCGACCTGTCCCACGAGGACCTGGAGGCGCACCAGACCGGCCACCCGTGCATGTTCCTCAACAAGGGACGGCTCGGCTTCTCCGCCGCCGACACCGCCCGGTTCACCCCGGAGGCGGCCGGCGACTTCCGGCTGGTCTGGCTCGCGGTCACCCCCGCGCTCGCCCGGTTCAGCGCGGTACCGGGGCTGGACCGGGAGACCCTGCTCGCCGGGGAACTCGACCCGACCACCCGCGCCGAGTTCGCCGACCGGGTACGCGACCGGGGCGGCGACCCGGACGCCTACGTCTGGCTGCCGGTGCACCCGTTCCAGTGGGACGAGGTGATCCTGCCGCTGTTCGCCGGGCAGATCGCCGACGGCAGCGTGGTCTACCTCGGCGAGAGCGCCGACCGGTACCGCCCGTTGCAGTCGATCCGCACCCTGACCAACCTGGACCGACCCGGACGGCGCAACGTCAAGGTCCCGCTGATGATCCGCAACACCCTGGTCTGGCGCGGCCTGTCCGAGGCGCAGACCACCTGCGCCCCCCGGCTCACCACCTGGCTGCAGGACCTGCGCGACGGCGACGCCTTCCTGCGCGACGAGTGCCGGGTGGCGATGCTCGGCGAGGTCGCCTCCGTGACCGTGCCGCACCCGACCTACCGGGATCTGCCGGACGCCCCGTACAAGTACCAGGAGTTGTTGGGGGCGATCTGGCGGGAGCCGGTGCACGGCTACCTGGAGCCGGGGGAGCGGGCCCGGACCATGGCCACCCTGCTGCTGGAGGGCGGGGACGGGCGGGCGGTGGTGGGGGAACTGGTCGACCGTTCCGGTCTGGGGGCGCGGGAGTGGCTGCGGTCGTACCTGGGTGCGCTGCTGCCGCCGCTGCTGCACTACCTCTACCGCTACGGCGCCTCCTTCACCCCGCACGGGGAGAACGTGGTGCTGATCAGCGACGCGGCCGAGCGGCCCAGCCGGATCGCGCTGAAGGACTTCGGCGCCGACGTCGAACTGCTCCCGTTCGACCTGCCCGAGTACGCCCGCATCCCCGCCGAGGCACGCGACCGGCTGCACCGCTGGCCGGCCGGCGACCTGGCGCACTCGATCCTGTCGGCGATCTGCGCCGGGCACTTCCGTTTCTTCACCGACATCGTGGAGCGGCACCTGGGCGTACCGGAGCGGGAGTTCTGGTCCCTGGTCCGCGAACCGATCGACGCGTACCACCGGCGTTTTCCCGAACTGGCCGAGCGGTTCGCCTGGTTCGACCTGCTCGGGCCGGAGTTCGGGCGGGTGGCGCTCAACCGGGAGCAACTGCTCGGCGGCGGCTTCCACGACCGGGCCGAGCGCGACGCCGAGTTCGACGTCATGTACGGCACCCTGGCGAACCCCCTGCACCCGGCCCGAGTCGACGGAGACTGAGATGGACATGCTCATCCCACCCGGTCTGGCCCCCGGGACCTGGCAAGGGGTCTGCGGCACGCTCGCCGCCAAGATGGTCGCCGAACTCGCCTTCGAGCAGGCACTGACCCCGGAGCCGCTGGGCGGCGGCCGTTACCGGGTGTCGGTCCTGCCCGGTGTCGGGTACGAGTTCCTCGGCCGGCCGACCGCCATGGACTCCTGGCGGATCGAGCCCGACTCCCTCGTCCGGGTCGCCGACGACGGAAACGAGCCGGCGGACCCGTACCGCCTGCTGCTGGACCTGCACCGGGCATGGGGGCTGGATCCGGCGGTCACCGCGCTGACCGTGGGCGAGCTGAGCGCGACCCTCTCCGCCGACGCCTGGCTGCTGGAGACCGGACTACCGGTCGCGGAACTGGCCGAGCTGCCGCACCTGGAACTGGAGGGCCACCAGACCGGCCACCCGTGGATCTTCGCGAACAAGGGCCGGGTCGGTTTCTCGTACGCCGACCGGGCCCGGTACGCCCCCGAGTCCCGCCACGCCGATCCCCTGCACTGGATGGCCGTGCACCGGGACCTGGCCAGCTTCCACGGCGTACCGGGGCTGGACGAGGCGACGCTGCGCGAGCGGGAACTGGACGGGCCGACCCGGCAGCACTTCACCGATCTGCTCACCGGCCAGCGGCTCGACCCGGCCGAGTACGTCTGGCTCCCGGTGCACCCGTGGCAGTGGGACGAGGTGGTGCTGCCGCTGTTCGCGGCGGAGGTGGCCCAGGGGCAGATCGTGCCACTGGGTGAGGCACCGGACTCCTACCGGGCGCAGCAGTCGATCCGTACGTTCGGCAACGTGTCCCGGCCGGACCGGTTCGACGTCAAGCTGCCGCTGTCCATCCTCAACACCATGGTGTACCGGGGCATCCCCACCGAGCTGGCGCACGCCGCCCCGCACGGCACCACCTGGATCCACGCCATCCGGGACGCCGACCCGTTCCTGCGGGACGAGTGCCGGGTCATCCTGCCCGGCGAGGTGGCCGCGGTGGCGGTCCGGCATCCGGTGTTCGAGGCGTTGCCGGAGGCGCCGTATCGGTACCGGCAACTGCTCGGGGTGATCTGGCGGGAGCCGGTGGCGGGCAGCCTGGAGCCGGGTGAGCGGGCCCGTACGCTGGCCGCGCTGCTGCACGTCGACCGGGCCGGCCGGGCGTTCGTCGCGGAGTTGGTCGAACGGTCCGGGCTGGCGCCGACGCGTTGGCTGGCCGCCCTCTTCGCCGCCGTGCTGCCCCCGCTGCTGCACCTGCTCTACCGGTACGGCATCGGCTTCAACCCGCACGGCGAGAACGCGATCGTCGTGTACGACCACGCCGACGTGCCGGTCCGGTTGGCGGTGAAGGACTTCGTCGACGACATGAAACTGCTCGACGAGGACCTGCCCGAGTACGCCGACCTGCCGGCCGAGGCGCTCGGTGTACTGATGCGGTTCGGTGCGGAGGAACTGTCCGGGTCGATCGTCAAGTCGTTGCTGATGTGCCACTTCCGTTACCTCGCCCCGCTCTGCGCCGAGCAGCTCGAAGTGCCGGAGGAGGAGTTCTGGCGATTGGCGCGGGCCGAGATCGTGGCGTACCAGGCCCGGTTCCCGGAACTTGCCGACCGGTTCGACGGGTTCGACCTGCTGGCGGCCGAGTTCGGCCGGGTCTGCCTGAACCGGGAACGTCTGCTGCCCGGTGGTTACCACGACCGGGCCGAACGGGACGCCCCGTTCCACCTGGACGTCGCCCCGGTCCCGAACCCGCTGCACCTGCCCCCGGCTGGCTACTCGGCGGGCTCCTCCGCGGGCTCCTCTGCGGGCTCCTCTGCGGGCTCCTCGGCCGGTTCCTCGGTCGACCCGGAGCGGGCCCGATGAGCACGGATCCGAACCCGTTCCCGATGCCGGTCGAGCGGCTGCGGGCCGAGGTGGCAGCCGGTCGGATCGACAACGTCATCGTTGCCGTACCCGACCTGCAGGGGCGGTTGCAGGGGAGCAGGCTCGACGGCGAACACTTCTGCGAACGGGTCCTCGTCGACGGCTTCGCCGCCTGCGTCTACCTGCTCGCCGTGGACGTGGAGATGAACACCGGGCCGGGGTACGCCGTCGACCCGTGGGCCGCCGGCTTCGGCGACCTCAATCTCACCCCGGACATCCGTACGCTGCGCGAGCTGCCCTGGGATCCGGGCACCGCACTGGTGATCGCCGACGCGCACCGGCCCGACGGTCGGCCGCTCGGTTTCGCGCCCCGGCACGTGCTGCGGACCCAGCTCGACCGGCTGGCGCAGCGGGGACTGACCGCCCACGCCGGCACGGAACTGGAGTTCATCCTGTTCCGGGACAGCTTCCAGGAGGCACACGACCGGGACTACCGCGGTCTGCGTACCGCCACCCGGCACAACGTGGACTACTCGCTCGCCGGGGTCACCGAGGTCGACCCGGTGCTCCGGCGGATCCGGCGCGAGATGACCCGGGCTGGCCTGAAACTGGAGTCCGCGCGCGGCGAGGTCCACCCCGGACAGTACGAGATCGTCTTCCGGTACGCGGACGCGCTCACCACCTGCGACAACCACGCGCTCTACAAGACCGGTGTACGCCAGATCGTCACCCAGGAGGGCCTGGCCGTCACCTTCATGGCCAAGTACGACGAGGGCGAGGGCAACTCCTGTCACGTGCACCTGTCGCTGCGTCACGCCGACGGCACCCCGGTCTTCGCCGGTGACGGCACCGGGGACACGGCGGGCATGTCACCGCTGATGGAGCACTTCGTCGCCGGGCAACTCGCCGGGCTGCGGGAGCTGACCCTGCTTCAGGCACCGAACATCAACTCGTACAAGCGGTTGGCGCCGGGCGCGTTCGCCCCGACCGGTGTCGCGTGGGGGCGGGACAACCGCACCTGCCCCATCCGGGTTGTCGGTACGGGCGACTCGCTGCGAATCGAGCACCGGGTGGCCGGCGGCGACGCGAACCCGTACACGGTGGTTGCCGCGATCATCGCCGCCGGCCTGCACGGCATCGACCGGGAACTGCCACTGCCACCGGCCCAGTCCGGCAACGCCTTCACCGCCGATCTCCCCCGCCTGCCGGGATCCCTGGCCGAGGCCGTTCACCTGTGGGAGAACAGCCCCCTCGCCCACGACGCGTTCGGCCAAGAAGTGGTCACCCACTACGCCGCCGCCGCCCACGCCGAACTAACCGAGTTCGCCCACGCGATCACCGACTGGGAACGCCACCGAGGCTTCGAACGCCTCTAACCCCCCCCGGCCCCTTCACCGCGTTGACCATGAAGTTAGCGCGGAAATCGGGCTCGAAAATTGCGCTAACTTCATGATCAACATGGAGAGTCGGGGTGCGGGTCAGGGGAGGAGGGTGCGGGTGGCTGGGGGGTGGGAGAGGAAGGAGGGCATGGCGAACTCCCAGCCGTAGGAGCCGGCCATGGGGAAGACGATCAGGTCGCCGGCACGGACGGCCGTGACCGTCACGTCCCGGGCCAGGGTGTCCTCGGTGGTGCAGAGTTCGCCGACCACGGTGACCGGTTGTTCGCGTACCTCGGGGCGGGGGTACGGATGCGGCCAGTCGGCCACCGGCAGGACCACGAACCGGTGCGGGATGTCCCACGAGGTCGGCAACTGGAAGTGGTTGATACCCCCGCGTAACACCACGAACCAGGTGCCGTACGCCTGCTTCACGTCGACCACCTCTGCGGCGTACCAGCCGGCGTCGGTGACCAGGTAGCGCCCCGGTTCGAAGAGCACCCGACAGTCCGGCGGCGGTGCGAGATCCGCGAGCAGGCTGCCGAACTCCTTGACGTCGAACGGCTGCTCGCCACCGAACGGCACCCCGAGCCCACCGCCGACGTCCACGAAACGCAGGTCCAACCCGTACGCCTCGGCGGTACGCCGGCTCCAGTCCAGGCACCAGGCCACGTACGCGGCATGCGCGGCGGCGTCGAGGTTGTTGCCCACCACGTGTACGTGGAAGCCGACCACCCGCAGCCGGGGCAGGGTCGCGGCCAGCCGCAACACGTCCGGCACCTCTGCCTCGGGAATGCCGAACTGGGTGGCCGAGCCGCCCATGGTCAGTGCGCCGCTGACCGACACCGTCGCCGGGTTGACCCGCAGGGCGACGTCCACCCGGCGGTCCAGCCGATCGGCCACCACCTGTAGGCGGTGCAGTTCGAGCGCGCTCTCCACGTTGACCAGGTCGACGTCGAGGTCGACCAGCCGGTGCAGCAGCCGTTCGGTCTTGGCCGGCCCGGCGGCGACCATCAGCCCGCCGTCACCGCGCGCCAACGAACCGGTCGAGGACACCTGTCCGTCCAGCGTCGCCTGCACGTGTCGGGCCAGGGTCGCCTCGGCGGCGGAGGCGACCTCGAAACCGTCGACGTACGGGGCGAGCGCGTGCACCAGCGGGGGATAGGAGTTGGCCTTCACCGCGTAGCAGATCCGGGCCCAGTCGGGCAGTGCCGTCCGCAGTTCGGTGGCGCGACGGATCGCCACCGCCGGGTCGTACAGATAGCCGCTGACCGGCTCGCTCGCGCCCGTACGGGACAGCAGGTGGTCGCGGATGGCCGGGGGCAGGTCCGCGGCGGTGAGTGCCGGTCGTCCGGCGGCGGAGGGGGGCAGATCCAACGCGTCAGCTCGTTGTCGCTCAGCGGTCGAGGTCGGCCAGGATACGGGCCAGGATGTCCGGCGTACGGGCCGGTGGTTCGGCCTCCACACAGACCCGCTCCATCGCCGCGGCGTAGTGGTCGACGTCGTCCCGCTTGTCCAGGTAGAGCGCGCTGGTGAGCTGTTCGATGTAGACCACGTCGGGCAGGTCCCGGTCGGGGAAACGCAGGATGCTGAACGCCCCGCCCGCGGCGGCGTGCCCACCGGACGCGAACGGCATCACCTGGAGCCTGACGTTCGGCAGTTTGGTGGCCTCGATCAACGCGTTGATCTGGCCCCACATCACCTCGGGGCCACCGATGGGCCGGCGCAGCGCGGCCTCGTCCACGACCGCCCAGAGCTGCGGCGCGTCTGGGCGGGTGAGCAGTTGCTGCCGGGCCATCCGCAGATTGACCCGGCGCTCGACCTCCTCGCTCGCGGCCGCCCGATGGCCGAGCAGGACAACCGCACGGGCGTAGTCGCGGCTCTGCAACAGGCCGGGGATGAACTGCACCTCGTAGGTACGGATCAGCGACGACGCCGCCTCCAGCCCGAGATAGGACTGGAACCACTGGGGGAGGATGTCGCCGTACCGGTGCCACCAGCCGGGCTCGTTGGCATCGCGGGCGAGCCCGAGCAGCACCGCGCGTTCACCGTCGTCATGTACGCCGTAGAGGGTCAGCAGGTCCGCGACATCACGTTCCTTGAAGCCGACCCGGCCCAGCTCCATCCGGCTGATTTTCGACTCGGAGGCCCGGATCTCCCAGCCCGCGGCCTCCCGGGTGACCCCGTTCGCCTCGCGGAGCCGGCGCAACTGTGCGCCGAGCAGCATGCGCAACACGGTGGGACCGGTGGCGGTCTCGCCGTCGGGCCGTGTAGTCGTCATGCACCTACCTCCCGATACTGCGCGCGGCCAGGACGGCCGGCTTTACTGCGGCGTAAGCATGCCATGACCGCGTGCTGTACGGGATCAACGGGAGGGCTCGAATATCAGCGGGTCTCCCACCCTCGGCAGAGCCCGATTCTCACCGGGTCCGGGCGATCATCCGATCAGGTGGTCGAAGTCGCCGTCGCGCGCCCCGAGGATGAAGGCGGTGATCTCGGCCGGGGTGTAGATCAGGGCCGGACCGTTCGGGTCCCGGGAGTTACGGACCGCAATTCCCGCACCACCGGGTAGCTCCGCGAGCTCGACGCAGTTCCCGCTGGGATTGCTGCGGCGGCTCTTCCGCCAGGCGATGGGCGGTAGCTCGGTGACGGGGATCCCGTTGTATGGCTGATTCATCGAAGTCTCTCTCAACGGCCAGGACAGGCCGGGTGTCGGTCAGGTCGCAGCCCGGGATCCTGTTCCCGGGCGGAGGCGGGCGGCGCGGTACCGCTCCTTCTCCCGACCACTCTGCATGGTCATCTGCACGTGCATCTGCTCTTGCGTCTGCATCGCACAGCGAGCATGATAGCGCTTGTGTAGGTGTGCCCGGTTACTCACGGTTAGTAATTGGAGGGTGGGTCGGCCCGTGACGAAACAACTGCTCGGGGTTACCGCCAACCGAGCCCGCACGTGCGCTGACCACCCGACAAGCCACGCAACGACAGGAGGCTAGGTAGAGATGGCCGCACCGACCATCGACCCGAACCAGCGTGACCCGCATGACGTGGTACCCACCGACAGTTACCAACCGACAGACCCGGTCTGGATCTTCCGTTCCGGCACCTGGCGCGCCGGTGTGGTCGAGGTTGCCTCGGCGGGCGCCGCCACGGTCACCTACCGGCCCAGCGGCGCTCGGGGCACCGGTGTGGACACCCTGACCGCCCGGTACGTGCTGCCGCGCGCCGACCTCGACCCGCTCGACGCGGTGAGTGGCATGCAGCGCCGCCTCGACGTGGCCGAACTGCGCTGATCCGTTCCGGCTCGGGCGCCCCGACGACGCGGCGCCCGATGCCGTCGAACGTGATCCGCGGCCCGGCAACCGGACCGCGCGCGGTTTGTTGGATTCGCGCCGCGCGCGGTTGCGGTTACAGTGGCGCCGTGCACCGACGCTTCCCGATCACCCCGCCGCCCCGCTCCTGAGCGGGGCAGTGCGCTTCCCACGTCACGCCGTCTGAGCTGACGTCGCCCGTACCCGGGCCGGTTCGTCGTGCCCCGCTTCCGCGACCAATTCCTTCTCGTCGCAGGAGCGTCTTCCCATGCTTGTCTCGTCAACGCCGATGGTGGCTGCCCGCCACCGTACCGGCGTCGGTCTGTCCTATCTCGCCCTGGCCGGAGTGCTCTGGGGAACCGGCGGGCTGCTCGGCAGCCTGTTGGGTCGGCACGCGGGTCTGTCCCCGGTGGCGGTCGCCACCTACCGCCTCGCGGTGGGCGGTGTGCTGCTCGTCCTCGTGCTCCTGTTGTCCGGTCGGCCGTTGCCGCGCAGTCGGCCGGCCTGGTCCCGCATTGTTGTGCTGGGCATGCTCTTCGCCCTCTACCAAGCCTGTTACTTCGGCGCGGTGGCGCTGACCTCGGTCTCACTGGCCACCCTGGTCACCATCGGCACCTCGCCGGTGCTGGTGCTGGCCGCCGACTGGGCGACCACCCGGCGTCGGGCGAGCCGGCGGATGATCGGCGCGGTCTGCCTGGCCGTCGTCGGCCTGGGCCTGCTGGTGGGCCTGCCCGCCGGCGGGTACGCACCGAGTGCCGTACTGGCCAGCGCGGGGCTGGCACTCCTCTCCGCCGGAGGCTTCGCCACCGTCACCCGACTCGGCGCCAGGCCGGTCGCCGGCTTGGACGAGCAGGCCGCGGTCGGGCTCGGATTCGGTGTCGGCGGACTGCTCCTGGCACCGCTCGCCGTCTCCACGGTCGGGTTGGGTTTCCAGCCGAGTCTGCTCACCGTGGGGCTGCTCGTCGCCCTGGGAGCCGCACCGACCGCGCTGGCGTACACGTTCTACTTCCGTGGCCTGCGTACCGTGGGCGCCAGCACGGCGGTGGTGGTGGCGCTGCTGGAGCCGTTGACCGGTGCCCTGCTGGCGGCGATTCTGCTGCATGACCGGCTCGGCGCGCCCGGCGTCGCCGGGGCGGTCCTGCTCGCGCTGGCGGTGGTGCTCGCCGGGAGCGCGTCCGGCCGGTCCGAACCGAGCTGACCGGGGCCGGCGGGCACATCCGGGGATCTCCGGGGTGCCCGCCGGCCGACGAGGTCGACCGGAGCCCGTCCCCCCGGGTCAGGCCACCGACGCGGGTTGCGGCTCCGACCGACGGGATCGCTGCAGGGCGGACAGCCCGCGGTCCAGCGACCACGGTCCCGGCCCGAGCACGGCGATCAGCAGGAACGACCAGCAGAACAGCGCGGACAACTCGCCGCCGTTGTTCAGCGGCAGCAGGTCGTCCGGCTGGTGGACCACGAAATAGGCGTACGCCATGGAGCCGGAGCAGAGTACGGCGGCTGGGCGGGTACCGAGTCCGACCAGCACCAGCAGCCCTCCGACCAGTTGGATGAGCGCGGCCCACCATCCGGGCCAGGTGCCGAACGGGATGGCGTCACCCGATCCACGGCTGCCGCCGAAGACGCCGAACAGCGACGACGCGCCATGCAGGGTGAAGAGCAGGCCGACCACTATCCGGTAGAGGGACGTGACCAGGTCGGGTAGACGAAGGGAATGCACAATGACCTCCTCGCGGATCAGCGGATAGGAGTTTTGTACAGGTCGTTTTTCAGATTGATTTCAAAACCGTCGATGGCGAAGACCATCGGTGGGCATTCGACAGCCGCACCGGGTGACTTTGCGCGGGCACGTTGACGAACGGGCCGAACCGCTACGTGTCGGCGCCGAGTTGCCGCACAAAGAGCCGCCGGACGCCCCGAAGCTGTCCCTGTGCTGACGCGGGGAACCGTCTCGTGGGAAGCCGCACCGTGAATGTCGCGCCCCGGCCGGGATAGCCCTCGGCCTCGATCGTGCCGTGGTGGCTGGTGACGACCTCCCGCAGCAGGGCCAGCCCGAGGCCGAAGCGGTGGTCGCCGGAACCCGCCCCGCGATGGAACCGGTCGAAGATCCGCCGCGCGTCCGCCTGGTCGAAGCCCTCGCCGGTGTCCGCGACCACGATCTCGGCGTAACCGTCGCCGGCCTGAAGCGTCAGGCGGATCCGGCCACCGGCGGGAGTGTGGATCAGCGCGTTCGCGAGCAACTCGCCGACGACCCGGCGCAGCGCCGACTCGACCCCCGGTACGGGCAGTGGGCCGTCGGGCGTCTCGACCGTGACCGTGACCTGGCGCTCGGCGGCGCGTTCGGTCTCCGCGGCGACCGCCGCCGCGACCAGCGTGGTGAGGTCGACCGGCGGGTTCGGTCGCCGGCCGCTGGGAGCCGCGGCGAGTTGGGCCGAGAGGAGCAGGTCGTCCACGATCTCGCCGAGTCGCCGGGTGGTGCCGACCAGCCGTTCGAGGTCGTGCAGGTCGGTGGACGTTCCGCCGGTACGCGCCCGCTGGGCCAGCAACTGGGCACGGGTGTGCACCTGGGCGATCGGGGTACGCAGTTCGTGGCTGGCGTCCGCGACGAAGCGGCGTTGACGGGTGAGCGCCTCCGCGAGCGGTGCCACGGCCCGGCGGCCGACGAGCACACCGGTCAGCACGGCGGCGAGCAGCCCGACGGCCGCCGCGAGGCTGAACGCGAGCAGCAGGTGCCGCCGGTCGGAGAGCTGGAAACGCGCGTCGAACACCGCCTGCACCACCGCGTCGCCCCGGACCTCCGTACGCACGTGGTAGACCGTGTCGTTGCGGGTGATGGTGGTGATCTCGGTGGCCCCGTTAGCGGCCACGGTGTCCAGCGCCTCGTGCAGCGGGAAGCCGGGGGGCGGGGGATTGGTGCCGGTGTCCACCGTGCTGCCGTCGTACCGGAAGATCCAACTGCAGGCGGGTGGGCCGGCGATCGTGCCGTACGTCGTGCCCCACTCGAGCTCACGCTGGATCTGGGCCTCCTGGCTCTGGACCAGGGCCGCGTACGAGATGCCTGCGCCCAGCAACAGCAGCGCGCCGATGGACAGGCCGACCAGCAGGCCGATCCGTAGCCGGGCCCGCCGGACGATCATCCGCTCGGCCGACTCCATCAGAGAGCGCCGAGCCGGTAGCCGAACCCGTGCACCGTCCGGATCACCGTGCGGCCGAGCTTGCGTCGGAGGTAGTAGACGTAGGTGTCCACGATCGATGCGGCAGCGGCCTCGTCGAAGACCCGGCGGCGCAGTTCGCTCCGGGGGTGCACGGCGTTGGGCCGGGCCGCCAGCACACGCAGCAGCTCGAACTCACGGGAGGACAGCGCCACCCGGGTGCCGTCGGCCAGCAGGACGTCACGCGGTGCCAGGTCGAGCAGCCCGGAACCGATCCGCAGCACCTCGGTGGAGTCGGACGTGCGCCGGCACAGCGCCCGCAGCCGGGCACTCAGCTCGTCCAGGTCGAAGGGTTTGACCAGGTAGTCGTCGGCGCCCGCGTCCAGCCCGGCGATCCGGTCGTCGACCGTACCGAGCGCGGTGAGCATCAGCGTCCTCGCCGGGACCGCCCGTGAGCGGAGCCGGGCCACCAGGTCGAGCCCGTCGAGTGCGGGTAGCAGGCGGTCGATGACCATCACGTCGTACGGCCGGGTCAGTCCGAGATGCAGGCCACGCTGACCGTCGGGTGCGCGGTCGACGACATACCCCTCGTCGCTCAGCGTCTCGGTGAGCAATTCCGTGAGGTCCGCGTCATCCTCGACCAGCAGCAGCCGGTTTGATCTTCCGCCGCGCATTCGTCAACAATCGCATAGGTCTAGCCCGATGAAAGCAGTGATAGTTGTCTCTCGAATCATTCGAACCGGACCGGGCCGACATGCGTGCAGGAATGGCCGATTCTCGGTTCGTGTGCCGGTGTGCGTGCGTCGGGATACGGCTGCCCGTCGTGCCGGCGTTGGACCGGCCGGCACGACGGATCAGTCGGCACGACGGATCAGCCGGTGCCGCAGAGGGTCCCGTTCAGGCGGAACTCGACCGGTCGCGGAGTGTTGCCGGAGTGGTTCGCCTGGAAGCCGAAGGTGGTGCTCGCGTTGGTGGCGATGGTGCCGTTCCAGGCGGCGTTGCGGGCGCTGACGTTCTGGCCGGTCTGGGTGATCACCGAGTTCCACCCGCCGGTGACCTGCTGGGTGCCGGCGAACGCCCAGGTCAGGGTCCAGCCGTTCACGGCGGGGCCACGGTTGGTGATGGTCAGGTTCGCGGTGAATCCGTTGGCCCACTGGTTGGTCTGCCAGCCGATGGTGCAGGAGCCGAGACCGGTCGGTGGCGGTGTCGTCGGTGGCGCCGTCGTGGGTGGAGCCGTCGTCGGCGGGACGGTGGTGGGTGGTGTGGTCGGGGGAGCGGTGGTGGGCGGAGGAGTGCCATCGAGCGGCGGGAAGCGCAGGATCCGGTCGTCGGTCGCGGCCGGCGTACCCCGCCCGTCGCGGTTGCTGGTGCTCACCCAGAGCGAGCCGTCGGGGGCGTAGACCACCGTGCGCAGCCGGCCGTACGCACCGGTGAGCTGGGCGACCGGGGTGCCGGCGCCGCCGTTGCCGGTCAGCGGTACGGTCCACAGCCGGGTACCGCGCAGAGCGGCGACGAAGAGCCGGTTGCCAGCGATCGCGGCACCGCTGGGTGAGGCCTCGGCCGTGGTCCAGGTGACGATCGGATCGCGGAAGCGCGGGTCGTTCGCCCGGCCCTCCACCGTGGGCCAGCCGTAGTTTCCGCCGGGCACGATGTAGTTGACCTCGTCCCAGGTGTTCTGCCCGAACTCGCTGGCATAGAGCCGGCCCTGCGCGTCCCAGGCCAGACCCTGGACGTTGCGGTGACCGAGGCTGTAGACCAGCGACCCGGCGGTCGGGTTGTCCGGCGGTACGGTCCCGTCCGGCCGCATCCGCAGGATCTTGCCGTTGCGGCTCTGCGGGTCCTGCGCACTGGCGGTCTGGTTGGCGTCACCGACCCCGGCGTAGAGCATCCCGTCCGGACCGAACCCGATCCGTCCGCCGTCATGCACGGTCGCCCGGGCCAGCCCGGTGAGGATCGGTTGCTGGGTCTGTGGCGCGGTGAGCCGGAAGCGGACGATCCGGTTGTCGCTGGCGGAGGTGAAGTACGCGTACACGTACCCGTCCTGGCCGTAGGTCGGCGACACGGCGAGCCCGAGCAGCCCCGCTTCACCGCCCGCCGAGACCCCGGAGATCAGGGCCACCTGCTGGGGCGTCTGCCCGGGGCGCACCTGGAGTACGCGGGCGCTGTTGCGCTCGGCGACCAGCGCGCTTCCGTCGGGCAGGAAGGCCATCCCCCATGGTGTCTGGAGGTTGGTGGCGACCACCTGGGGCCGGCTGAAGTCGAAGTCTCCGATCGCGGCGACCCCGGCTCCGCCGGCTGCCGGTGCGGTCACGGCGACCAGCCCGGCGATGCCGACGCCGAAT
This sequence comes from Micromonospora sp. NPDC004704, assembly GCF_053601675.1. Lineage (NCBI taxonomy): Bacteria > Bacillati > Actinomycetota > Actinomycetes > Micromonosporales > Micromonosporaceae > Micromonospora > Micromonospora sp. NPDC004704. The sequence continues at coordinate 39,869 of NZ_JBSGCD010000031.1, read as the reverse complement.
GCGGTGGCCAACCCGACAACGAGGCGACCTCTCATCTCCACCCTCCCGAATTACGACGACAACCATCAATTCAGTGATGGCTGTCAATGTAACACGGATGCGTGGGAGCGTGCCCATCGTCGCGGATGGTTCAGTCCCGGGCAGCCAGGAACCCGTCCAGCCGCTGCCGACCGGTCTGCCGCAGCACCCGCCGGCCGGCAGGGGTGAGCGCCAGCAGCCGTCCCTTGAGGCCCAGGGCCTGCGCCGCCCACCGCCGTACGTCGAACTCGTCGCGGTGGGTCAGGATCAGGCCGTCGGCGAAGGTGAACCGGGCGCGTACGTCGTTGCGCACGGTCCGGCCGCCGAACGGGTACGTGGCGATCCAGTGCGCCGAGCCGCCGCTGTCGTCCGCGACGATCTCCGAGACCTCGACCCCGGCCCGGGCCCGCGCGGTGAGCATCAACCACATGCCCCGCACCTCCCGGGCGTCAAGATCGGGGAAGAGTGGATCGGAGAACCGGGCCCGGTCGGAGTAGCTGGCTCCCATGGTGGCGCCGTCACCCGCGGCCAGGGCGGCGTAGAACCGGGTGAGCAGGGCGACGTTCGGATGTTCCACGGATACCTCGTGATGGGTGAGGACGCCGGTCGGCGTCTACGGTGCGCGCGGATCGGCGCGGGTGCTGCCGGTCAGTCCGGTGGGAGAGCCGTGCGGAGCAAGAGGATATCGGTACGGTCCTTGTCCCGGCGGGCCAAGCCGGGTACCCACACCGGCATCATCCGCTTGATCTCGATCTGGGCCGCCGCCGCGATGACCGGACAGGTCAGACCGGCGAGCCGGCCCGGTGCCGCGTCGAGCATGCCCGCAGGCCACGGCTCACGGGCATAGGGCCCGCCGGCCACCACCACCCGACCGGCACCGTCCCGGTCGAGCAGGGCGATGCCCAGTTCGACGTCGCCCCGGACCAGGTCACGCTGCTGGTCCCGGGGTGCGTCGCCGGTCGGGCGGAAGCCGAGCACGGCCAGGGCGTCGGTCAACCTGTCGGCGTCCGCAGCCCAGCAGAACCAGTCGACGTCCACATGCGCGCGGGTCCGTGACCCGAGGAGGAAGTCCATCGCCCAGCCGCCGCGCAGCCAGACCTCGATCCGCTCCCGCTCGGCCACGGCCAGCAGCTCGGCGATCGCCAGCAGTTGCCGCTCGGAGAGGTCGTCCCGGTCCGGTTCGCCCAACGGGGTTCGTGTCCCTAGTCCCGGCCGGTCGGCCGCTGTCCGCCCAGCACCGCCGGTATGGGGGCAGCGGCGGTACGCCGAGCCGGCCACCGCCCGGAAACGATAGCGCGCCGGATGGCGGCGCCGGTCCAACTACTGCCCGCCCGCGCCGGCCTCGTCGGCCAGCGTGAACAGCCATCGCGCCGGGTCGGCCGGCCGGTGCCGGCGGGGCCGGAACGGCACCTTGCCGAGCCCCTGACCGGCGTCGCCGAAGCGGAACTCGTACGACTCGATCCGGTCCACCGTGGGCGACACGGCCAGGGCGCCGAGGAACGGCTCGGCCCACTGGCTGCGTCCCTTGCCCCAGATCATCATGGCCCGGATCTCCAGCCCGAGCGGGGAGGTGACCACGACGGACTCGGGGAGCAGACCGTCGACGTACCGGTGGCGGGTCCAGCCGGGGTGGTCCCGCAGCAGGCCGTTGAGAAACCATTCGAGTTGGGCGCAGATCCGTTGCAGTCGTTCCTGTCCGGCCGGCGAGCCGCGGTCGGTCATGGCGAGATATGCCCGTACGCCGACCGCGAGTTCGGTGCGGAGTTCGTCGAGTGCGTTCTCGGATTCACCCATGGCGCCACCTCCGCGACGAATGTGGATGTGGACGAGGCACATTCATGGCGTTCAGTGTGGCCTAGTTGGCGTGCCTTTTTCTGCCCGTGTCGTGTTATCAACCGCCGATCGTGGTGGAGACTCCGCCGGGAGCCCCCGCGGCGGCCGGTCACACCTCGGGCAGGCCGACGTAGTTCTCGGCGAGGCTGGTCGCGTACGCCCTGGAGGTGGCGACGTAGCGCAGGGTGGACAGTTGGAGTTGCACCTCGTACGGGTCGTGGCTGTCCAGCCGGTGCAGCATCGAGGTCATCCACCAGGAGAAGTGCTGTGCCCGCCAGACCCGGCGCAGGGCGGTACGGGAGTAGTCGCGCAGCAGGTCGTCGCGGCCGTTCGCGTACCAGGCGGCGAACGCGTCCCCGAGCAGCGCCACGTCGGCGAGAGCCAGGTTCATCCCCTTCGCGCCGGTCGGCGGCACGATGTGCACCGCGTCCCCGGCGAGGAACAGCCGCTCCCACTGCATCGGCTCGACCACCAGGCTGCGCATCGGGGTGAGGCTCTTCTCCAGGATCGGTCCGGCGTTCACCGACCAGCCCGGCACCGTCTCCAGCCGGGTACGCAGCTCCGCCCAGATTCGCTCGTCGGGCCACTGGTCCAACCGCTCGTCCGGATCGACCTGGAGGTAGAGCCGGGACACCTCGGGGGAACGGAGGCTGTACAGGGCGAATCCCCGCTCGTGGTTGGCGTACACCAGTTCGTCGACCGCCGGCGCGGCGGCGGCGAGTACGCCGAGCCAGGCGAACGGGTAGGCCCGCTCGTACGAGGTGAGCACCCCGTCCGGGACCGAGCCACGGCTGATCCCGTGCGACCCGTCGCAGCCGGCGACGAAGTCGCAGTGCAACTCCACGTCATGACCGCCCTGCCGGAACCGGATCACCGGTGTCGACGAGTCGAGCCCGTGCAGGCTGACGTCGTCGACCTCGAACACGATCCGTCCACCCGCTGCGATCCGGGCACTGATCAGGTCCTTGACCACCTCCTGCTGCCCGTACACGGTGATCGCCCGGCCGATCAGTTCGGTCATCGGCACCCGGTACGCCTCCCCGGCGAAACGCAGCTCTATCCCCTCGTGCCGGCTTCCCTCCCGGGCCAACCGGTCACCGAGTCCGGTGTCGCGCAGCAGGTCGACCGAGCCCTGCTCCAGTACGCCGGCCCGGACCCGGCGTTCGACGTAGTCTCGGCTGCGGTGTTCGATCACCACCGAGTCGATCCCGCGCAGGTGCAGCAGGTGCGACAGCATCAGTCCGGCGGGTCCGGCCCCCACGATCCCAACCTGGGTACGCATCGGTTTCTCCCTGTCCCTCGCTCAGACTTGTCGGTCCCGGGCCGCGCCCGCACCCGCGAACGTCATCACCGCCACCGCGACCAGCAGGGTGAGCAGTGGCAGGGTCCAGCCGCCGGAGGCGTCCCGGAGCAACCCCATCAGCAGCGGTCCGGTCGACCCGACGAGGTAGCCGACCGACTGCACGGTGCCGGACAGGTCGCGGGCGGATTCGGGGGTGCGCGCCCGCAGCACGATCAGGGTCAGCGCGAGGCCGATCCCGGCGCCCTGGGCGAGGCCGGCGATCGCGCACCACACCGGGTACGCCCCCGGTGCCACCAGCAGCCCGGCTAGTCCGAGCGCCCAGCCGGCGCAGACGACCACCGTCAGGGCGCGTTGGTCCGGCCGACGTACGGCGAGCATCGGGGCGAGCACCGCGGTCCCGACACCGAGCACGTTGAACAGCGCCAGTCCCCAACCGGCACCGGCGACCGACACCCCGTGGTCGCGCAGCAGCGCCGGCAGCCAGGCGAGCACGCCGTAGTAGGTCAGCGCCTGCATCGCCATGAACGCGGCGAGTTGCCAGGTCAGCGGTGCCCGCCGGACCGTGGCGGCGCCGACGCTGACCGTCGGGGCGGCGTGCCGATGACGCAGTTGCGGCAGCCAGACCAGGGCGGCGACCACGGCCGGGGCGGCGACGGCGAGCAACGCCACGCGCCAGCCCAGCCCGGTCGAGTGTGCCAGTGGGACGGTCACCGCCGCCGCGAGCGCCGCCCCGCCGGTCATCGCGGCCGTGGTCAGCCCGGTCAGCAGGCCCTGCCGGTGCGGGAAGTCCTGCTTCACCACGCTGGGCAGCAGCACGTTGCCGATGGTGATCCCGGCACCGATCAGGGCCGTACCGGCGATCATCGCGGGGACTCCCGGGAATACGCGCAGCACGCTGCCGGCGACGACGCCGACCAGGGCCGCCAGCAGCGCCGGTTCCACCCCGATGCGGCGTCCGAGCAGCGCCGCCGGCGAGGACAGCAGGCCGAAGCAGAGCACCGGCAGCGTGGTCAGCAGCCCCGCCGTCGCCCGCGCCAGGTCCAGGTCGGCCTGGACGTCGGGCAGCAGCGGGGACAGGCCGGCGATCGCCGCCCGCAGGTTGAGGGCCAGCAGGAGTACGCCGAGCAGCGTCAGCCACGGCGCGACCCGGCGGCTCAGAACGGGTACCGGGTGATGGCACCCTGCAGCGTGACCCACTGGGTCTCGGTGAACGCGTCCACGTTCGCCGCCGCACCACCGAACCGGGCCCCGGTGCCGGACGACCCGACGCCACCGAACGGGGCCACCGCCTCGTCACCGACGGTCTGGTCGTTGATGTGCACGATCCCGCTGGGGATCCGCTCGGCCAGGTCGAGGGCCTTCATCACGTCGCGGCTGAGGATGCCGAGCGAGAGGCCGTACTCGGTGTCGGTGGCGAGGGCGACCGCCTCGTCGAGGTCACCGAAGCTGATCACCGGGGCGACCGGTCCGAAGACCTCCCGGGCGAACGCCGGCGTGCCGGGGTGGACTCCGGCGAGCACCGTCGGGCGGTAGAACAGCCCGTCGTACGTGCCGCCGGCGGCCAGCGTCGCTCCCTCCCGGACACTTTCCGTCACCAGGCTGTGTACCTTGTCCCGCTGGTTCGCGTCGATGATCGGGCCGAGGGCGACCCGGTCCCGGGCCGGGTCACCGACCGTCAGCCGGTCGGCGTGCTCGGCCAGCTCGGTGACGTACCGCTGCGCCACGCTCTCGTGCACCAGGTGCCGGCCGGTGGTCATGCAGATCTGCCCCTGGTGCAGGAACGAGCCCCACGCACCGGCGGAGACCGCGAGGTCCAGGTCGGCGTCGTCGAGCACGATCACCGCCGAGTTCCCGCCGAGTTCGAGGTGGGCGCGCTTGAGGTGCCGGGCGGCGGCCTGGCCGACGGCGCGACCGGCGGCGGTGGAGCCGGTGAAGCTGATCACCCGTACGTGCGGGTCGGCGACCAGCGCCTCGCCGGTCTGCGCCCCGCCGGGCAGCACGTGCAGCAACCCGTCGGGGAGTCCGGCCTCCTCGAACACCCGGGCGATCGACACCCCACCGCTGACCGCCGTACGCGGATCCGGTTTGAGCACCACCGCGTTGCCCAGGGCCAGGGCCGGGGCGACCGAGCGGATGGCCAGGATGAGCGGGAAGTTGAACGGCGCGATGACCCCGACCACACCGACCGGGACCCGGCGGGCGAGGCTCAGCCGGGGCGAGGTGGATGGGATGACCTCGCCGAGCGGGCGGGACGGCAGGGCGGCGGCCTCGTAGCACTCCTGGGCCGCGATGTGTGTCTCCAGCTCGGCCTTGGGCGGGATCGCCCCGGACTCGCGGACCACCCAGTCGCCGACCTCGGCCGCGTGCTGCTCCCACAGCTGTCCGGCCCGGCGCAGCACCGCCGCGCGTTCCTCGAAACCGGTTGCCGCCCAGGCGCGTTGGGCGGCGGACGCGCGGGCACAGGCCCGGCTCACGTCGTCCGGCGAGGCGATTCCGGTACGGCCGAGTTCGGCCCCGGTCGCCGGCTCGATGACCGCGGCGTCGCCGCCGTCGGCCTTGCCCCAGCCGTCGCTGAAGACCTTGCCGTGCCAGGTGGTGGTGGGGTCGAGCAGAGTCACCGGGTCCTCCTTCTCGCGGGTGGCAGGCTGGGCTGGGCCTGCCGGAACGGGCTCAGGGTTCGAAGTGCGGTTCGGTCGCCACCTGTACGTCGAGCAGCAGCGGTTCGGTCCGGTCGGCCAGCGTCGGCACCACCTCGTCGAGTACGGCGAGCAGGTCGGCGTACGCGGTGATCCGCCGAGCGGGGCAGCCCAACGAGCGGGCCAGTCCGGCCACGTCGATCTCGTCGAACGGCGGCCAGGGCGGCTTGCCGCCGTGCTTCTCCGCCAGCCGGTCCATGATCGCGTAGCGTCCGTTGGAGAGGATCACGTACAGCACGCCGCAGCCGTACCGGGCCGCGCTCCACAGTCCCTGGATGGCGTAGAGCGACGACCCGTCGCCGAGCACGGCCACCACCGGCCGGCTCGGGTCGCCGAGGCGGAGTCCGGCGGCGGCGGGCAGACCGAAGCCGAGGCCGCCCATGGCCGCGCTGACAAAACCGCGGGGTTGCCGGGCCGGCAACATCCGGTGCAGTTGGGGGCGGGTGGACGGGGTCTCCTCGACCAGCACCACGTCGGACGGCAGCCGGGCGGCCAACGCGGCGAACACGTGCCCGGCCCGCAGCGGCTCCCCGTCGTTCGGCGCGTCGAGCAGGTCGCCGCCTCCCGGTCGTGCGCTCGCCGGCACCACCGGGCGGTCCGGCAGCAGCCGGGCCACGGCCGCGCAGAACGTCGCCGGGTCGGCGAGTACGGCCAGGTCGGCGCTGCTGTGGTGCAGCTCGGCCGGATCGTCCGAAACCACCGCGACCCGCATCCCGGCCGGTACCAACGGTCCCGGTTCGTACGGGTACTGCCGGAACGCGCCGGTGCCGACGACCACGGCGACGTCGTGCCCGGTGAGCACCGCACGCAGGCGGGACCGCCCGGCCGGCAGGTGCCCCGCGAACCGGGGATGGTCCTGCGGGAAACCGGCACGGGCACCGAACGCCTCCTGCCACACCGGGGCGTCCAGCCGGTCGGCCAAGTCGACCAGCGCGTCCCAGCTCGCCCGGTCGTCCGCACCGGCACCGACCACGAGCACCGGGGCGGACGCGTCGGCGAGCAGCCGGGCGACCTCGTCGGCGGCCGGACCCGGTGCCGAACCCGATCGCCGTACGACGGTCGGGGCGGCCAGCCCCAGCGACGGATCGAGGTCGGCGTACCAGTCGTCCATCGGCACCACCACCAGAGCCGGTCCCCGGTGCTGGCCGGCCTCGTGCCAGGCCCGACGGACCGCCGCCGGTACGTCCTGCGCCAGCACCGGTTGGTCCACCCAGACCGGGTACGGTCCGGCGAGCCGGTCGAGTTGTCCGGCGAGGAACGGCTCCAGGGCCAGATGCCGGCGGTCCTGCTGACCGACCACGACCACCAGCGGCGCCCGGTTGACCCGGGCGGTGGCGAGCGCGCCGACCGCGTTGCCGAGCCCGGCGGTGGTGTGCAGGTTGACGAAGGCCGGCGCCCCGGTGGCGATCGCGTGCCCGGTCGCCAGGCCGACCACCGAGCCCTCGTGCAGGGCGAGCACGAACTCGAGATCGTCGGGGAGATCGGCGAGGAACGCCACCTCGGTCGAACCGGGGTTGGCGAAGATCCGGCGCATCCCGTACTCGCGCAGCACCGCCCAGGTCGCGTCGCGGACCGTGGTCATCGTGGGTCGGCCGGTCGGCCGTCCTTCGCCCGCTGGATCTGCCCGAAGACGTGGGCCCGCAGTTCGGCGAAGCGGGGCGACGAGCGGGTGCCGAGCTGGTCGCGCTCGGCCGGCAGGTCGATCGCCACGTCGTCCAGCACCACGGTCGGTGAGCTGGACAGGACCAGCACCCGCTGTCCGAGGTAGACCGCCTCGTCGATGTCGTGGGTGACGAACAGGATCGTCACCCCGAGCCGCTGCCACAGCGACCGGACCAGGTCCTCCAGGTCCGCCCGGGTCTGCGCGTCCACCGCCGCGAACGGTTCGTCCATCAGCAGGATGTGCGGCTCGTACGCGACCGCGCGGGCGATCGCCACCCGCTGCTGCATCCCGCCGGAGAGCTGCCACGGGTGGGCCGTGTGCACGTCGGCGAGGCCGACCGCGGCGAGCGCCTCCTCGACGAGTTCCCGACGACGGGCACGGGGCAGCTTCTTCTGCTTCAGCGGCAGTTCGACGTTGTCCCGTACGGTCATCCACGGGAACAGGCTGCGGCCGTACTCCTGGAAGACCACGGCCATGCCCGGCGGCGGACCCGCCACCGTGTTCCCCTCCAGGACCACCGCTCCGCCGGTCGGCGGAAGCAGTCCGGCGATGCACTTGAGCAGGGTGGTCTTGCCCGCGCCGGAGGGTCCGACCACGCACACCAGTTCGCCCCGGCCGACGGAGAAGGTCAGGTCACGGACGGCCTCGACCGACCGGCCACGGCCGTCGTACACCTTGCGGATTCCGCGTACGTCGAGCAGCACACCGCCGTCGGCCTGTGCCTGTGCCTGTGCCTGGGTCTCGGTCATGGTGCTCATCGACTCCCGCCTCGCTGCGCCTGACGCAGCCCGAAGTACCAGTGGAGGACCCGCCGCTCGAAGACCCGCATCAGCAGCGCGAGCAGGTATCCGAGCAGGCCGAGCAGCAGGATGCCGGTCCACATCTCGGTGACCGCGAACGACCGCTGGAACTGGATGATGGTGAAGCCGAGCCCGTTGCTGGCCGCGAACATCTCGCTGATCACCATGAGGATGATGCCGATCGAGAGGCCCTGGCGCATGCCCGTGACGATCTGCGGGCTGGCCGAGCGGATCACCAGGTGCCAGAGTCGGGCCGGGCCGCGGATGCCGTAGCACCGGCAGGTCTCGGTGAGGACCTCGTCCACCGCTCGGACGCCCTCGACCGTGTTGAGCAGGATCGGCCAGACCGCGCCGGAGACGACCACCAGCACCTTCATCGAGTCGCCGATGCCGGCGAAGAGCATCAGCACCGGGATCAGGACCGGCGGCGGGATCGCCCGCAGGAACTCCAGTACCGGTTCGCAGAAGGCGCGCAGCGCCCGGGACGAGCCGATCAGTACGCCGAGCCCGACGCCGAGCACCACCGCGACGAGGAAACCGGTGAGCAGGCGCAGCACACTGGGCAGTACGTCGTCGGCGAGCCGGGTGGAGTGCAGCCAGACGTCGTCGAAGATGGACAGGATCTCCGACAGCGGCGGCAGGTAGTAGGTGGTGCTGTCGGCGGAGGTGATCCACCAGAGTGTCAGCAGTGCCACCGGCAGGGCGAGCACCGCCAACACCCCCCTGACCATCCGGACAACCAGACTCACGCTGTTACCTCGCTGCGGATCGACGGGTGCCAGGCGAGCAGCCAGCGCTCGACCAGCCGGGCCAGCACGTTGACCGCCACCCCGAGCAGTCCGGTGACGATGACCAGGGCGTACATCTCGGCGACCGCGCCGCCGGACTGGGCGGTACCGATGGCGTTGCCGAGGCCGGGTGCGCCGATGATGAGTTCGGCGGTGATCGCCAGGATCAGCGCCACCGCGGCAGCGAGCCGAACCCCGGTGAGCAGGTACGGCAGCGCGGTCGGCCAGGTGACGTACCTGATCCGGGCCCACCGGCCGAGACCGAACGTACGGGCGGTGTCCTGGGCGACCGGGTCGACGTCCTGTACGCCGTAGAGCACCTGGATCAGCACCTGCCAGAACGAGGCGTAGACGACCAGCAGCAGCACCGAGCGCAGGTCGGTGCCGAAGAGCAGGACGGCCAGCGGGATCAGCGCGACCGACGGGATGGGCCGGAGGAACTCGATCGTCGAGGCGGTGAACTCGCGCAGCACCGGCACGGTGCCGATGACAAAGCCGAGCACGATGCCGAGGGCGACCGCGATGGCCAGACCGAGGAACCAGCCCCGGACGGTGTCACCGGCGGCGGTCCAGAAATCCGGTTCGCCGAGCAGGTCGGTCAGCGCGACCGCGATCCGGCTCAGCGGCGGCAGGTAGTCGGGGGAGACCAGCCCGCTGCGCGGCACCAACTCCAGGACGGCCAGGAAGGTCGCGAACCCGAGTACGCCGAGCAGCGTGGTGCCGCCACCGGCCCGGCGCCCCGATCCGGAACTCACGGGAGCAGTTCCGAGATGTCGACCTTCTCCTTGATCAGCCCGTCGGTCAGCATCAGATCGGCCATGACCTGCACCGACTCGCGGTTGATCTCGCTGGGCCAGGCGGGCAGGGTGATCTGCTCGGTCACCGCGGCCTCGATCTTGGTGTAGCTCAGCAGCACCTTGCGGGCCTCGTCCGGGTGCTCCTGCGCGTACTTCAGCGAGGTCTCGATCGCGGCCGTGAACCGGCGGGTCAGGTCCGCCCGCTCCTTGACGACCTTCTCGCTGGTGAAGTACGCCGCCACCGTCATGTTCGGCGCGGTGTCGACGAAGTTCGAGGCGACCACCCGGGCGCCCTGGTTGCGGGCCACGGTGAAGAACGGCTCGACGATCCACGCCGCGTCGACCCGCTTGGCGGCGACCGCGGCCGGCATGTCGGGGAAGGGCAGCTCGACGAACTTCACCTTGGTGGCGTCGCCGCCCGCCTTGCGGATGGAGGCACGCACGGTGGTGTCGCCGACGTTCTTGAGGTTGTTGACCGCGACGGTACGGCCGGCGAGGTCGGCCGCGGTCTGGATCGGACTGCCCGGCGGGACCACGATGCCGCCGAAGTCGGCGTCGGCCTTGCCGGTGGACGAGTTGCCGACCGCGATCGCCTTCAGCGGCAGCCGTTGGGAACGGGCCAGGATGAGCGAGACGACGTTGCCGAAGGCGAAGTCGAACTCGCCGCTGACCACGCCGGGTACGGCCGCGGCGCCCCCGGTGGTGTTGACCACCTCCAGCTCGATCCCCTGGTCGCGGAAGAACCCCTTCTCCTTGCCCAGGTAGAGCGGTGCCACGTCGACGATGGGGATCGCGCCGACCTTGACCCTGTCCGGTCCGGCGGAACCGCCGTCGTCGCCGGTGTCCTCGGTGGAGCCGCAGGCGGCCACGCCGAGGATCAGGGTGGCGGCGATGGCACTGACCATGAGACGGCGCATGAGTCGCTCCTGCGTCCGGTGGTCCTGGACGGACCGAGAGGGGGCGGGCCTCGACCGGAAGCCCTCGAGGGTGTTCGGAAGCGGTGGTGGTGGTGTTCGCAAGGCGAACGGCTGTTCTCATTTAGAACTTGGCATGTGGTGAGCCTCACGTCAAGGCCTCATCCCGACCTGCGGCGGCAACATTTCCGCAACGGCTCCGGCGTCCCTTGGGGAGGGTCCCGACCTCGTTGACGGAACGCCTCGCCGGCCGCTACGTTCGAATTGAGGACGACAGTCCGCATGCCGAACACGTGGCGGCGGCTCGGAAACGAGGAGGCGGAAGGCCGATGGCGAACATCGTCTCGCTGTCCGAGGGGATCGCGGAGCTGGTGCACGACGGGGACGTGGTCGCCCTCGAAGGCTTCACCCACCTCATCCCGTTCGCCGCCGGACACGAGATCATCCGCCAGGGACGGCGCGACCTGACCCTGGTACGGATGACCCCGGACGTCATCTACGACCAGCTCATCGGCATGGGGTGCGCGAACCGGCTGGTTTTCTCCTGGGGCGGCAACCCCGGCGTCGGCTCCCTGCACCGGTTCCGTGACGCCGTGCAGAACTCCTGGCCGGGCCGCCTCGACCTGGAGGAACACAGCCACGCCGGGATGGCCAACCGGTACGTCGCCGGCGCCTCCGGCCTGCCGTTCGCCGTACTGCGTGGTTACACCGGCACCGACCTGCCCCGGCACACCTCGAACATCAAAACCATCAGCTGCCCGTTCACCGGCGAACTGCTCACCGCCGTACCGGCACTGCGGCCCGACGTCACCGTGGTGCACGCCCAGCGCGCCGACCGGGCCGGCAACGTCCAGCTCTGGGGCATCACCGGGGTGCAGAAGGAAGCGGTGCTGGCCGCCCGCCGGTCCCTGGTCACCGTCGAGGAGGTCGTCGACCGGCTGGAACCCGTACCGGGTCAGGTGATCCTGCCGGCCTGGGTGGTCGGCGCGGTGGCCGAGGTCCCCGGCGGCGCGCACCCGTCGTACGCCCAGGGCTACTCGGTCCGGGACAACAACTTCTACGTCGGCTGGGACGAGATCAGCCGGGACCGGGACACCTTCCGCCAGTGGATAAAGCGACACGTGCTGGAAGCAGTTGAGTCGGAATGAGTGGAGGCCTGGATACGACCGAACAGCCGGACTGGACGGCGGACGAGATGATGACGGTCGCCGCCGCCCGGCAACTGCGCGACGGCACGTCCTGCTTCGTCGGCATCGGGCTGCCGAGCACGGCGGCGAACCTGGCCCGCGCCACACACGCCCCGAACCTGATGCTCATCTACGAGTCCGGTTGCCTGGGCGCGAAACCCGATCGGCTGCCGCTCTCGATCGGCGACGGCATCCTCGCCGACACCGCCGACTCGGTGGTCTCGGTGCCGGAGGTCTTCAACTACTGGCTGCAGCCCGGCCGGATCGACGTCGGCTTCCTCGGGGCCGCCCAACTCGACCGCCTCGGCAACCTGAACACCACCGTGATCGGCGGCAGCTACGGCGACCCGAAGGTACGGCTGCCCGGGGCCGGTGGCGCGCCCGAGATCGCCGCCTCCTGCCGCGAGGTGATCGTCGTCGTCCGGCAGACCCCGCGTACGTTCGTCGAGCGGGTCGACTTCGTCACCTCGGTCGGCTACGGACGCGGACCCGGCGACCGGGAGCGCCTCGGACTGCGCGGCGGCGGGCCCCGCCTGGTCATCACCGATCTCGGTGTCCTGGAACCCGACCCGGACACCCTGGAGCTGACCCTCACCCGGCTGCATCCCGGTGCCACCGTCGACCGGGCCCGCGCGTCGACCGGGTGGCCGCTCGCGGTCGCCGACAACCTCGTCACCGAACCCGCGCCGACCGTGGCCGAACTGAACGCGCTGCGCGCCCTCACCGCCACCCTGGAAGGTGCGCCATGACCGGCGAGGTGTACCTGGTCGACGCGGTCCGTACCCCGATCGGCCGGTACGGCGGCGCCCTGGCCGGCGTACGCCCCGACGACCTGGCAGCGCACGTGGTGGGGGAGATCGTCCGGCGCAGCCCGGATCTCGACCCGGCCCGGATCGACGACGTGCTGCTCGGCAACGCCAACGGTGCCGGGGAGGAGAACCGGGACGTGGCGCGGATGGCCGTACTCCTCGCCGGTCTGCCGCCGTCGGTGCCCGGCGCTACCGTCAACCGGCTCTGCGGGTCCGGTCTGGAGGCGGTCATCGCGGCCAACCGGGCGATAGCGGTCGGCGACGCCTCGATCTGCCTGGCCGGTGGCGTCGAGTCGATGAGCCGCGCCCCGTGGGTGCTGCCCAAGCCCGAACGGCCCTACCCCGCCGGGGCGCAGACGCTGCACTCGACCACGCTCGGGTGGCGGCTGGTCAACCCGGACATGCCGGCGCAGTGGACCGCCAGCCTCGGCGAGTGCACCGAGCAACTGGCCGACCGGTACCGGATCTCTCGATCGGCGCAGGACGCGTTCGCCCTGCGCAGCCACGGGTTGGCCGCCGCAGCCTGGGCGGACGGGTGCTTCACCGACGAGGTCAGCGCCGTACCCGGAACGGATCTTGTGAGCGACGAGAGCGTGCGGCCGACGACCTCGGCCGCGGCGCTCGCCGGCCTCAAGCCGGCCTTCCGGCCCGACGGTACGGTGACCGCCGGCAACTCCTCCCCGCTCAACGACGGCGCCAGCGCCCTGCTCCTCGCCGACCGGGCCGGGCTCGACACCATCGGCCGGGCGCCACTGGCCCGGATCGTCTCCCGGGCGGTCACCGCGATCGAACCGGAACTGTTCGGCATCGGCCCGGTGGCGGCGGCCCGGCGGGCGCTGGACCGGGCCGGAATCGGCTTCCCCGACCTGGCCGTGGTCGAACTCAACGAGGCGTTCGCCGCCCAGTCACTGGCCTGCCTGTCGCAGTGGCCGGAACTGGACCCCGGCCTGGTCAACCCGCAGGGCGGGGCGATCGCCCTGGGACACCCGCTCGGCTCGTCCGGGTCGCGCATCCTCGGCTCGCTCGCCTGGCAACTGCACCGCCGTGGCGGCGGGTACGGCCTGGCCGCCATCTGCATCGGCGTCGGCCAGGGGCTGGCCGTCGTGCTCGAAGCCTGTTAGGAGGGACCGATGACCGAAACCACCGGACGCGGCCCGACCGGCCTGGTGCTGCCGACGTACCGACCGGACGGCGACCGTACGCACCCGCCGCTGCTCAGCCCCGAGTACGGCTCGACCGTGCTGCGTGCTCCCAGCCGGCCGCTGGTCCTGCTCCCGCAGCGGCTCACCGAGATCACCGGGCCGCTGCTCGGCGCCGAACGGCTCGGCCCGCTCGACCACGACCTCACCCGCCAGCACGACGGCGAACCGCTCGGCCAGCGGATCATCGTGCACGGCCGGGTACGCGACGGCGACGGCCGCCCGGTCCCCGACACCCTGGTCGAGATCTGGCAGCCGAACGCGTCCGGCCGGTACCGGCACGCGGTGGACAACTGGCCGGCACCGCTGGACCCCAACTTCACCGGTGTCGGACGGGTGATCACCGACGCCGACGGGCGGTACCGGTTCGTCACCATCCAGCCGGGCGCCTACCCGTGGCGCAACCACCTCAACGCCTGGCGGCCGGCGCACATCCACTTCTCCCTGTTCGGCCGGGCGTTCACCCAGCGTCTGGTGACCCAGATGTACTTCCCCGGCGACCCGCTCTTCTTCCAGGATCCGATCTTCAACTCGATCCCCGACCCGCAGGCCCGGCAACGGCTCGTCTCCCGGTACGACCACACGGTCTCCGAGCCGGAGTGGGCGCTGGGCTTCGAGTTCGACATCGTCCTGCGGGGTCGGGACAGCACGCCCTTCGAGGACGGGGACGACGACGATGACTGAGCGGACCGGCTCCACCCCGTCGCAGACCGTCGGGCCGTACCTGCACCTCGGCCTGCTCTGGCCGGACGGGCCCGACGTCGTACCGGCCGGCACACCGGGGGAGATCTGGGTGCGCGGGCAGGTCTTCGACGGTGCCGGTGCACCGGTGGTCGACGCGCTGGTCGAGAGCTGGCAGGCCGATCCGGACGGCCGGTTCGACCACCCCGACGACCCCCGGGGTGCCCGCCGCTCGACGGTCGTCGGATTCCGTGGCTTCGGCCGCAGCCCCACCGACGCCTCCGGCCGGTACGCCCTCCGCACGGTCAAGCCGGGACCGCTGCCCGGACCGGACGGGACCGTCGAGGCGCCGCACCTGAACCTGTCGGTCTTCGCCCGGGGGCTGCTGCACCGGCTGGTGACCCGGCTCTACTTCCCCGACGAACCGGCGGGCAACGAAGCCGACCCGGTGCTCGCGAGCATCGACCCGGACCGCCGTACGACCCTGGTGGCCCGAGGCGCGCCCGACGGGTTCCACTTCGACATCCACCTGCAGGGTGAGCATGAGACCGTTTTCTTCGCCGTCTGAGGACCGCCCACCCGCGCGCCTGCGCGGCGTACCGGCCGGGGAGCAGTTCGGCCCGGTACCGGCCGGGGACCGACCCGGTGAGCCCGGCGGCGCCGAAGCCGACGGGGCCGGGACACCGGCTCGGGGCGCGCTGTTCGGCGGGTTGTTCGGAGCGGCCGGGGTGGACGCCGAGCTGACCGACCGGGCCGTGCTGCAGGCGATGCTCGACGTGGAACGCGCCCTGGTCGAGGCGGCGGCCGACGAGGGTCTCGTGCCTGCACCGATGGCCGGGGCGATCGGGCGGGAGTGCCGCGCCGACCGGTTCGACCCGGCCGCGCTCGGGCGGGACGCCGACGCCGGCGGCAACCCGGTGGTCCCGCTGGTCCGGGCGCTGACCGCCGCGGTACCGCGCGACGCCCGGCCGTGGGTGCATCTCGGCGCGACCAGCCAGGACGTGCTCGACACCGCGCTGGTCCTGGTGGCCGTACGGGCCGGGGTGCCGCTGCGGCAGGACCTCGACGCGGCGGCCGACGCCGCCGCCCGGCTCGCCCACGAGCACCGCGACACCGTCATGGTGGCGCGGACGCTCGGCCAGCAGGCCGCACCGACCACCTTCGGGCTCAAGGCCGCCGGCTGGCTGACCGCGCTGCTCGACGCCGGGACCCAGCTGGACGTCTTGCTCGACGCCCCGCCCCGATCCGACCCGCTGCTCGACACGGCGACCCGGTTCGACCCGCCGCTCGACGCAGCGACCCGGTTCGACCCGCAAGCCCGGTCGGATCAACCTCCGGACCGGCTCGGGCTGCCGGCCCAGCTCGGTGGCGCGGCCGGCACCCTGGCCGCCCTCGGGCCGGCCGGTCCGGCGGTGGCCGACCGGCTCGCCCACCGGCTCGGTCTGGCCACCTCCCCGCTGCCCTGGCACACCCGGCGGCAACCGCTGCTCGACCTCAGCGCCGCGCTCGGCGGACTGGTCGTGGCCACCGGAAAGATCGCGCTCGACGTCGGCCTGCTCGCCCAGTCCGAGGTGGCGGAGGTCGCCGAGGGCGGCGCGGCGGGACGGGGCGGCTCGTCGGCGATGCCGCACAAGCAGAACCCGGTCGACTCGATCCTCGTCACGGCGGCGGCCCGGCGCGCCCCACACCTGGTCGCGACGATGTACGCCGCCGCGATCCAGGAGCACGAGCGGGCGGCCGGCGGCTGGCATGCGGAATGGGAACCGCTGCTCGACCTGCTCCGGCTCGCCGGCAGCGTCGCCTTCCGGACCCGGCGACTGCTCGACGGGCTGCGGGTCCGGCCGGACCGGATGCGGGCCAACCTCGCCGCGACCGGCGGGCTGGTGCTGGCCGAGGCGGTCGCCGCCCGACTCGCATCCGGGGTCGGGCGTACCGCCGCGCACGACCTGGTCGCCCGAGCCGCCGCCGAGTCGTCCCGCTCCGGGGCGACGCTCCGGGACGCGTTGCTCGCCGACCCGACGGTCGGCGCCCTGCTCACCGACGACGACCTCGACCGGGCACTCGACCCGCACCGGTGGTTGGGATCCGCGGGTATCTTCGTCGACCGCGCCCTGACCCGGCACCGGGAACAGCGGCCGGTCGGTGACCCGCCAGGGGAGGTAGGCCGATGACGAGTCGACTGCACGCCCGGATCGACGGTCCCGAAGACGCGCCGGTGCTCGTACTCGGCAGTTCGTTGGGGACCACCGGACAGATGTGGGACCCGCAGGTTGGCGTACTGGCGTCACGGTTCCGGGTGATCCGGTACGACCACGCCGGTCACGGTGGTTCGGCTCCGCCGTCCGCCCCGTACACGATTGCCGGTCTCGGCGCCGACCTGCTGGACCTGCTCGACGACCTCGGGATCCGGCGGGTGTCGTACGCGGGACTGTCCCTCGGCGGGATGGTCGGCATGTGGCTGGCCGCGTACGCCCCGCAGCGGGTGGAACGGCTGGCGCTGCTCTGCACCTCGGCCCTGCTCGGCCCACCGGAGGGCTGGCGGGAGCGGGCGGAGACGGTACGCCGGGACGGCACCGGGGCGGTTGCCGACGCGGTGCTCGCCCGCTGGTTCACCCCGACCTTCGCGGTACGGCGGCCCGAGGTGGTCGCCGCCCACCGGGCGATGCTGACCTCGACCCCGGCCGACGGGTACGCCGCCTGCTGCGAGGCGATCGGGGCGATGGACCTGCGGCCGGATCTGCCCCGGGTCACCGCGTCGACACTGGTGGTCGCCGGAGCCGACGACCCGGCGACGCCGGTGCCGCACGCCGAACTGATCGTCGCGAGAATTCCGGGCGCCCGGCTGCGGGTGGTGCCCGACGCCGCCCACCTGGCCAACGTCGAGCAGGCGGACACGGTCACCGAGCTGCTGCTGGACCACTTCGGATCGCCGGGGAAGCCCGATGGACGACCGTGAGCGGCACGAGGCCGGCATGGCGGTACGCCGGCAGGTGCTCGGCGACGCGCACGTGGACCGGGCCGTCGCCGGCACCGACGAGTTCACCGCCGACTTCCAGGATTTCATCACCAGGTACGCCTGGGGCGAGATCTGGACCCGTCCCGGCCTGGACCGGCGTACCCGCAGTTGCATCACGTTGGCGATGCTGGCCGCTCTGCAGCACGAGGAGGAACTGGCGATGCACGTACGCGCCGCGCTGCGCAACGGCCTGACACGCGAGGAGATCCTCGAAGTCCTGCTGCAGGTCGGCGTCTACGCTGGCGTACCAGCGGCGAACCGGGCGTTCAAGGTCGCACAGCGCACTATGCAACAGGAGGATGGGTGACCGAGGCGACCGAGACGGCGTCGCGTAGTCCGGAGTTCGTCCAGTCCCTCGAGCGCGGGCTCGCGGTGATCCGGGCCTTCGACGCCGTCCACCCGCAGCTCACCCTGAGCGAGGTGGCCCGCGCGACCGGGCTGACCCGGGCCGCCGCCCGCCGCTTCCTGCTCACCCTGGTCGAGCTGGGATACATGCGTACGGACGGGCGGCTGTTCTCGCTGCGGCCCCGGGTGCTGGAACTGGGCTACGCCTACCTGTCCAGCCTGAGCCTGCCGGAGGTGGCGCAGCCGCACATGGAGGCGCTGGTCGCGCAGGTCCACGAGTCATGCTCGATGTCGGTGCTCGACGGCGACGAGGTGGTCTACGTCGCCCGGGTACCGACCAAACGGATCATGGCGGTGGCGATCAGCGTCGGGACCAGGTTCCCCGCGTACGCCACCTCGATGGGGCGGGTGCTGCTGGCCGGACAGCCGGCCGACTGGCTCGCCGGCTACCTCGACACGGCGCAGTTGCGCCCGCTCACCCGGCGTACGATCACCGACCCGGCCAAGCTGCGCGCCGCGCTGACCCGGATCGGCAGCCAAGGGTTCGCGCTGGTCGACCAGGAGTTGGAGGAGGGGCTGCGGTCGCTGGCCGCACCCATCCACGGCGAGGACGGCTCGGTCATCGCCGCGCTGAACGTGTCGGCGCACGCCAGCCGGGGCACCTCCGAGGTGATCCGCCGGGAACTGCTGCCGCCGCTGCTCGCCACCGCCCGGCGGATCGAGGAGGACCTGCGCGGCGGCGCTCAACCCACGCGCTGACGTGGGATGGTCCCGCTGCGCCGACCCACCGCCGGGCTCGACCAGCGGGTCTCGGGCCGACGGCGCGCCGGGCTCGGCCAGCGGGTTTCAGGCCGACGGCGCGCCGGGCTCGGGCCGGGCTCAGGTGAACAGGGCGGCCACCGCGTCCGGCACCGGGAGGTCGGCCGGCAGGGGTGCGACCGCCACCACCGCGCCGGTCGGCAGCGGTCCGTACAGGTGCGGGAAGAGTGCGCCGCCCCGGGACGGTTCCCAGCGCAGGTCGGCGTCGAGCCGGTCCGGGTCGACGGTGAGCAGGACGAGATCCGACTGGCCGGCGAAGTGCCGGGCCGCCGTCTCGACCACCTGGTCCCGGCCGGAGAGGTGGATGAAACCGTCCTGGAGGTCGACCGCCGAACCGTCGTACCGATCCCGGGTCTCGGCCTCGGCCCATTCCGCCGCCGCCAACAGTTTGTAGATCACCGGCTCAGCCTAGACACCGGTTGGTCCGTGAGCGCTCGTCGGTGGGATCCGGGCCGGCTCGGTACCACCGGCCGGATCCCACCGAGCGGTGCCGGTCAGGGCTCCGGTGCGATCAACCGGTCGTCGGTCGAGTCCCGTACGGTGATCGCCTCCACCGGGCAGGAGTCGGCCGCGGCGGCGACCTCGTCGGCCGGGATGATCGTCTCGGCGACCGGGGTGGACAGCCCGTCGACGAGGACGAAGTGCTTCGGCGCCGCCCCGGCGCAGACTCCCGAGCCGATGCAGCGGCGCGAGTCCACCCGGACCCGCCAGGCGGGGCTCACCATTCGACCGGCATGTGCTTGAGACCGCGGACCAGCATCCCGCTCTTCCAGGGCAGCTCCGCCTCCGGTATGGCCAGCCGCAGTTCGGGCAGCCGGTCGAGCAGCGTACCGATCGCGACCTGCAACTCCATCCGGGCGAGCTGCGCGCCGAGGCAGTGGTGTACGCCGTGCCCGAAGCCCAGGTGCGGGTTGTGCTCGCGGGTGAGGTCGAGCCGGTCCGGGTCGCCGAAGACCCGGTGGTCCCGGTTCGCCGACCCGAGTTCGACGATCACCGGTTCACCGGCGCGGACCAGCACACCACCGAGTTCGACGTCCTCGAGGGCGTACCGGGCGAAGCCGGAGGCGGCGCCGAGCGGCACGTGGCGCAGCAGTTCCTCGATCGCGCCGGGGAGCAGTGTCCGGTCGGCCCGCAGTCGGGCCAGCTCCTGCGGATTACGGAGCAGGGTGTAGACGAAGTTCGGGATCTGGGTGACGGTCGTCTCGTGTCCGGCGGCGAGCAGACCGGCCGCGAGCTGCACCATCTCCTCCTCGGTCAGCCGCCCCTCGTCGGAGTCGCGGGCCCGTACCATCGCGCCGAGCAGGTCGTCGGTGGGTTTCTCGCGACGCTGCGCAATCAGCCCACCCATGTACGCGTACAGGTTGCCGTAGTACTCCTGGATGGTTTCCGGGGACAGCGAGGTGGTCGACACGATCGCCTCGGACCAGAGGTGGAACTTGTGCTCGTCGGCGACCGGCACCCCGAGCAGTTCACAGATGACCCGGATCGGCAGCGGGGTGGCGAAGTCCTCGACCAGGTCGGCCGGGGGACCGGTGTGGACCAACCCGTCGACCAACTCGTCCGCTATCTGCTGCGTACGCGGCCGCAACTGCTCCACCCGGCGGGCGGTGAACGCCTTGGCGACCAGCGTACGGATCCGGGTGTGCTCGGGTGGGTCCATGCTGAGGATGCCGGTCGCCAGCCGCTGCGGTGTGCTCCGGGGTTCGTCGTGGGCCGCGGCGGCGGCCCGGCTGAACCGGGGATCGCCGAGGACGACCCGTACGTCGGCGTAGCGGGTGGCCAGCCAGGCTTCCTCGCCGTACGGCATCCGGATCCGGGTCAACGGTTCGTGCTCACGTAGCTCGGCATACTTCGGGTCGAGGTCCAGCCGTTCGGGCGGGTTGAACGGGTAGGCGTGGGCGCTCGACACCTGCTGAATTTCCGTCACCGGGGGCTCCCTGTCGTCAGATGGCGCGTTCGCTTCGGACGCGTATGACGTGCGGTTGCGCGACACGACACCAAGATCTACCTCGGGTCATGCTCCGGGTACGGATGGTAGCGAAACGGGTGGATTCGCGCTACTGTTGGTTATCGATACCTCGATCGACAGTGACGACGGCCGGTGGCCGGACACCGTGCCAGCGCTAGCCCCGCAGCGCGGTGACCCGGGGCAGCAGCTTGTCCAGCCGGACCGGCAGTTCGCGGATCCGTACGCCGGTCGCGTGGTACACGGCGTTCGTGACGGCGGCGGCCGAACCGACGATCCCGATCTCCCCGACGCCCTTGACCCCGAGCGGGTTGAGATGCGGATCGTCCTCCTCGACCCAGTCCGCCTCGATCCGCTCGACGTCCGCGTTCGCGGTGATGTGGTACGTGGCGAAGTCGTGGTTGACCCAGTCGCCGAAGCGGGGGTCGAGCAGACCCTCCTCGTGCAGCGCCATCGAGATGCCCATGGTCATGCCGCCGATGAGCTGGGATCGGGTGGTGGTCGGGTTCACCACCCGCCCGACACCGAACATGCCGAGCATCCGGCCGACCCGGATCTCACCACTGTCCACGTCGACGCGTACCTCGACGAAGTGGGCGCCGAAGGCGTAGCGCACGTACGAGCGGTCCGCCGAGAGGGCGTTCGTCTCCGGCGTGGTGTTCGCCTCGACCCGTACCTCCTGGGTGGGCGGCCGGTCGCCGAGCCGGTCCCGCAGCGCCCGGCAGGCCTTGCTGACGGCCCAACTCCAGGACGCCGTGCCGGTCGAACCGCCGGCCAGCGGGGCCGGTGGGAGTCGGCTGTCACCGATCTCGATCCGTACCCGTTCCGGGGGCGCGCCGAGCGCGTCGACGGCCACCTGCCAGAGGGCGGTACGCGCTCCCGTACCGATGTCGGCGGCGTTGGTCCGGACCACGTAGGTGCCGTCCGGGTTGGCCTGGGCCGAGGCGGACGAGGCACCGGCGCGGGCCGGATAGCTGCCCCCGGCCACCCCGGTACCGACCAGCCAGCGGCCCTGCCGCCGGACGCCGACGGTCGGGTCCCGGTCCGCCCAGCCGAACCTCTCCGCGCCCTCGCGCAGACAGGCGACCAGGTTGCGGCTGCTGTACGGGATGCCCTCCTCCGGGTCGACCCGGGCGTCGTTGCGGATCCGCAGCTCGACCGGGTCCACCCCGCAGGCCACCGCCAGTTCGTCCATCGCCGACTCCAGCGCAAACGAGCCGGGGCACTCACCCGGTGCCCGCATCCACGACGGCGTCGGTACGTCCAACCGGGTGATCCGGTGCGTGGTTCGCCGGTGCGGGGCCGCGTACATGGCGCGGGTGTAGACGGCGGTCTGCTCGGCGAACTCGGTCAGGGTGGAGGTCTGGCTGATCGCGTCGTGGGCGATGGCGGCGAGCCGGCCGTCCGCGTCGGCACCGAGCCGGATCCGTTGGATGGTCGGGGTGCGGTACCCGACCAGCGAGAACATCTGCTGGCGGGTGAGGGTCAGCCGGACCGGCCGGTCGACCGCGCGGGCGGCCATCGCGGCGAGCACGGACTGGCAGCGCGGTGTGCCCTTGGACCCGAAGCCGCCGCCGACGTGCTTGCTGATCACCTGCACCGAGTCCGGTGGCAGGTCGAACAGCCCGGCCAGGACCTGGGCGACGGGCGTGGAGCCCTGGTTGGAGTCGTGCACCACGAGCGTTCCGTCGCGCCACTGGGCGGTCGCGGCGTGTGGCTCCATCGGATTGTTGTGGTACGCCGGGGTGCGGTACACGTGGTCGACCCGTACCTCCGCGGCCTCGTACCCGGCCTCGAAGTCACCGAGGGCGGTGTCGGTGGGGTAGGACGGGTTCACGTGGTCGGGTGAGTACAGGCCCGGATGCGTCTCGGTCAGCACGGTGCTGTGCGGCAGCGTGTCGTAGTCGACGTGGACCAGGCCGGCGGCCTCCCGGGCCGCCTCCAGCGACTCGGCCACCACCAGGGCCACCACCTGACCACGGAAGTGCACCTCGGGTCGCTGCAACAGGAACAGGTCGACGTTCGTCTCCGAGTGCAGGCGGGGCGCGTTGGCGTACCACAGCACGGTCAGCACGCCGGGTGTGGCGAGGGCGGCGTCGGCGCCGACCCGGGTGATCCCGGCCCGCACCACGTCGGCCTGCACGGGCCAGGCGTACACGACGCCGTCGACCGGGTACTCGACGGCGTACCGGGCCGCGCCGGTGACCTTCTCCCGCCCCTCCAGCCGGGTGTGCGGACGGCCGACGGTCGGGGCGCTCACCGGGTCGCCGCCTCGGCCAGGTCGGCGAGCGTACGCACGGTCAGGTTGTGGATCAGCGACACCTTGAATCCGTTGTTCGGCAACGGACGCGCGGCCGCCAGTTCCTCGTCCGCGGCCAGGCCGAAGTTCTCCATCGTGGCCGGTTGACCGCGCAGCGTCTCCTCGGCCAGCCGGGCCCGCCAGGGTCGGTGGGCCACCGCGCCGTACGCGATCCGCACCTCGCGGACGATGCCGCCGTCCAGGTCGAGCACCGCCGCCACCGACCCGGCGGCGAAGGCGAAGGAGGCCCGGTCGCGTGCCTTGCGGTAGGTCGAGTGCCGGGCGTACGGGAGAGCCGGGATCCGTACGCCGGTGATCAGCCCACCGGGTGCCATGGTCGTCTCCAGGTCCGGGCGGTCGCCGGGCAGCCGGTGGAACTCGGTCAGCGGGATCTCGCGGGCTCCGTCCGGCTCCAGGACCTCGACCCGGGCGTCCAGGGCGGCGAGTGCGACCGCCATGTCGGAGGGATGGGTGGCCACGCACGACGTCGACCAGCCGAGGATGGCGAGGTCCCGGTTCTGGCCCTCCAGCGCGGAGCACCCGGTTCCGGGTTCGCGCTTGTTGCACGGCTTGCCGACGTCCTGGAAGTAGACGCACCGGGTACGTTGCAGCAGGTTGCCGCCGACCGTGGCCATGTTGCGCAGTTGGCCGGAGGCGGCTGCCAGCAGGGCCCGGGTCAGCACCGGGAAGTCCCGTCGGACCACGGGATGGGCGGCCAGGTCGCTGTTGCGTACGGTCGCGCCGATCCGCAGGCCCCCGTCGGACAGTGGCTCGACCGAGCCCAGCGGTAGCCGGGTCACGTCGACCAGCAGCCGGGGGCGTTGCACGCTCAGTTTCATCAGGTCGACGAGGTTCGTACCGCCGCCGAGGTACGCCGCCTCGGACTCGCCGGCCACCATCCGTACGGCCTCGGCCGGGTCGCTGGCCCGGTGGTAGCGGAAGGTCCTCATCGCACCGCCTCCGCCGTGGCGGTGGCCCGGATCGCCGCCACGATCTGCGGGTACGCCGCGCAGCGGCACAGGTTGCCGCTCATCCGCTCCCGGATCTCCTCCTCGGTGAGGGGGACCGGTCCGGCGGCGAGGTCCCCGGTCACCACGCTGGGCCACCCCTTGCGTACCTCGTCGAGCATGCCGGTGGCCGAGCAGAGCTGTCCGGAGGTGCAGTAGCCGCACTGGAACGCGTCGTGGTCGATGAAGCACTGTTGCAGCGGTTGCAGGTCGTCGCCGTCGGCCAGGCCCTCCACGCTCACCACCGCCGACCCGGACGCGGCCACGGCGAAGATCAGGCAACTCTTCACCCGGCGCCCGTCGAGCAGTACGGTGCACGACCCGCACTGGCCGTGGTCGCACCCCTTCTTCGCCCCGATCAGCCCGAGATGCTCGCGCAGCGCGTCCAGCAGGGTGGTCCGGTTGTCCAGCCGGAGCCGGTGCTGCTGGCCGTTCACCGCCAACGTGACCGACGACCGTTCCGTCTCCGCCAACGTGACCGACGACCGCTCTGTCTCCTCGGGCATGCCGATCGCACCTCCCCGTTTCTCCGAATACGCGCAGATTATCCGGTTTACGACGGGGTGGAGGGTCGATCCGCCTTAAGCGTCGCTCGGTCCCGCCCCCGGCGCCGCGTCCCGTACGGCCTGGTCGGTCAGGTCGCGGATGGTCGGGATGACCAGGGTGGCGAGCTGTTGTGCGTCCGGGTCGATCGGGTACGAGGCGTGCGGCACCGCGATCACGCGGGTCCCGGCGGCGCTGGCCGACCGTACGCCGTTGGAGGAGTCCTCGACCGCGACGCAGCGGGTGGGGTCGAACCCCAGCCGCTCGGCCACCCGCAGGTACACGTCGGGCGCCGGCTTGCCCCGCGGGACCTGTTCGGTGGAGAGCGTCACCGAGAAGGCGTCGGTGAGCCCGGTGGCCCGCAGCGCGGCCTCGATCAGCCGGGCCGGCGACGAGCTGGCCAGCCCCATCGGCCAGGTCGCGGCGAGCCGGCGTACCACCTCGTCGGCACCGGTGATCAGCGGTACGTGCTCCAGGTAACGCCGGGCCATCTCGTCCACCACCTCGGTGGCGACCTGCTGTGGTGAGCGGTCCACCCCGAGTTCCGTGCTCAGGTACCGGGCCCATTCGCCGGTGCTCATCCCCATCAGCCGGCGTTGGCTGTCCGGCTGCCACTGGCCGCCGTGATCGGCGACGTAGCGCCGGCGGACCTCCTCCCACACCGGTTCGGAGTCCACGATCACGCCGTCCAGGTCAAAGATCACCGCGTCCGTCACAAGCCCATCGTGCCCGATCCCGCCCCACCCGTGTCGGCGGGTTGCTCCGACCGACCGTGCTCCCGCCTCGCGGACCGCGCCGACATACCCGGATCCGACTGGTCTATCCGCCGCCGGACCGGGTAACCGCGTTCTGTCCGGCAACAACGCGTTCTGTCCGGCATCAATTCGAATGCGCGATGCGCACTTCGATTCTTCTGTTCCGAACCGACGCGGTGCCCGCGACTCTCGTTACACAATGTGGCGAGACGCTAGCGGAATGGGGTGGGGATCATGACAAAGAGGCGTCGGGCCACAATTCTGGTGGCGATGGTCGCTACCGCGTCACTGGCCCTGGTGGGGTGCACCAGTGAGCAGGACAAGAAGGAAGCCGCAAAGGCGGCGGTTCCGCCGCCGCAACTTGCGATCAGTCCTGCGGCGAATGCGAAGGACCTCCCGATCAGCACCGAGGTCGGCCTGACCGTCACCGGCGGGAAGGTCACGGCGGTAACGCTCACCGACGACAAGGGTGGGAAGGTCGCGGGCTCGTTGCGTACGGACGGTTCGTCCTGGCTGCCCGACAAGGCGCTGAAGAACAAACAGCGCTATACGGCGCAGGTCACCGCAACCAACGACGCGGGCAAGGAAGTAACCCGGACGACCAACTTCACCACCATGGGAAAGCCGGACAGGGAAATCTTCTCCACCCTTTATTTCCAGGACAAACGGACGTACGGGGTGGCGATGCCGGTAACGGTCGACTTCGACCCGGGAGTGCCCAAGGAACAGCGTGCCGACGTACAGAAGCGGCTCTTTGTCACCACCACTCCGGCGCAGCCCGGTGCCTGGCACTGGACCGAGGACGGACAGCAGGTCTTCTACCGGGCACCGGACTTCTGGAAGGCCGGTACGACGATCAGCGTCAAGGCCATGCTCGACGGGGTGCCGATGGGCAAGGAGGGGTTCGGTGACGCCGACCGGACCGCCACCGCCAGGATCGGCAACAAGGTCTCGTTGGACATCGACAACGACACCAAGCAGATGTCGGTGTTCAAGGACGACAAGCTGGTTCGCAAGATCCCGGTCAGCCTCGGCAAGTCGAGCACCCCGACGTCCAGCGGCAAGATGGTGATCATGGAGAAGCACGAGCAGACGGTCTTCGACACGACCGGCTCGGCCGACCCGTACGTCGTCACCGTGCAGGACGCCCAGCGCCTGACCTGGGGCGGCGAGTTCATCCACTCGGCGCCGTGGTCCGAGGGCGATCAGGGCAGCACGAACGTCTCGCACGGCTGCACCAACGTCTCCGCCGCCAACGCCGCCTTCCTGATGCGGACAACCCAGGTCGGTGACCTGGTGACCGTGCGCGGGACCGAGGTCCAGCTCGAGGATGGCAACGGCTGGACCGCCTGGAACATGGACTGGGACGAGTACGTGAAGGGCAGCGCGCTGCCCGTACCGCAGGATCTGAAGCCGGCAGCCGCGCCGCCGGCCGCCGCCGGTGCGCCCGCGCCCAGCGGCCCGCCGGCGAGCAACCAGCCGCCGGCACCGGCACCGTCGAACCCCGGCGGCTGACCCCGCCGGAACGTACGCCGGGCGGTGAAGCCGACGGGGAGCCCACCCCGTCCGGCCTCACCGCCCGGCTTCTTCGGTAGGCCCCGCCCGACTGTGCACTGTGGCCACCGACCTCGCGCCGGTCCCGTCGGGACCGGCGATTCCCGTCCCTGGGCACCCGCTTGCGGTACGGCAACCGGAAACCCGGTACGCCCGCGATTGATCGACTACGGGCGTCGACGCGCCTAGCATGTGTGGCCGATGGAACCAACTCGATTCGTCCCCCTGACCGGTTCCGGCCACGAGCCCGATCGAAGGGAACTGCCCATGCGTCGACCCCGTCACCCGGTGCTGCTCACCGCCATCCTGACCGGCACTCTGGTCCTGACCGCACCCGTGGCGCCCGCCGCCGCCGGTACCCGTACGCCCCCTCCGACCATTGTGGTCAGTGACGGGATGACCCAGCCGGTCTTCTCGCTCGCCGACGCGATCGAGGAGCGGGTGTTCGTCCAGACGCCGCTGGACACCGACCACGACGGTCGCCTCGACCGGGTCGCGATCGACATCTCCCGCCCCGCCGAGACCGCCACCAGGGGCTTCAAGGTGCCGGTGATCTTCGAGCACAGCCCGTACCGCAAGGACACCTGGGGCGACGTGCCGTACCCGAGCGTGCTGGTGGACGAGCTGCCGCAGAACGGGCTGACCGGCCGCAACGGTGCCCGTTCGGCCGCCGGCGAGCAGGCCCAGCGCGCGATCGCGAAGGCCAACCTCCCCGGATCGCTCGACGACTACTACGTGCCCCGCGGTTACGCCGTGGTGCTCGGCCAGAGCATCGGCACCGGTGACTCGGACGGCTGCCCGACCAGCGGCGACCGGGCCGAGACGCTCGGCACCAAGGCCGTCATCGACTGGCTCAACGGCCGGGCGAGGGGATTCGACGCCAGCGGGGCTCCGGTCACCGCCGGCTGGACCACCGGCGCGGTCGGGATGACCGGGGTCTCCTACAACGGCACCCTGCCCAACATGGTCGCCACCACCGGGGTGAAGGGCCTCAAGACGATCATCCCGGTCTCGGCGATCAGCAGCTGGTACGACTACTACCGGGCGAACGGCCTGGTCGTCGCCCCCGGCACCTATCAGGGCGAGGACGCCGACATCCTGGCCCAGTACACCGCCGGGCAGGCGCGGGCCGAGGGAACCTGCGCCGACGAGATCGCCGAGATCACCAGGGAGCAGGACCGGGTCACCGGTGACTACACCCGGTTCTGGCAGGAGCGGGACTACCTCGGCGGCGCGCGTGACGTGAAGGCCAGCGTGTTCGTCGTACACGGGCTCAACGACTGGAACGTCAAGACCGAGAACTTCGCCGGCTGGTGGGACCAGCTCGCCCGGTACGACGTACCGCGCAAGATCTGGCTGCACCAGGGCGGGCACGGTGGACCCGGCAGTGGCGCCACCGTACCGCTGCCGGACGGCAGGTCCTGGACCTACAAGCAGACCGAGAACCGGTGGTTCGACTTCTGGTTGTGGGGGGTGCGCAACGGAATCATGGACGAGCCGACCGCGGTGGTCCAGCGTGAGAACCGCGCCTACACCACGTACGCCAACTGGCCCGACCCCGGCGCACGCGAGGTCGACCTGCGCCTCGCCGCGACCAGCGCGACCCAGCCCGGCACCCTGACCACCGGAAAGCCGCCGAAGGGCAAGGTCGAGCAGGGGTTCGTCGACGAGGGGCGGACCATCGCGCCGACCCAGTTGGTGGCCCAGCCGGACACCGCCAGCCCGAACCGGCTGGCCTACACCTCGCCCGTGCTCGCCCAGGACGTCCGGCTCTCCGGCCGGCCCGAGATGCGGCTGCGGCTGGCGATCGACAACAAGCCCGACGCCAACCTGACCACCTACCTGGTCGACTACGGTCCGGCCGGGTCGACCGCCGCGCCCGTCGTGGTGACCCGAGGGTGGACGGATCCGCAGAACCGCAAGGACGCCGACCGCACCGAGAAGGTCAAGCAGGGCAAGTTCTACGACTACAGGTGGACCCTGGAGCCCAAGGACTACATCTTCGCCGCCGGACACCGGATCGGCGTGGTGGTCTTCTCCAGCGACCAGGAGTACACCCTGCTCCCGCTGGGCGGCACCCGCCTGCGGGTCGCGCCCAACGAGAGTGAACTGCGCATTCCCGTGGTCGGCGGACGGTCCGCGCTCGGCTTCTGAGCGTCCGCGCCACACTCGATCGGCCGCCGGGGAGCAGTCCCCGGCGGCCGATCGGCTGTCCTGGATGGCGGTCCGGCGCGGTCGATGACCGCTGCCCGTCAGGATCGGCGGACGGTGAGCAGGTCGCCCGGCTGGCAGTCCAGTTCGTGGCAGAGCGCGGTCAGGGTACTGAACCGGATCGCCCGCGCCCGACCGTTTTTCAGGACGGACAGGTTGGCGAGGGTCAGGCCGACCCGGTCGGCCAGCTCGGTGAGGGTCAGGCCGCGTTCGGCCAGGAGCTTGTCGAGATGTACGTCGACGCGGTGATCCTCCTCGGGCGGCATCAGATCACCGTCTCCAGTTCGGTCCGCATCGCCAGCCCGCGCTTGACGATCTCGGCGATGGCGAAGAACCCGAAGCCCAGCAGCAGGAGCAACCCGGTCCGCGTCAGGTCCAGCGTTGCGGACTGCTCGCCGTCGGCGGTGACCCGCGCGGTCAGTTCGAGGGAAGCGAGCAGCTGTACGAGCTGCGCCAGGACGCCACCGACGAGGGCGACCCAACCGATCCGGCGCAGGCGCCGGACGGTACCGGTGGCGAACGGATCTCCGCGACGGGCGCGGCGCAGCACGGTCCAGAGCAGGACCAGCACCGCCGCCGCGACGGCCAACATCGGCAGCACGGTCAGGTGGTACGCCACGAGCTGGCCCGGTGTGGGGTCCGCGACCCGCACCTCGACGTCACCGTCGACGACGACTCCGGTGCGCAGGCCACCCGTAGCACCGGCGACATCCGCCACCGCGTCGGCCGGAACCTGGGCGGTCACGGGCCCGCCGTCGGCGAGCGTGACGACGTTAAACGCGATGATCCCGGCCAGGACGACCAGGGCAACCACCACGACACCCTGCAGTTCAGCTAGCCAGTCAGGGTTGCGGAATCTCATGAGACACCTCCACCTTATCGATTAGCGATATCTCGATAATCGATAAGTCGACGGCTCTTGTCAACCCACCGCCGTCGCAGCGACGGGACACGCCCTAAGTTGGTCGCATGATCTCGTGTTTGGGTGCGGAACAGTGGTGACCCGGGTCGCGGTCACCGGCGGGAGCGGCAAGCTCGGTCGGGCGGTTGTCGACGACCTGCTCGACCACGGTTACCAGGTGGTCAACCTCGACGCGGCGCCACCCGCGACATCGCGGTGCCCGTACACGAGGGTGGACCTGGCCGACTACGGCCAGACCATCGAGGCGCTCAGCGCGATCGACGACCGGCACGCGGGCGTGGACGCGGTGGTGCATCTCGCCGCGATCCCCGCACCGGGCCTGCGGACCAATTCGGCGACGTTCCACCACAACATCACCGCGACCTACAACGTCTTCACCGCCGCCAGGGCAGTCGGGATCCGGAACGTGGTCTGGGCCTCCAGTGAGACGCTGCTCGGGCTGCCGTTCGACACCCCGCCGCCGTACATCCCGATCGACGAGGAGTACCCGGCCCGTCCGGAGAGCAACTACGCGCTGGTCAAGCACCTGGAGGAGGAACTCGCCGGGCAGCTCTGCCGGTGGCAGCCGGACCTCAAGATGATCGGTCTGCGGTTCTCGAACGTGATGGAGCCGGCCGACTATGCCGCCTTCCCGGCCTTCGACGCCGATCCCGTGCTGCGCAAGTGGAACCTGTGGTCGTACATCGACTGCCGGGACGGCGCCCAGGCGGTCCGCCTCGGACTGGAGCACCAGGGGACCGGGGTCGATGTTTTTGTGATCGCCAACGCCGACACGGTGATGAGCCGTCCCAGCGCGAAACTGGCCGCGGAACTCTTCCCGGAGGTCCCGCTGACCCGCGAACTCGTCGGCAACGAGACCCTGATGTCGATCGACAAGGCCCGCCGGATCCTCGGCTACGACCCCACGCACTCCTGGCGTGACCAGGTGGTCGTCTGATCCGGAGCGCCCGACCCGTCGCGGCTAACCCGCCCCGGCGAAACGTTCGCCCGCGTCGATGATGCGTTGGATCTCGGCCCGGAAGAAGCCGGTCAGCTCGGCGCACCGACCGAGGTCGACCGGCCCGCCCTCGCTGGCCGGCAGATCCGGGTACGGGCTGCCGAGCACGAAGATGTTCTCGTCGTTGTACTGGTTGGCGGGTGCGGTGTAGTTGAACGAACCGGCGATCACCGTACTGTCGTCGATCGTCATGAGCTTGTGGTGCAGCTTGCCGAACGCGGGTGACCTGATCGGGGCGTAGAGGGCGATCTGGGCCCGGTTCAGGTCGTGCGTCGCGGCCCACCGCTGCGCCCCCTGACCCGGGTCCACCGCGCCGGTGACCGTACGGCCGGCGGCGGCCAGGGCGATCATGGCGTCGTCCAGGCCGGACGAGCCGGCGAAGGTGAAGACGGCGAAGTCCACCCGGCCGGTGGCCTTCAGCATCTGCTTCATGATCTCCAGCTCCGGCGCGTGGTCCGGCGCGAAGAGCACCTTCACCGGTATCCCGCCGAGGTTGTAGGCCCGGGGCACCTTCCCGTGCGCGCCGCGACCGAACAGCCCGGCGCGGAGCTGGGTGAACTCGCCCGCGTACTCCTGGCAGATCCGGGCGTCGTGGAAGGTCACCACGTGGTTGAGGTTGCGGTGGCAGTCGGTTCCGGTGAAGTTGGCCGACCCGGACAGCACCGCCGACGTGGCTCCGGCCCGTCTCCGGTAGTCGCGGACGATGAACTTCTGGTGGAAGATCGCCGGGTTGTAGTCGGCCTTGACGTCGACGGCGCAGCGCAGGAGCGCGGCCATGATCTTGCGGTTGGGCTCCAGACTGCGGGCGCCGGGTTCGGCCGCCCACTGGACCCGCCGCTGGGCGGCCTGCGCCGATTCGCCGGCGCGCGCCGCCACCTTGGGCACCTTGGCCGTACGGAGATAGTCCTGTTCGAGCACGATCCGGATGTCGACACCACGGAACCTGGCGTCGAGCAGTGCCTGTGCGATCGGCTCGGAGTCGAGTTCCTGTACGGCGACGTCGAGGGAATCCCTGGCGTCGTTGATGAACCCGACGATGACCTGTTCGAGATCG
This sequence comes from Micromonospora sp. NPDC004704, assembly GCF_053601675.1. Classification (NCBI taxonomy): domain Bacteria; kingdom Bacillati; phylum Actinomycetota; class Actinomycetes; order Micromonosporales; family Micromonosporaceae; genus Micromonospora; species Micromonospora sp. NPDC004704. The sequence continues at coordinate 7,693 of NZ_JBSGCD010000031.1, read as the reverse complement.
TCGGCGGCGCCGAGTTCGGGCGGCCCGACGAAGGCCTCTATCTTGCCCGCGGCGAAACGTGTCATAGCTGTCAGGCTGACACTCCGTAACCCTCGGTAGTGTCGGCTTCCAGGACACCGGCCGTGCCGGAAGACGCACCAGCGGCACGAGCACCGCATTCCGACCCACCCGGCCGGGTCCCGGCGGGCCGCAGACCAGGCCGGTGGCCGGTGCTGGCAGGCTGGGGGACATGTACCGGGAGACCACCTCCGCGCTGGTGCGCGGGGCCGTCCTGTGGTGGAGCACGGCGACGCCGGGGGCGGCACCGGTCCGGGTCCTGCCCGACGGGTGCATGGACCTGATCTGGTCGGAGCGGCACGGGCTGCTGGTGGCCGGGCCGGACACCACCGCCCACGTCGGGACCGCCACGGGGGAGCGGTACGTCGGACTGCGGTTCCCGCCCGGCACCGGGCCGGCCGTGTTCGGTCTGCCGGCGTACGAGCTGCGCGACCAGCGGGTCCCGCTCACCGCGCTCTGGTCCGACTCCCGCACCCGTGAGCTCGACGAGCGGGTCGCGTACGCGGACCGCCCCGAACGCCTGCTGGAGTCGGTGGCGGCGGCCCGGCTGGGTGACGGTGGTGGCCCCGACCCGATCGCCCGTACGGTGGTCGCCCGGTTGGATGCCGGTGACGACGTGGCCGGCACCGCCGCCGATCTCGGCCTCGGCCCCCGCCAACTCCACCGGCGCAGCCGGGCGCTGTTCGGCTACGGGCCGAAGACACTGGCCCGGATCCTGCGCATGCAGCGGGCCGTGGCGTTGCTCCGGGCCGGAGTACCGGCCGCCGACACCGCGGTACGGACCGGCTACGCCGACCAGCCGCACCTGTCCCGGGAGATCCGGGCGCTGACCGGCGTCCCACCCCGCGACCTGATCACCTAGCCGCCCGGGATCGTGCCGGTGATCGGGCCGCCGAAGCCGCGAGCGGTGGACCGGGTTGGAGCTCACGGCGCGGTCAGGTGAGTGGGGCGAAGAGGTCCACCCCGTTGCCGTCCGGGTCGAGCAGGGTGGCGTAGCGCTGGCCCCAGAAGGCATCCCAGGGTTTGAGATGCCCGGTGTAGCCGGCCTCGGTCATCTCGGCGTACGCCGAGTCGACCTCGGCGGGGTTCTCGCACCGGAAGGCGAGAGTGATCCGACCGTGGCCCGTGGGCATGGACCAGCTCGGGTCGATCGAGGAGGTCATCTCCGCGGTGTCCCAGGCCAGACGCAGCCCGCCGGGAAGAAGTGCCTCCACGTGCGGATCTCCGTCCGAGTCGGCCGGGATCTCCAACCCGAGGCGGCGGTAGAAGGTCAGCGAGCGGCCCATGTCGGCAACGACCAGGGCAATCACATCCAGTTGAGGTGGCATTGCCCCACCCTAGGGTCGCCGGTCGGCGCCCGTCTTGAAGGAATCGGACACCCGTTCGTGGAGCGCGAATCGGACACCCGGCACCAGGTCCGCAGTGCGAGTGCGAGCGGGCGATCTCCGGCGTACGGTGTGGTTAACGGCACCTGAAGCCCAGATGAGCAGGGGGTTGCCGGCACCGGACGACTCTTCGCGACACGCCGACGCGGACGCCGTCCCGGCCGGCGCGGCGGGCTCGCGGTGCCGTCCGACGTATCAACATGCGGGACGAAAATGAAAGGGGCGGCCGAGATGGACCTGGCCTATCTGGATGCCGGATCCGGCAGTCTCATCGTGCAGGCGGTGATCGGCGGTGCCGCCGGGGTCGCGGTCGCGGCCAAGCTGTACTGGCGTCGGCTGGTCGGCCGGTTGCGCCGGCAGCCGGCCGAGAAGGACTGAGAGCGGGGCCCGGTCGCAGATGTCCCCGCCACCACTTTCCACATCGGAGGCCGGCGTACGCGCGGAGCCGGGCTCGTTCCGCGACCCCGGCAACCGGGTCTTCTACCTCGACGGGCAGGTGCTGCGCGGGCTCGACCGGCGAGCCACCGAGGACTGGCACGCGCTGGCGGCCAGCGAGTTCTTCCCACCCCTGCTCACCGCAGGCAAGGTCTGCGGCACCGAACCCGTCGACCGGGACACCCTGTCGATGCCCGACGACACCTCCTGGGACACGGTGCTGCGGCACGAGCGGATACCGTTCGTCTCCTACCCGTACGAGTGGTCGTTCGGGATGCTCCGGGACGCGGCGCTGCTGCACCTGGAGATCCTCACCGCCGCGTTGGACTGCGGGTTCACGACCAAGGACGGTTCGGCGTACAACCTGCAGTGGCGGGGCGCCACGCCGGTCTTCATCGACATCGGTTCCTTCGAACGGGCGCGCGACGGCGAGCCCTGGGCCGGCTACCGGCAGTTCTGCCAGACCCTGCTCTACCCACTGATGTTGCAGGCGCACCTCGACCTGGACTTCCAGCCCTGGCTGCGATCCCGGATCGACGGCGTCGAACCCGGCCAGATGCGCCGCGTCTTCGGCGGCACCCGCCGGTTCTCCGCGGGCGTGCTCAAGCACGTGTACCTGCACGACGCGATGCAGGCCCGGCACGCCGACGCGAGCACCGGGACGGTCCGGGCCGAACTGCGCGACGCCGGCTTCTCGCGGGACCTGGTGCTGTCGGGCGTACGGGCGGTGGAGAAGCTGGTCCACCGGCTGGACTGGCAGCCCCCGGCGAGTCACTGGGAGCAGTACCGCCAGACCTGTGGCTACTCCGAGGCCGACCGGGAGCGCAAGGAGCGTTTCGTCGAGTCGGCGCTGGCCGGGGCGGCCCCGCAACTCGTGCTCGACCTAGGCGCCAACGACGGCGACTACTCCCGACTCGCCGCCCGGCACGCCGCGTACGTGGTGGCGGCGGAGAGCGATCCGGCGGTGGTCGAGCACCTCTACCGGCGCCTGCGGGCCGACGGTGAACGGCGGATCCTGCCGCTGGTGCTCGACCTGGCCGACCCCTCACCCGGCGGGGGTTGGGGCGGTGTCGAACGGGCCTCCTTCGCGGCCCGCGCCGATGTCGACGCGGTGCTTGCCCTGGCCGTGATCCACCACCTGGCCATCGGCCGAAACGTGCCGCTGCCCCGGGTTGTCGACTGGCTGGTCGGATTCCTGGCGACCGCTGGTCCGCGCGGTCGGCTGGTGGCCGAGTTCGTCCACCCGGAGGACCCGATGGCCCGGCGGCTGCTGGCCAACAAGCCGGCCGGTCTCTTTCCGGACTACCGCCGGGAGGAGTTCGAACGGTTACTGGCCCGGCGGTGCGACATCACCGCGCGGGAGGAACTTCCGTCGGGCACCCGGACGCTCTACGTCGGAGTGCCGCGTGGCTGACCCGGCCACCCCGCGCGGCCGGGGCCGGCTGTCCCGCTGGTGGCGCTCGGAACTTCCCGCGTTCCTGGAGATCGTGGCACTCTGCGGGCTGGTGATCACCCAACCGCTGCTCGACGTCACCGGACGCAGCCCCGACTTCTTCCTCTTCTACGGTGCCGGGCCGGTGGAGATCCTGCTGCTGGTGGCAGCCTTCACCGTCCCGATCCCGGTGCTGGTCTGGGGGGTCGGCGCGCTCATCCGGCTGATCGGGCCGGTGGTCCGGGGCGTCGTGCACACCGTGTCGCTGGGGCTGCTGCTCGCCGCGCTCGCGATCCAGGTCGGCAAACACCTGCTGCCCTGGCGAGGGCTGCCGTTGGCACTGGTCGCGCTGCTCGTCGGCGCCGCCGGGGCGTACGCGTACCGGCGCTGGCGGGCGGCCGGACAGCTACTGCGGATCGCCGCCGCCGGCCCGCTGGTTTTTGTCCTGCTCTTCGTCTTCGCCTCGCCGGCCTCGGCGGTCGTGCTGCCGGCCGAGCGCGGCTCGGGTCCCGGCGCCGCGCACGAGTCGGCCAGCCATCCACCGGTGGTGATGCTCGTCCTGGACGAGCTGCCGCTGGTCTCGCTGCTCGGCGAGGGCGGGACGGTCGACGCGACCCGGTTCCCCAACTTCGCCGCACTGGCCGGCGGATCAACCTGGTACCGCAACGCCACCGGAGTGAGCGGGTGGACCCCGTACGCGCTGCCGGCGATGCTGACCGGCCGCTACCCGTCGTCGGCACGGGCCCCGCACTACTCGCAGTACCCGGACAACCTGTTCACCCTGCTGGGCGGGACCTACGACCTCAAGGTCCAGGAGAGCATCAGCCAGCTCTGCCCGCCGAGCGAGTGTGCGCGGCGCGAGACGCCGGTCCGCGGTGGACTGCCGGTGCTGCTGCGGGAGAGCGTCGGACTGCTCCGCCAGATCGTCTCGCCCGTCGACGTACCCGACGACCCGGAGTCGTCGTACCGGGAGGCCACCCGCCAGGAGGCGGAACTCGAGGAGCAGGAGCAACAGCCGCCGCCGACCGACCCGAGGTTCCGGTGGGGCGAACTGGACGTCAACCAGCCGGCCCGGTTCACCCGGTTCCTCGCCGACCTGCGTCCCGCCGAACGGCCCACGCTGCACTTCCTGCACCTGCTGATGCCGCACACCCCGTGGAACTACCTCCCGTCGGGCATGCGGTACGACTCACCGCCGGGTATGCCCAACGACGGTGACGGTTGGGTGGAACTGGCCCGGCAGCGTCACCTGCTGCAACTCGGGTACACCGACCGGTTGATCGGTGAGACCCTCCGTACGCTGCGTGAGTCCGGGCTCTACGACGACGCCCTGGTGGTGGTGACCGCCGACCACGGACTCAGCTTCACGCCCGGGGTCCAGGGGCGGGGCCGGGCGTCGATCGACCGGTCTCCCGGCGAGGTGGCCTGGGTGCCGCTGTTCGTCAAGGAGCCGGGGCAGCGGGACGGGCGGATCGACGACCGCAACTGGGAGCACGTCGACCTGCTGCCGACCATCGCCGACCGGGCACAGGTCCGGATTCCCTGGTCGGTCGACGGTCTGGTCGCGCCGGACGTCAGCCGGGAGCGGACGGAGAAACGGTTCCACGACCAGCCCACGTTCGCCCTGCAACTCCCCGGCGAGACCTTCGCCGAGGTGCTGAGCGGCGCCGCCCGGCCGAAGCTGCCCGCGCCCCCGTTCCCCGAGCTGATCGGGCGTCGGGTCGCTGACCTGCCGGTCAGCGACGACCGGACCGGGGTGAGCGTGATCAATCGGGACGCCTTCGACAACATCGACCCGAACGGCGGGCGACTGCCCGCGCTGGTCTGCGGCACGGTCCCGGACTCGGTGCGTACCGGCGCCAGGATCGCGGTCGCGGTCAACGGCCGGATCGGGGCGGTTGTCCCGGTGGTCGACCCGGACAAGAACGGTCGTCGCTTCGGTGCCCTGGTGAGCGACGAGTCGCTGTTCGTCCCCGGTGCGAACAAGCTGGAGTTGTTCCTGGTCAGCGACGGTGCCGAGTTGCGCCGGTTACGCCTGTGACTTAGGCGACATTCAAGGCGACAGTTTCGCAAGTGGGGTGATGCGTGACGCATCCCTCACCGCTCGACCATGGCCAGGTGTTGGTTCCGCGCCACGATTACCGTAGGAACAGAGGCAATTCAACGAAGATTTTGCCGCCGAAGCGAGGAACCACATGACGGATGTCAAGCTCGACCACCCCGGCGGGCAACTGTCTATGCCGGTGCGGCCCGCTGTCGAGGGCCCGTCCGGGATCGGCGTCGGCAAGCTGTTGGGGGAGACCGGGTACGTCACCTACGACCCGGGTTTCGTCAACACCGCCGCCTGCTCCTCGGAGATCACCTACATCGACGGAGATGCGGGCATTCTCCGCTACCGCGGATACCCCATCGACCAGCTGGCGGAGAAGGCCTCGTTCCTGGAGGTCTCGTACCTGCTGATCTACGGCGAGCTGCCCACCGCCCAGCAGCTCACCGAGTTCAGTGAATGGATCCGCCGGCACTCGCTGCTCCACGAAGAAATGCGGCGGTTCTTCGACGGGTTCCCGCGCGACGCGCACCCGATGGCGGTGCTCTCCTCGGCGGTGAGCGCCATCTCGACCTTCTACCAGGACAGCCTGGACCCGTTCGACCCCGAGCACGTCGAGATCTCCACCGTGCGCCTGATGGCCAAGGTGCCGACGATCGCGTCGTACGCGTACAAGAAGTCGATCGGTCAGGCGCAGCTCTACCCGGACAACTCCCTCGGGTACGTGGAGAACTTCCTGCGCCTGACGTTCGGCGTACCGGCGGAGGAGTACGAGGTCGACCCGGTTGTCGCCCGCGTCCTCGACATGCTGTTCGTGCTGCACGCCGACCACGAGCAGAACTGCTCCACCTCCACCGTCCGGCTGGTCGGCTCCAGCCAGGCCAACCTGTTCGCCTCGGTCTCGGCCGGCGTGAACGCGCTCTTCGGTCCCCTGCACGGGGGCGCGAACCAGGCGGTACTGGAGATGCTGGAGGGCATCCGCGCCGACGGCGGGGACGTCCAGGCCTTCGTCCGCCGGGTCAAGGCCAAGGAGCAGGGCGTCAAGCTGATGGGCTTCGGCCACCGGGTCTACAAGAACTACGACCCGCGGGCGGCCATCGTCAAGAAGGCCGCGCAGGACGTACTCGCCCGGATGAACAAGCCCGATCCGCTGCTCGACCTCGCGCTGCAGCTCGAGGAGATCGCGCTCGCCGACGACTTCTTCGTGTCGCGTCGGCTCTACCCGAACGTGGACTTCTACACCGGCCTGATCTACAAGGCCATGGGGTTCCCGACCAAGATGTTCACCGTGCTCTTCGCGCTCGGCCGGCTGCCCGGCTGGATCGCCCAGTGGCGCGAGATGATCTCGGACCCGGAGACCAAGATCGGCCGTCCGCGGCAGCTCTACACCGGTGCCGGCGAGCGGGCGTTCGTCCCGGTCGACCAGCGCTGAACGGTGCCACCGGTACAACTCTGAGCCGTGACACCACCGGCCGCCGACGCCCTCGGGCATCGGCGGCCGGAGTCGTATACCGGGACCGTTTGCGGTCAGCGCACGCCGACGGCGGCGAGCAGGTTCCCCGCCGGGATGTCCAGCACCGGCCGGCCGTGCGCCAACCGGTGCGCCGCCTGCTCGGTGGTGAACGCCGAGGCCTTGTCGATCGCGGTGGCGTAGGTGGCGGCGGTGCGCTGTGCGATCGACGCCCACCCGTAGTCGTCGGCCACCATCCGCCGGGCACGGCGGGCCAGCTCCCGCGCCCGGTCACTGTCGGCCAGCAGGGCGTGTACGGCGTCCGCGAGCGCGTCCGGGTCCTTCGGCTCGAAGGTCATCCCGGTCACCCCGGTCTCGACGATCTCGGCGAGCCCACCCGTGGCGGCGACCGCGAGCGGGGCCCCGGCTGCCGCACCCTCCAGCGCGACCATGCCGAACGGCTCGTAGATGCTCGGCACCGCGAAGCAGTCCGACGCCGCCATCATCGCGGGCAGGTCCGATCCGCCGAGGAAGCCGGGCATGGTGACCGCGCCCCGTACCCCGAGCCGGTCGATGTCGGCCTCCAGCTCACCCCGGTACGGGCCGTCGCCGGCGATGACCAGGCGCAGTCCGGGGTGCTCCCGGCGCAGCCGGGGCAGTCCCGCGATGAGGTGCTGGACGCCCTTCTCGTACACCAGGCGGCCGGCGAAGGTGACCAGCGGGCCATCTCCGGCGAAGCGCTTGCGGGCGGCGGCGACAGCGGCGGCACTCGCCTTCCACCGGTGCGTCTCCACCCCGTTGGGTACGACGTCGATCTGGGTGGTGGGGAGGTTGAAGAGGTTGTTGACCTGGTCGCGCATGTATCCGGAGCAGGTGATGACGCGGCT